>CAMYJZ010000085.1 GCA_947258845.1 uncultured Ectothiorhodospiraceae bacterium | reverse complement strand
CTGGGCCATCGGTACCGGCAAGACCGCGACCCCGCAGCAGGCGCAGGACGTGCATGCCTTCATCCGTGGCATGATCGCCAGGGAGGATGCCGCGGTCGCCGAAAAGGTGCAGATCCTCTACGGCGGCAGTGTCAAAGGCAGCAACGCGGCTGAATTATTCGCCATGGCGGATATCGACGGCGGCCTGATCGGCGGTGCCTCGCTGGACGCGAATGAATTTCTCTCCATCGGCCGGGCGGGTAATGCCTGAGGCCGATTCGTAACAGAACCTGAACTGACGGTCGTACTATCTATGTTTACATTCTTGCTGGTCGTGCAAATTCTGGTGTCCATCAGCATCATCGCCCTGGTGATGCTGCAGCAGGGCAAGGGCGCCGATATGGGCGCGGCCTTCGGCAGCGGTGCATCGGGCACCATGTTCGGTTCCCAGGGTTCGAGCTCCTTCTTCACCCGCGCCACCGGCATACTGGCGGCGGTCTTCTTCATCAACTGTCTGCTGATTGCCTCGCCCCTGGTTCGTGACAGTGGCAAGACCAGTGAAAGCCTGGCCGACCAGATCGAACAGCAGGCGGTCGATACCCGCAGGGTGACCGAACAGGAGGAGATTGCCGGGACCCTCGAAAAGCTTGAGGCAGAGAGCGCGGAGTTACCGACGGATCTTCCGCAGGACCTGCCGGAAGCGACGCAACCGGGCGTTGCGATCGATGTGCCGGCCGGGCCGGAGGATTTACCCGAGTAGCCTGCGTTCCCGCGGACGCATTGATAGCAAGCCGATGTGGTGGAATTGGTAGACACGCTGTCTTGAGGGGGCAGTGGCGCAAGCCGTGCCGGTTCGACTCCGGCCATCGGCACCAAACAGCTTGTGTGAGTCCTGCCGGCATTGTGTTTGCGGCTGCCGGGAATTGGAAAGGCGCCCGCTTGCGCGGTTTCAAGAGGTGATTATGCTGTTTTTTTATACCCCTAAAGAATGAGCTAATTGTCTGAAATATATAGTAATAATGCATGCTCTCGAACTTGACACTGGATGTGTCGCTGGCCTAGACTTCACAGGCTTTTTTCGGGCGTGAATAAGAACTAGTCATCTGAACTGCACCGGGATCCTGCAACCGGGTGCGCGAGGCCGCTGTTAGATGCTGGAAAATTACCTGCCAATCCTTATCTTCATGGCAATCGGAATTGCCATCGGCGTCATCCCGGTTCTGGCAGGCTTCCTGCTTGCACCCCACAAGCCGGACAGCGAAAAACTCTCTCCCTACGAATGCGGTTTCGAGGCCTTCGAGGACAGCCGCATGCGCTTCGATGTGCGCTACTACCTGGTGGCCATCCTGTTTATCATCTTCGATCTGGAAATTGCCTTCCTGTTTCCCTGGGCCGTGGTGCTGGAATCCATCGGTATGTTCGGCTTCATCTCCATGATGGTATTCCTCGGTATCCTGGTGATCGGCTTTATCTATGAGTGGAAGAAGGGTGCGCTGGAATGGGAATAGCCCGAGCGAGCAGCAAGCAGGGGCCCCGCACAATGTACATGGATGTACGAGTGCCGCGAGAGGCAGGATGCCGGGAGCGGCCAGCGGGGATGCGCATATCCGCGAGCGAGGCTATCTCAGCAGGAGTGGTGCTTTAAATGGGCATTGAAGGTTTACTTAAAGAAGGTTATGTCACCACCACGGCCGACGCGCTGATCAACTGGGCGCGTACCGGTTCCATGTGGCCGATGACATTCGGCCTGGCCTGCTGCGCCGTCGAGATGATGCAGGCCGGTGCCTCGCGCTACGACCTCGACCGTTTCGGTGTAGTGTTCCGGCCCAGTCCGCGGCAGTCGGACGTGATGATCGTGGCTGGCACGCTGACCAACAAAATGGCGCCGGCCCTGCGCAAGGTCTATGACCAGATGGCCGAGCCGCGCTGGGTGATTTCCATGGGATCCTGCGCCAACGGCGGTGGCTATTATCATTATTCCTACTCCGTCGTGCGTGGCTGTGACCGTATCGTGCCGGTCGACATCTACGTGCCCGGCTGCCCGCCGACGGCAGAGGCACTGATCTACGGCATCCTGCAGCTGCAGAACAAGATCCGTCGAACCAACACGATTGCCCGTTAAGGGTCGAAATCCATGTCCGATATTCATGCACTGGCAGCGCAACTGCAGGATCGATTCGGTGACAGCCTGCAATCCGTCGCCGTCAGGGTGGGTGAGGTCACGGTCGAGATCGCGCCCGGGGATCTCCTGGAGGTCGCCACTGCACTGCGGGACGAGTCGGCCTTCGGTTTCGAGATCCTGATCGACCTGTGCGGTATCGATTATGCCAACTACGGCCAGGACGAATGGGCCACCGAGGAGTCTTCCGGCAGCGGCTTCAGTCGCGGCGTGGACGCCCGGACCGCCGGCCACCTGGCGGTCGTGACCGATGAACTGGCAGTGGAGAGGCCGGCCGAGACCCGCCGTTTCGCCGCGGTCTACCACCTGCTGTCCGTGGCCAATAACCAGCGTATGCGTCTGCGGGTGTTCGCCCCGGACGACGATCTGCCGGTGGTGCCCTCGGTGATCCCGGTGTGGAACAGCGCCGACTGGTATGAGCGCGAGGCCTTCGACCTGTACGGCATCCTGTTTGATGGCCACCCGGACCTGCGTCGCATCCTGACCGATTACGGTTTCATCGGGCATCCGTTCCGCAAGGACTTCCCATTGAGCGGCAATGTGGAGGTGATCTACGATGCCGAGAAGAAACGTGTCGTCTACCAGCCGGTTACGATTGAACCGCGGGTACTGGTGCCCAAGGTGATCCGTGCCGCGAATGTACCCGCGGCCGGGGAGCAGGATGACGGTGATACCGACGCGGAAGCGACGGCCACGGAACAGGCGGAGTAAGGCATGCCAGAGGTACGCAATTTCACCCTGAATTTCGGTCCCCAGCACCCGGCGGCCCATGGCGTGCTGCGCCTGGTCCTGGAGATGGACGGCGAGGTCATCGAGCGCGCCGATCCGCATATCGGCCTGCTGCACCGTGCCACCGAGAAGCTTGCCGAGAGCAAGCCCTACAACCAGAGCATCGGCTACATGGACCGCCTCGATTACGTGTCCATGATGTGCAATGAGCACGGTTATGTACTGGCGATGGAAAAACTGCTGGGTATCACGCCGCCACTGCGCGCCCAGTATATACGGGTCATGTTCGACGAGATCACGCGCATCCTGAACCACCTGCTGTGGATCGGCGCGCATGGCCTCGACGTCGGTGCGATGACGATCTTCCTGTACGCCTTCCGCGAGCGTGAGGACCTGATGGACTGCTACGAGGCCGTCTCCGGTACCCGCATGCACGCCACCTACTATCGTCCGGGTGGCGTCTACCGCGACCTGCCCGACACCATGCCGAAATACGAGGCATCGACCTCGATGCGACACAGCAAGAAAGAGGTCGACAGCAAGAACGAGGACCGTCAGGGCTCCTTGCTGGATTTCATTGAGTCGTTTACCGAACGTTTTCCCGGCTACGTGGACGAGTACGAGACCCTGCTGACAGACAACCGCATCTGGAAGCAACGCACCGTCGGCATCGGCGTGGTGTCGCCGGAACGCGCCATGCAGATGGGCTTTACCGGTCCCATGCTGCGCGGCTCCGGCATCGAATGGGACCTGCGCAAGAAACAGCCCTACGAGGTCTACGACCGGGTGGATTTCGATATTCCTGTCGGTACCGAAGGTGACAGTTATGACCGTTACCTGGTACGCATGGAGGAGATGCGCCAGTCGAACCGCATCATCCGCCAGTGTGTTAAGTGGCTGCGCGCCAACCCGGGCCCGGTCATGCTGGACGATCCCAAGCTGGCGCCCCCGCGCCGCGAGGAAATGAAGGCCGACATGGAGGCCCTGATCCACCACTTCAAGCTGTTTACCGAGGGCTTCTGCATTCCCGCCGGCGAGGCCTATGCCGGTATCGAGCACCCCAAGGGGGAGTTCGGTGTCTACCTGGTTTCCGACGGCGCCAACAAGCCCTATCGCATGAAGATCCGCGCACCGGGTTTTGCCCATATCTCCGGGCTGGACGAGATGGTACGTGGCCACATGCTGGCGGACGTGGTCGCCGTGATCGGTACCCAGGATATCGTTTTCGGGGAGATCGACCGCTGATGGCAAGCCAGATACAGCAACGCAAGGCCGGGCTGCTGAGCGCGGAATCACGCGCCCGCATCGATGCCTGGGTCGAGAAGTATCCGGCCGACCAGAAGCAGTCCGCGGTGTTGAGCGCCCTGCAGATCGCCCAGCAGCAAAACAGCGGCTGGGTCAGCCGCGAGCTGATGGACGCGGTGGCCGACTACCTCGACATGCCGCCGGTTCGGGTGTACGAGGTCGGTACCTTCTATTCCATGATCGAACTCGAGCCGGTGGGCCGCAACATGGTGGCCCTGTGCACCAACCTGTCGTGCATGCTGTGCGGTGCCGGCGACATCGTCAGGCACGTCGAGAACAAGCTCGGCATCAGGCTGGGCGAGACCACGGCGGATGGCCGCATCACCCTCAAGCTGGAAGAGGAGTGCCTGGCCGCCTGTGCCGGCGGTCCGATGATGACGGTCAATGGACATTATCACGAGCATCTCACTACCGCGAAGGTGGACGAGATCCTGGACGCGCTGGAGTAAGGCATGACTGAACAGGTCTGTTTCGCCACATTGCAGTTCGATGAACCGTGGACCCTGGAGAACTACCTCAAGGTCGGCGGCTACGAGGCGTGGAAGAAGATCCTGCGGGAAAAGACCCCGCCCGAGGACATCATCGAGCAAGTCAAGCAGTCGGGCCTGCGTGGCCGCGGCGGTGCCGGCTTCCCGACCGGCCTCAAGTGGAGCTTCATGCCGCGCAATGCACCGGTGCAGAAATACATCGTCTGCAACTCCGACGAGTCCGAGCCGGGCACCTGCAAGGACCGCGACATCCTGCGTTTCAATCCGCATGCCCTGGTCGAGGGCATGGCGATCGCCGGCTATGCCATGGGTGCGACCGTGGGCTACAACTACATGCGCGGTGAATTCCACCACGAACCCTTCGAGCGCTTCGAGCAGGCCCTCAGGGAGGCGCGCGAGGCCGGCCTGCTGGGCAGCGACCTGCAGGGCTCAGGTATCGATTTCGAGTGCCACGGCCACCTGGGCGCCGGTGCCTACATCTGCGGCGAGGAAACCGCGCTGCTGGAGTCCCTGGAGGGCAAGAAGGGCCAGCCACGCTTCAAGCCGCCGTTTCCGGCCAACTTCGGCCTCTACGGCAAGCCCACCACCATCAATAACACCGAGACCCTGGCATCGGTTCCGGCCATCATGCGCAACGGCGGCGAATGGTTCCTCAATCTCGGCAAGCCGAACAACGGCGGCGTGAAGATCTTCTCCGTCTCCGGCCACGTCAACAGGCCCGGCAACTTCGAGGTGCCGATGGGCATCCCCTTCCGGGAACTGCTGGAGATGGCCGGCGGCGTGCGTGACGGCCACCAGCTCAAGGCGGTCATTCCGGGCGGTTCGTCGATGCCAGTGATGCCGGCCGATGTCGTCATGGAAACCGACATGGACTATGACGCTCTGTCCAAGGCCGGTTCCGCGCTGGGTTCCGGCGGCGTCATGGTGATGGACGATTCCACCTGCATGGTGCGCGCCCTGATGCGGGTAGCGCGTTTCTATTACGCCGAGTCCTGTGGTCAGTGCACGCCCTGCCGCGAGGGTACCGGCTGGATGTACCGTGTCATCAAGCGCATCGAGGAGGGCCGGGGACGTCCCGAGGACCTCGACCTGCTGGAAAGCGCGGCCGGCCAGATCGAGGGCAAGACCATCTGCGCCTTCGGTGATGCCGCGGCCTGGCCGGTGCAGAGCTTCCTGAAACACTTCCGCGAGGAATTCGAGTACCACATCACCCACAAGTGCTGCATGGTGGGCGAGGGTACTTCCACCGAAGGAGCGGCGGCATGAGCGCGCGGCCCGAGATCCCGCCGGAAGATGCCGTTACCATCGAGATCGATGGCCGGACACTGCAGGCCCGCAAGGGCGCCATGATCATCGAGGTGGCCGACGCGGCGGTGCTACCACAAGAAACTCTCCGTCGCCGCGAACTGCCGCATGTGCATGGTCGAGGTGGAGAAGGTGCCGAAACCCCTGCCGGCCTGTGCCACGCCGGTGGCCGACGGTATGAGGATCTTTACCGGCTCGGAGCTGGCCCGCGGCGCGCAAAAGGCGGTGATGGAATTCCTTTTGATCAATCACCCGCTGGACTGCCCGATCTGCGACCAGGGCGGCGAATGCGAGTTGCAGGACCTGGCGCTGGGCTATGGCCGCGGCGTGTCGCGTTTCTCCGAGAAAAAACGGGTGGTCAGGGACAAGTTCATCGGTCCGCTGATCGTGACCGACATGACCCGCTGCATCCACTGCACGCGCTGCATCCGCATGCTGAGCGAGGTGGCCGGCAAGACGGAACTGGGCGCCACCGGTCGCGGTGAGAACATGGAGATCGGTACCTATATAGAGGGCTCGCTGGAATCCGAGCTCTCCGGCAATGTCATCGATGTCTGTCCGGTGGGCGCACTGACCGCCAAGCCGTCGCGCTTCAAGGCGCGCGCCTGGGAGATGCTGCAGCACGCCAGCATCGCCCCGCATGACTCGGTGGGCTCCAACCTGTTCGTGCACACGCGGCGCGGCGATGTGATCCGCGTGGTGCCGCGCGAGAACGAGGAAATCAACGAGGTCTGGCTGTCAGACCGTGACCGCTTCAGCTACGAGGGCCTCTACAGTGCCGACCGCCTGGCCACACCCATGGTCAAGGTCGATGGCGAATGGCAGGAGGCGGACTGGGACGTGGCGCTGCAGGCCGCCGTCGACGGCATCCGGGCGCAGACCGGGCAGCACGGCAGCGAACAGCTGGGCATGCTGGTGTCACCCGCGGCCACGCTGGAGGAGATGTACCTCGCACAGGCCGTCGCGCGTGGCCTGGGCAGCAATAACATCGATCACCGCCTGCGCCAGGCCGATTTCACCGGTCAGGACAGCGTCCCGCTGAGCCCGTCGCTGGGCCAGTCGTTCGAGCAGCTGGAGGGCGTCGGGGCGGCGCTGGTGATCGGCTCCAATACCCGCAAGGAACAACCGCTTGCCGGACACCGGCTGCGCAAGGCGGCACTGGCCGGTGGCGCCGTGATGTTCGTTAACCCGGTGGACTACGAGTTCAACTTTGAGGTGCACGCGCGTACCATCGTGCCGCCGTCACGCATGGCGGAGACCCTGGCAGGTATCGCGGCCTGTTTCCCGGATGCCGGCAGTTCGGCCGGGGAGGCGGTGCGCGCGCTGATCAGCAACGCGACCCCGGATGATACCCAGCGCGCCATCGCCGGGGCCCTCAGGGACGCCGGCGAGGCCACCGTGCTGCTGGGCAATGGCGCCGTGGCACATCCGGAATATTCACTGCTGCGCGCACTGGCCGCCGTGATCGCCAGGGCCAGCGGCGCCGTCCCGGGCGAGCTTCCCGAGGCTGCCAACAGTGTCGGTGGCTGGCTGGCGGGTGTCCTGCCACACCGCGGACCGGCCGGCGAGGCCTGTGACGGGACCGGACTGACGGCACGCGAGCAGTTAAGCGAGCCACGCAAGGCCTGCATCCTGCTGGGTGTGGAGCCGGAATATGACTGCTGGGACAGCGCTGCTGCCACGGCAGCGCTGGCCGCGTCCGGGTTTGTGGTCGCGCTCGCACCCTGGGCCAGCGAGACCATGAAGGCGAATGCGGACGTGTTGCTGCCGATCGGGCCGTTCACCGAGACCTCGGGCACCTTCGTCAACGCGGAAGGGCGCTGGCAGAGTTTTACCGGGGTTGCCTCACCCTACGCAAACAGTCGCCCCGGCTGGAAGGTGCTGCGCGTGCTGGGCAATCTGCTGGAGCTCGAGGGCTTCGACTACACCAGCAGCGAACAGGTGCGCGATGAACTGCGACGCAGGGTCGATGCCGTGTCCGCGACCATCGGTTCGGCGCAGGGCGCGGTTGCCGCGGCCGCCACCATTAGCGGACTGGAGCGCATCGGCGATGTGCCCATCCACTCGGCCGACGCCCTGGTGCGGCGTGCCGCCTCCCTGCAGCAGACGCCGGATGCGGCGCGGGCCAGTGTGCGCCTGTGTGCGGCACAGGCGGGGCAGAGCGGGGTGGGGGATGCCGACACCATCCGGGTCCTGCAGGGTGACAGCAGTATCACGCTGGCAGTGGAAATCGACGAGCGTGTCCCCGCGGGCTGCGTGTGGCTGCCGGCCGCTATCCCGGCAACGGTTGGGCTGGGGCCGAGCTATGGGCCGGTCACCATCGAGCGTGAATAAACAGGTAACTGAAGAACAGTCATGGTCGAAATCTGGGAATTAATCAGGGAACCGGTCTTTATCGTCCTCAAGATCGTCGCCATCGTGGCGCCGTTGATGCTGGCCGTGGCCTATCTCACCTATGCCGAGCGCAAGATCATCGGCTACATGCAGGTGCGCATCGGACCGAACCGGGTGGGGCCGCGCGGCTGGCTGCAGCCGATTGCGGATGCACTCAAGTTGCTGATGAAGGAGATCATCGTTCCCAGCAGCGCCAACCGCTTCCTGTTCCTGATCGCCCCCATGCTGTCACTTGCGCCGGCGCTGGCGGCCTGGGCCGTAATGCCGTTCACCGACACCCTGGTGCTGGCAAACATCGATGCCAGCCTGCTGTACATCCTGGCGCTGACCTCCATGGGGGTCTACGGTGTCATCATCGCCGGCTGGGCGACCAACTCGAAGTACGCCTTCCTTGGCGCCATGCGTTCCGCGGCCCAGATCGTGTCCTACGAGATTGCCATGGGCTTTGCCCTGGTGGGTGTGCTGATTGCCGGTGGCAGTCTGAATCTGCGTGAGATCGTGCTGGCCCAGCAGGGCAGTCTGCTGCACTGGTTCTGGTTGCCGCTGTTCCCGCTGTTCATCATCTATTTCATCTCCAGCGTCGCCGAGACCAACCGCGCGCCCTTCGATGTGGCCGAGGGCGAGTCCGAGATCGTCGCGGGTTTCCACGTGGAATATTCCGGCATGGCCTTTGCGGTGTTCTTCCTGGCCGAATACGCCAACATGATCCTGCTTGCGACCCTGGCCGCACTGATGTTCCTGGGTGGCTGGCTGTCACCGTTTGAAGGCACCTGGATTGAATCCTGGTTCACCTGGGTACCGGGCGTGTTCTGGCTGCTGGCCAAGACCTCGCTGTTCCTGTTCTTCTATCTCTGGCTGCGTGCCACCTTTCCGCGCTATCGCTATGACCAGATCATGCGGCTGGGCTGGAAGGTGTTCATCCCGATTACCATCGTGTGGCTGGTGGTGGAAGGCGCCGCCGTGATGGCCGGTATCGGCCCCTGGTTCGATTGAGGCAAGCTGACATGGACAGATTCGGAAATTTCCTGAAGAGCCTCTCGCTGAGCGAGATGCGCAAGGGCCTGGGCGTGACCGGACGCTATCTCTTCAAGCGCAAGATCACGGTGCAGTACCCGGAGGAGAAGACCCCGCAGTCGAACCGCTTCCGGGGACTGCATGCCCTGAGGCGCTATCCCAACGGCGAGGAGCGCTGCATTGCCTGCAAGTTGTGCGAGGCGGTCTGCCCGGCGCTGGCGATCACTATCGAGGCGGAAGAGCGTGCCGACGGGACCCGCCGCACCACACGTTACGATATCGACCTGTTCAAGTGTATCTACTGCGGATTCTGCGAGGAATCCTGCCCGGTGGACTCCATCGTCGAGACCCGCAACTTCGAGTACAGCTTCGAGAACCGCGGCGAGAACGTCATGACCAAGCAGATGCTGCTGGAGATCGGCGACAAGTACGAAGAGCAGATTGCGAAAGACCGCATGCAGGACGCGGCCTACAGGTAAGGCTTATGGACTTCGAGCGCTTCATTTTCTATTTCTTTGCCACGGTGCTGGTATACGCTGCCGTGCGCGTGATAACGGTGCGCAACCCGGTGCATGCTGCCCTGCACCTGGTGCTGGCCTTCTTTACCTGTGCCGGACTGTGGCTGCTGATGGAGGCCGAGTTCCTGGCAATCGCCCTGGTGCTGGTCTACGTGGGTGCCGTCATGGTGCTGTTCCTGTTCGTGGTGATGATGCTGGACATCAATGTCTCGCCGCTGCGCGAGGGTTTTATCAGGTACCTGCCGGTCGGGCTGAGTGTGGCGGCGCTGATCGTGATCGAGATGTTCCTGGTGGTGAGGGCGCGTAACTTCGGTGCCGATGCCGTGGCCATCCCCGCGCGCCACGGGGCCGATTACAGCAATACCCGGGAACTGGGCAGCGTCCTGTACACCGATTATGTCTACCCCTTCGAGATCGCCGCGGTGATTCTGCTGGTCGCCATCATCGCCGCCATCGTCCTGACCATGCGCCGGCGCCCCGGGACCAAG
>CAMYJZ010000084.1 GCA_947258845.1 uncultured Ectothiorhodospiraceae bacterium | reverse complement strand
ATGTTCTAAGCCTTTGAAAAATTGGTCGGGGCGAGAGGATTTGAACCTCCGACCACCTGCACCCCATGCAGGTGCGCTACCAGGCTGCGCTACGCCCCGATTGGATCTGAACTGGAATTATATAGAAACTGCGGTGGTCCGGGCTAGCGCTTCAGCAACTGCAGGACATCCTCGAGCTCGAGCCGCACCTGGTGGACGATCTGCTGGCTCTGGGTGACATCTTCCCTGGCATCCTCACCGGACATCTTCTGGCGGGCACCGCCTATGGTAAAACCCTGCTCGTACAGCAGACTCCTGATTTGACGAATCATCAGGACATCCTGGCGCTGATAGTAACGCCGGTTGCCGCGGCGTTTGACGGGTTTTAACTGCGGGAATTCCTGTTCCCAGTAACGCAGCACATGTGGTTTTACGCCACATAGCTCACTGACTTCACCGATGGTGAAATAGCGTTTACCGGGTATGGCTGGAAGCTCGTCGTTATTGCTCGCTTCCAGCATAGGCCTCTACCTTCGCTTTGAGTTTCTGTCCGGACCTGAAGGTGACCACGCGGCGTGCCGAGATCGGAATCTCTTCGCCGGTTTTGGGATTACGTCCCGGGCGTTCGTTCTTTTCGCGCAAGTCGAAATTGCCAAATCCGGAGAGCTTCACCTGGCGCCCTTTCTCCAGCGCCACGCGGATCTCTTCAAAAAACAATTCCACCAGCTCTTTGGCCTCGCGCTTGTTCAGCCCAAGCTCATCAAACAGTCTTTCCGCCATATCGGCCTTGGTTAATGCCATGGTTTTACTCTCTCAGTGTTGCCTGAAATGTCCCCCTGAGACTTTCGATCACCCCCGTGACCACAGCCTCGACCTCTTCATCCGTAAGTGTGCGGGAAGAATCCTGTAGAATCAAGCCAAAAGCGACGCTTTTTCGCCCTGTTTCTACTCCCTTCCCCTGGTAGATATCGAATATCACGATCTCCTTGAGGAGCTCGCCTGCCGCCTCGCTGACAGTGGATTTCAGCGCCGCCGCCTGTACGCCGGCATCCACCACCACCGCGAGATCCCGCCGGATCGACGGAAAGCGGGAGATTTCCCGGAATCGCATCAGCTCGCCGTGCCTGATCGGGGCATATTCCAGCTCGAACAGGAAGGTCTGCGGATCCAGATCCAGCTGATTGGCAATCGACGGATGGATCTTCCCCAGCCACCCGGCATCAGTCCCTGCACACCTGATCAGCGCCGACTGTCCCGGGTGCAGCGCGGGATGAACGGCCGCCACAAACTGACAGGCCGTCGAGCGCCCCGCCAGGGACAGGATGGCCTCGACATCGGCCCGCAGGTCATAGAAGTCCGCAGGCGCTGCCTGGCCATCCCAGTGTTCAGGTGCACGTGTACCCACGCCCACCCCACTAATGACGTGGTCCTGACAGGTTTTATTCCCCTGCGAGTAGAACCTGAGTCCGTGTTCAAACAGGCGCAGGCGACTCTGCTGCCGGTTCAGGTTGTAGATCACCGCCTTCAGCAGGCCGGGCCAGAGGCTGGTACGCATCTGCGCCATTTCCGATGAAATCGGGTTGGCCAGCGGGATCGGTTTCATCTCCGGGTTCAGCGTTACCTGCAGTTCCGGGTCGACGAAACTGTAGGTAATAGCCTCCTGGTAACCGCGCGCCACCAGCAGGTCTGAAATAGCTTCGATGGACACCTCGGTTTCCGGAACCGGCTGTATGTCCAGCGCCCCGCTCAAAGGCTGGGATGGCAGTTTGTCGTAACCGTAGACACGCCCGACCTCCTCGATCAGGTCGGCCTCGAGAGCGACATCGAAACGGAAGGAAGGCGGTATGACCTGCCAGCCAGCGCCCGTCGCCGTCACCTGCATCCCGAGTCGCTCGAGGATATCGCTTACCTCGGCCGCTTCGGGCAGCATGCCCAGCACCCGCTGGATGCGCTCTGTTCTCAGACTGATCGGTGCGTGCTGCGGCAGATAGTCCGCTGCCGCGACTTCAACCACCGGCCCGGCCTGGCCACCCACGATCTCCAGTAGCAGCTGCGTTGCCCGCTGCAGGGCACGCACCTGCAGCTGCGGATCCACGCCGCGTTCGAAGCGGTGGGACGAATCGGTGTGCATGGCGTACTGACGGGCACGCCCGGCAATCACCTCGGGTTTGAAATAGGCGCACTCCAGGAACAGGTCGACTGTGCCAGCCTGGACGCCGGAATGGATGCCGCCCATCACCCCGGCAATGGCCAGCGGCTTTTCGTGATCGGCAATAACCAGCGTTTCAGTGTCGAGAGTGAGTTCACGCTCGTCCAGCAGGATCAGCTGTTCATCCTGTTTGGCGAAGCGGACCTGGATGCCGCCGGCGAGTTGCGCCAGGTCAAAGGCGTGCATGGGCTGACCCAGTTCCAGCAGCACGTAGTTGGTCACATCCACCACCGGGTCGATACTGCGCAAGCCGCTGCGACGCAGGCGTTCCTGCATCCACAGGGGTGTGGTGGCCTGCGGGTCGATACCGCGGATGACGCGACCCAGGTAGCGGGGACAGGCCTGCGGTGCCTGCACATCGATTGCCAGGCTGTCTGTTACCGTCTCCGGGACTGTTTCGACCACCAGTGCATTCACCGGGCAGCGCGTCAGGGTACCGACCTCGCGGGCAACCCCCTCGATACCGAGGCAATCGCCTCGATTCGGGGTCAGGTCGATTTCGATCAGGGTGTCATCCAGGTTCAGCAGCGCCTGCAGGTCCTGCCCGGCCGAGGCCTCTGCCGGCAGCTCCATCAGCCCTTCGTGGGCATCACTCAGCCCGAGCTCGCGCGCCGAGCACAGCATGCCCAGCGATTCCACGCCGCGCAGCCTGGACTTTTTGATTTTGAAATCGCCCGGCAGACGCGCACCGATCAGCGCCAGCGGGTACTTGCCGCCGGCGCACACATTCGGCGCCCCGCAAACGATCTGCAGCGGCTCGTCCTGCCCCGCTGCCACCTGGCAAACCCGCAGCTTGTCGGCATCGGGATGCGCCTCGACCGTCAGCACCTCGCCCACGACCAGCCCTTCCAGGCCGGCAGCCACGGGCTCGACCGAGTCCACCTCCAGCCCGGCCATGGTGAGCTGCTCCACCAGCCCCTCGGTCGAGACCGGTGGATCAACCCATTCGCGCAACCATTTCTCGCTAAATTTCATTTAATTTATATAGTTATATAACTTTTATAATGTAGGTTATATATAAAAAACAGCAACTCACCGCAGAGTCGCTGAGGACGCAGAGTTAACTATCTGTAAAGATCGAGCCTTAAAGCCAATTACGAAAACATAATCAGATCTTGATGTCCGCATGTTCATGCTCTTTTATTCTTTTCTCCGCGTTCTCTGCGTCTTTGCGGTGAAAGAGGTTTTTCAATTGAACTGGGTAAGAAAGTTCAGGTCGTTTTCAAAAAACAGCCGCAAGTCGTTGACGCCGTAGCGCAGCATGGCCAGCCGCTCCACCCCCATCCCGAAGGCATAGCCGGTGTAGCGTTCGTTATCGATGCCCGCGTACTGGAACACATTCGGGTGTACCATGCCGCAGCCCAGCACCTCCAGCCAGCCGCTCTGGCCGCAGACCCGACAGCCCTTGCCGGCACACATCACGCACTGGATATCCACCTCGGCCGACGGCTCCGTGAACGGGAAGTAGGACGGGCGGAAACGTACCGCCAGGTCATCGCGCTCGAAGAACAGGTGCAGGAATTCATCCAGCACGCTCTTCAGGTTGGCAAAACTGACGTTCTCGTCGACCAGCAGGCCCTCGACCTGGTGAAACATGGGCGTGTGGGTCAGGTCCGAATCACAGCGATAGACACGCCCCGGCGCGATAATGCGCAGCGGCGGCTTGCGTTGCTCCATCACCCGCACCTGGACCGGCGAGGTGTGGGTGCGCAGTAACGTATGCGCGTCGAAATAGAAGGTGTCGTGCATGGCGCGCGCGGGGTGGTGCGCCGGAATATTCAGGGCCTCGAAGTTGTGATAGTCATCCTCGATTTCCGGGCCTTCCGCCACACTGAAGCCCAGCGGGGTAAACAGTCTTTCAATTCGCCGCAGGGTCCGCGTGACCGGGTGCAGGCCGCCGCTCGGTGCACCCCTGCCCGGCAGGCTGACATCGATCGTATCCCCGGCCAGTTGGGCATCGAGGGCGGCCGACTGCAATTCCAGGCCGCGTGCCTCGATCGCCTGCTGAAGCTGCTGCTTGATACGGTTGATGGCCTGTCCGGCCGCCGGACGTTCAGCGGCCGGCAAGCCGCCCAGCTGCTTGAGTTGCTGGGTAAGCAGACCTTTTTTTCCAAGATAGCGGACACGCATTGCGTCCAGCGCCGCCGCATCCGCAGCGGCCGCAACCTCGTTCAATGCATTCGCTTCCAGTTCATCCAGGCCAGACACCTGACATTCGCTCCCGATTTCAACCCGTGATTAGCGCAAAATTTAAATTTGACTGAAATAAAAAGGGGAAAGGCATCCACCTTTCCCCTGCTTCCATTCGAACCCGTCTGTGTTCGTCTTGTTCGGAAAGGTGATTAAACCGATAGACTGGCCTTGGCCTTTTCTGCCAGCGCGCTGAAGCCTGCCTGGTCAAAGACTGCCAGATCGGCGAGCACCTTCCTGTCGACCTCGATATTGGCCTTGTTGAGGCCATCGATCATGCGGCTGTAGGAGAGACCGTTCTCGCGCGCCGCTGCGTTGATGCGGGCGATCCACAAGGCCCTGAACTGGCGCTTGCGCTGGCGACGGTCACGGTAGGCATACTGGCCGGCCTTGATGACAGCCTGCTTGGCAACACGGAAGACCTTGCGGCGTGCACCGTAATAACCCTTGGCCTTGCCAAGCACCTTCTTGTGGCTGGCGCGGGCGTTGACACCACGTTTTACTCTGGACATTGCTTGTACTCCTGGAAATATCTGTTCAGCTGAACGGCAGCATGCGCCGGACGGCGGCGACATCCGCTTCATGCACCTGTGCCGGTGAAATCAGCTGACGCTTACGCTTGCTGCTCTTCTTCGTCAGGATATGACGGTGATGCGACTGACCACGCTTGAAACCGCCGGAAGCGGACTTCGTGAATCGCTTTGCCGCACCGCGGTTGGTTTTCAATTTTGGCATTACTCTAACCTTCTCTGAAATAATTAATCTGTTATGACCACGTAGTCACTATTTGTGCTTCTTGGGCGCCAGCACCATCACCATCAGGCGTCCTTCCATCTTCGGTTCCTGTTCTACCGTACCGTACTCCTCGAGGTCGGCCTTCACCCGCTGCAACAGTTCAAGGCCCAGTTCCTGGTGCGCCATTTCCCTGCCCCGGAACCGCAGCGTCACCTTGGTGCGATCACCCTCTTCCAGAAAGCTGACCAGCTTGCGCAGCTTGATCTTGTAGTCACCGACATCGGTGCCAGGCCGGAACTTTATTTCCTTGACCTGGGTCTGCTTCTGTTTCTTCTTGGCGGTCTGGAGCTTCTTGCTTTCCTCAAACCGGAATTTGCCGTAATCCATTATCCGGCAGACGGGCGGTTCCGCGTTGGGTGCGATCTCGACAAGATCGAGACTCGCTTCGCCGGCAACCTTGACGGCCTCCACCACCGGGAGGATACCGAGCTGTTCACCGTCCTCGTTAATAACCCGTACTTCGGGAGCAACAATGTTTTCGTTTATGCGATGTTGCAGTTTTTTCGCAGCGATGCTCTAACCCTCCAAAACAGTACGGCCGCGGCTCGCGATCTCCTGGCCAAGGGCATCGGCAAGTTTATCAAGTTCAAAACTGCCGAGGTCCTTACCACCTCGCGTGCGCACGGCCACGGTACCGGCTTCTGTTTCCCGATCGCCGATCACCAGCAGATAGGGAATACGTTGAATCGTGTGCTCGCGGATTTTAAAGCCGATTTTCTCATTTCTCAAGTCCGATTTGACTCTCAGGCCCTGATTTTTCAAGAATTCTTCCACTTTCAGGGCATATTCGCCCTGGCGATCGGTAATATTGAGCACCACCGCCTGGGTCGGGGCCAGCCACAGCGGCAGCGCGCCGGCGTAATGCTCGATCAGAATCCCGATAAACCGCTCCAGCGAACCGAGGATGGCCCGGTGCAGCATCACCGGCACCTGCTTGCTGCCGTCCTCGGCGATATAGTGGGCCCCCAGCCGCCCGGGCATGGAGAAATCCAGCTGG
>CAMYJZ010000083.1 GCA_947258845.1 uncultured Ectothiorhodospiraceae bacterium | reverse complement strand
GGTGCGTGACCTCGGGGACACCGCCCACGGTGCCGCGGCGCGACTGGTGCCGCTGCTGATCGCTGCGGTCAACGGCCTGGCGCCGCTGCTGATGGCGCTGGTCATCATTACGCCGCTTTGGCTGGTCCATGCCGGGTTCAGTTTGCCGCTGGGAGCGCTGGAGTCCGCCATCCTGGTCGCCTTTGCCACGCTGTTCCTGCTCGGGATCTTCCTGGGTTCGATCAGCGGTCGCTTCTGGTTGTGGAGCGGGCTGCGCACCCTGGCCATCGCCCTGCTGACGGCCGGCATCATCCTGCTGCTCGGCAACTGACGCCCCGGGCTATTCCTCGCAATCCCTCAGGCGGCATACAGGCGACCCCGCCTGATCAGCCACTTTTCAATTTCCACGGCGAACATCACCAGCGAGGACAGGGCAAAGCACAGCAGCAGGTCGGACAGGGGCAGCGGCTGGGTCTTGAACACGGCATTCAGGGCCGGGGTGTAGATCACCGCCAGCTGCAACGCCACCGTGAGCAGCACCGCGCCCAGCATGGGCAGGTTGCTGGTCAGGCCGATGCGGAACAGCGATTCGCGCTCGCTGCGCGCCTCCAGGGAGTGGAACAGCTGCGAGAGGGTCAGCACGGTGAACACCACCGTCTGCCAGTAGGCATCCCCGCGCCCCCAGGACCAGGCCTGCGCCGCGATGGACACGCCGCCGACGAACAGGCCCACCCAGACGATATGCTGCCACATGCCGTGGGCGAAGATGCTTTCGTCGGGCGGGCGGGGCCGGCGCTGCATGCTGCCGGGTTCGGCGGGCTCGGCGGTGAAGGCCAGCCCCGGCAGGCCGTCGGTGACCAGGTTGATCCAGAGGATGTGGATCGGCAGCAGGGGCAGGGGCAGGCCGAGGAACGGGGCCAGGAACAGGGTCCAGATCTCGCCCGAGTTGGAACTCATGGTGTCCTTGATGAACTTGCGGATGTTGTCGAAGATGCGGCGACCCTCCGACACCGCCGCGACGATGGTGGCGAAGTTGTCATCCAGCAGCACCATGTCCGCCGCCTCGCGGGCCACGTCGGTGCCCTTCTTGCCCATGGCGATGCCAATCTCGGCGCGCTTCAGTGCCGGGGCATCGTTGACGCCGTCACCGGTCATGGCCACGAATTCACCGCGCGCCTGCAGTGCCTGGACGATCTTGATCTTCTGCTCCGGGTTGACCCGCGCGAACACCGGGGTATGAATCACCCGCGCCTGCAGTTCCGTTGGTGAGAGCTGTTCCAGTTCCCGGCCGGTCACCACGCTGTCGTGTTCGGTCGCGATGCCCAGGCGTTCGGCAATGGCCTGCGCCGTGCCGGCATGGTCACCGGTGATCATGACCGGCGTGATGCCGGCGGAACGGCACAGTCTGACCGCCTCATAGGCCTCGGCGCGCGGCGGGTCCATGAGTCCCACGAGACCCAGGAAGCTGAGCCCCTGTTCCACGGCTTCGGCCTGCGGTTCGTCCGGCAGGTCTTCCAGCCGGCGCAGGGCGTAGGCCAGCACCCGGTAACCGTCACCGGCCAGTTGCTCCGCGCCGGCCTGCAGCGCGGGCAGGTCCAGCGCGGCCGTGCCGTCCGCGGTCAGCCGGTCGTTGCAGGCCGCCAGGACCTCTTCCGGTGCACCCTTGACGAAGGCGACGATCCCGTCCTCGTCGCGGTGAAGGGTGGTCATGCGCTTGCGCCGGGCATCGAACGGCAGTTCCGCCAGGCGCGGCATGGATGCCTCGAGAGTCTCTTTCACGAATCCCGCCGTGCCGGCCGCCAGGTAGAGCGGGACCTCGGTGGGATCGCCGCTGGCACCGCCGTCGGGCCGGGGATGAACATCGTTGTTCAGGGCCATGGCCCGGCCGAGCGGTCGCCAGGGGGCGGCGGCGTCCGCGGCGTCCGGGAGGGTATCCCGCTGTTCGTCGCCGGCAGCGAGCGCTTCCACGCGCATGCGGTTTTCCGTCAGGGTGCCGGTCTTGTCGGCGCAGATATAGGTCACCGAGCCCAGGGTCTCGACCGCGGGCAGTCGACGGATGAGGGTGTTGTGCCGGCTCATCTTGCGGGCCCCCAGGGCCAGCGACACGGTCACCACCGCGGGCAGCGCCTCCGGGATCGCGGCCACCGCGAGGGTGACCGCGGTGAGAAACATCAACAGCAGGGGCTCGTCGCGCAGCAGCCCCGAGACAAACACGATGGCGCAGACCGCCAGCACGGCGATGGCGAGCCGCTGCCCGAAGCGGGCGAGTCGGACCTGCAGCGGGGTCCGGGGTATCTCGTGCTTGTGCAAAAGCGTCGCCACCCGGCCGAGTTCCGTGTCCATCCCGGTGGCCGCCACCACCCCGGTGCCCCGGCCGCCGGCGACCAGGGTCCCCTTGAAGGCCATGTTGCGGCGATCCGCCACGCCCAGCTCCCTGTCCGGCAGGGCCGCGATGTCCTTGTCGATGGCCAGCGATTCACCCGTCAGTGCGGCCTCGTCGAGCTTGAGGTCGGCAAGCTCCAGCAGGCGCAGGTCGGCGGGTACGATGTTGCCGGCCTCCAGCAGCACGATGTCACCGGGGACCAGCGCGGTTGCCGGGATCGAGCTGACCTGACCGTCGCGGCGCACCCGCGCTTCCGGTGCCGCCATGCTGCGCAGGGCGATCACGGCACGCTCGGCCCGGTATTCCTGTATGGCCCCGACCACGGCATTGAGCAGCACGATCACGACGATGGCCGCGGCATCCTGGGGTTCCCCCACGATGCCGGATATAAGCGCCGCGACGATGAGCACCAGGATCATGAAATCGGCGAATTGCCGCGCGATGATATGCGGGAAGCCTCGCCGTTTCTGTTCCGTGATTTCGTTCAGGCCGTGTTGCCTGAGCTTCGCGGCCGCGTCGGCGTGTGACAGTCCGTGCTCCGCCTGGACCCCGAGGCGGGCCAGCACTGCTTCCACCGGTTGTTGATAGGCGGGCGCGGTTTCCTGGTTCACGGGCTTGGGCGGGGGCTAGGCCGTGGCCCGGCTGCACCCGGGTTGCGGCTTGCTGAGACCGCGGACGTTCCTCAATGCGCGCGCGAGTTTGCGCTGTGCCGGCACGGCACCCTCGAAGACCTCGCGCGCCTTGTAGAACTCGAGCATGCGTATGTTCACCAGGTCGGGCTTGATGTAGATATCCGGCTGCCGGTAACGCAGTTTCTCGGCGAGGATGTTATGGCTCATGATCTGGAAGCTGTGAAAGATCATGCCCAGGGAGGACAGTTCCTTGCCGTCTTCGGGTTGCTGGTCACCGCTGACATCGATGGCGATCACCAGGTCGCACTCGCCGCGGAGCAGGTCGTAGGGCAGGGGATTGGCAAGTCCCCCGTCGACCAGCTTGCGGCCGTCGCGTTCCACCGGCGGAAACACACCGGGGACCGCCATGCTGGCCTGCACCGCCGACAGCAGCGGTCCGGAGTCGAGCACCACCGGTGCACCTGACCAAAGATCGGCGGCCACCACCTTGAGCGGGATCTCGAGGTCGCGAAACTTGCGTGCCGGGATGGACTCGCCGAGAAAGGCGATGAAATCATTGCTGTCGAGCAGTCCGCCGGAACCGAGCGCCGGGTCGATGAAATCCAGCCAGCGCAGCGAGCGCGGAAGGGCGAACAGCTTGCGCTCGCTTTCGCTCTGGCTGACAAAAAACTGCTCGACCAGCCCGCGAATCCGGGTGCCGCTGAGGCCGCCCGCATACAGGGACCCGATAATGGCGCCGATGCTGGTCCCGGCGATGCGGTGGGGCCGGATCCCGAGCTCATCCAGCGCCTCGAGCATTGGGATGTGCGCGAGCCCCTTGGCGCCCCCGCCGCCGAGCGCCAGGCCGACGCGCGGCCGCCGCCCGCGCAGGCCGTCACCGCAGGCGACAAGCAGCAGTGCACCCCCCGTGAACAGCAGGAATTCCCGGCGGGACAGGCCGGCTGGTCGGGGTGTGGTTGAATCATCCGGCATGATGGGTAAGGTTTCGGGCAACAGGTACGGAAATTCGCAGTATTGCCTGCAGGGCAGGCACCGCTTACGAGTTTACGCCTCCGGAACCGGCTTGGGTACGCCCGTGCTGCTGCCGGGCCCCTGAATTCGTTACCATAGATGTATGAGGGGTCGAAGCGGGATGGCCGCGGGTGATTGAGGATAGGAAGCTTGCCGTATACAAACGGCGGCTCGAGGCAATGCAACAGGAACTGACCGGTCTCGGCCAGACCGGCGAGGAAGCGGCCGGGATCGTCGAGCTGGACCAGACCAGTGTCGGGCGCCTGTCACGGATGGATGCCCTGCAGGGGCAGGCGATGTCACAGGAACGCGGCCGGCGCCGGGAAATCGAACTGCGCCGGATCGCGGCTGCACTGCGTCGCATCGCGCGTGGCGACTTCGGTTTCTGCACCGGCTGCGACGAGCCGATCGAGCACAAGCGACTGGACTTCGATCCGGCCGTCGCCCAGTGTATTGCCTGTGCGGAAAAGGCCGAGCAGGGACGGGGCTGAGCCGGAACCAACTGCCCGTGATGGAGACTAAGGAATATGCCAATCAATCACTGCCGGGAAACAATTTTCAGGTCGTGCGTACTGTCGCCATGAAAACCGGCCAATCATTCTATGGTTGCCTGTGGCGCCGACTCGCGCCGCTGTTGGTATCGCTGCCGTTCGCACTGATCACAACCGGTGTGCAGGCGTCGCAGCCGGTGTCCCTGTTGTCAGCGCACCCGGCGGGTCATGCGCCTGATGCGCTCACCCGGCCGGTGATCATGACCCCGGTACTGAACCTGCAGGCCGCGGCGCATCTGGAAGACATCATCCCCGAACTGGCCGGTAAGCGGGTGGTACTGGTTGCCGAGAGCCATGACCGCTATGACCACCACCTGACGCAGCTGGAGATTATCCGTCGCCTGCATGCCCTCAACCCGCGCCTGGTCATCGGCATGGAAGCCTTCCAGCAACCCTACCAGGCCGTACTCGACGACTTCATCGCGGGCCGGCTGGATGAACAGGCCCTGCTGCGCGATACCGAGTACTACCGTCGCTGGAAGTTCGACTATCGTCTCTATCAACCAATCATGGCCTATGCCCGCGAGAACAGTCTGCCAGTGGTGGCGCTGAACCTCCCGGTCGAGCTGACCGACAGGGTGAGCCGCGTCGGCATCGGGGGCCTGACGGAAACCGAGCGTGGCCAGATACCGGCCGCCATCGACCATTCCGACACGGCCTATGCAGAGCGTCTGCGGGCTATTTATGAATCGCATCCCGCGGTCGACGGGCGCGGGTTTGACGGTTTTCTCGAGGTGCAACTGGCCTGGGACGAGGGTATGGCAGAGCGGGCCGCGGATTATCTTGCTGCGCATCCCGGTACCAATATGGTGCTGCTGGCCGGGACGGGTCACCTGGCCTATGGCAGCGGGATACCGCAGCGCTTGCAACGGCGCCTGCAGGATGACATCGCCATCATCCTGAATAACTGGAGCGGCCCGCTGGAACCGGGACTGGCGGACTACCTGCTGATGCCACAGGAACTGAGACTGCCGCCCTCCGGCAAGTTCGGTGCCCTGCTCGACGAGCAGGAAGACCGGCTCCTGATCGATCATTGCCTGGCGGACAGCCCCTGCCAGCAGGCCGGCCTGCGTTCGGGTGATCGTATCCTGTCCATCAATGGCGAAGCCATCAGCGACATGGCCGACCTGCGTCTCATTAACTGGAACATGATGCCGGGTGACCGCATCACGCTGGAGGTGGAACGCCGGCGCTGGTTCAGGCGGCCCCAGGCCCTGAGCCACGAGATCGTGTTGTACTAGGAATTCGGAGTGCACATGGGTGAGGTCACACTGACCGGGCAGCGAGTCCCGCAATGCCTGTTGCTGGTTGCCTGCCTGCTGCCGGCGTCGTTGCAGGCCCAGCTGCACCACCGGCTGGAGGTCCGTCTCGACCCGCAGCAGCACAGCATCGAGGTGACCGACACCGTTACCCGGGTGGATGCCGGGGCCACCCGCCTGGAGTTCCACCTGCACCCCGAGCTGGACCCCGTGCTTGAAGGTGACCGGGGTCGCCTCGAGGCCCTGCCAGCGCAACCCGCGCGGGATGCCGACCTGGTCCCGCGTCGCTACCGGCTTGAACTGCCTGCCGGACAGAGACGCTTCGTGCTGCGCTACCGGGGCCGTATCCGCCATGCCCTGCAGCAGCAGGGTGAGGAATACGCGCGCGGTTTCCGCGAGACACCGGGGATGATCGATGACCGTGGCGTGTTTCTGGCCGGGTCGAGTTACTGGTATCCGCA
>CAMYJZ010000082.1 GCA_947258845.1 uncultured Ectothiorhodospiraceae bacterium | reverse complement strand
TAGTATTGAAGCAAACGGCAAGAGCTATGAGACGGACGAAGAAGGTTACCTGGCTGACCTGAACACGTGGGACAAGGACGTGGCGGAAGTCATGGCCAATCTGGACGACTGCGAACTGACCGACAACCACTGGGAAGTGATCAACTTTCTACGCGAGTACTACGAGGAATACCAGATTGCACCGGCGGTTCGCGTGCTGACCAAGGCGATCGGCAAGAAACTCGGCAAGGACAAGGGCAACAGCAAGTACCTGTACGAACTGTTCCCTTACGGCCCGGCCAAACAGGCCTGCAAGTACGCCGGCCTGCCGAAACCGACCGGTTGCGTCTAATCTGACTGGACAAGGCTGCAGGAGGGTAACTTTCTGCAACCCCCCGTCTTTCTACAACCACTACCGTAAGGGAGTTCAGAAACATGCCGTTTCTGACTATTGTTTACGCGCTGCTGTTCTATGTGGCCACTGCCCTGCTCGTCGGCGGCCTGGCCTACAAGATTCGTCAGTACGCTAAAACACCTGCACCGCTGAAGATACCGACTACGCCTGCCCCGGTAACGCGTTCCGGCGTGGTATTGCGCATGTTCAGGGAACTGGCTTTCTTTGAAAGCCTGTTCAAGTCGAACAAGTGGATCTGGGTCTTCGGCTACCTGTTTCATTTTGGCATGTTCCTGGTACTGGCCCGACACCTGCGCTACTTCACCGATCCGGTTTGGACCTGGGTGGACCTGATACAGCCATTTGGCCTGTATGCCGCCTTCGCCATGGCAGCCGGCCTGGGCGGGCTGTGGGCACGCCGCTTCCTGGTTGACCGGGTACGCTACATTTCCGCCCTGTCGGACCACCTGATGCTGGCCCTGCTGATGGCTATCGCATTGACCGGCATGGCAATGGACTACCTGACACACACTGATATCGTGGCAGTGAAGGCCTTCTTCCTGGGCCTGATGTATTTCAACTGGCAGCCGATTCCCGAGGATCCGGTGTTGCTGCTCCATCTGGCACTGGTGGCCACGCTGATGATCATCTTCCCGATCAGCAAGCTGCTGCATGCCCCCGGCATC
This sequence comes from uncultured Ectothiorhodospiraceae bacterium, assembly GCA_947258845.1. Classification (GTDB taxonomy): domain Bacteria; phylum Pseudomonadota; class Gammaproteobacteria; order UBA9214; family UBA9214; genus CAMYJZ01. The sequence continues at coordinate 5,287 of CAMYJZ010000082.1, read as the reverse complement.
TTCTTTAGCCCGACCCGCAACCAGGTTGACAACCCGCGTGAACAGCGCCATCTCGCGCCGTGGGCCGCCAGGCTGGAAAACAAATAATCGAGTGATGACAGGATCAGGAGCTAAACGTGGCTGATTTCGACACACCGGAACTTAAAGAATATCCCGTCATTCCGCATCTGCAGGAAGGCGTGATGGCGCACAGCAAGCCGTTCGTCGCCAAGGAGGAATTCCAGGAACAGCTGGGCTTTCCGGGTGAACTGGTCGACAACTGGGAACAGGTTGCGCTGGACAAGATGGAGGAACTGACCGGCAAGTACCGGGGCTTCCGGGTGTTCCTCGATTCCTGCGTCAAGTGCGGCGCCTGCACGGACAAGTGTCACTACTATCTCGGCACAACCGACCCGAAAAACATGCCGGTTGCACGCCAGGACCTGCTGCGCAAGGTCTACCGCCGCAACTTCACCTTTGCCGGCAAGTACTTTCCCAAGCTGGTCGGCGCCGTCGACCTGACCAAGGAAGTCCTGGACGACTGGTACAGCTACTTCCACCAGTGTTCGCAGTGCCGGCGCTGCTCGGTCTACTGCCCCTACGGCATCGATACCGCCGAGATCTCCATGGCCGCACGCGAGATCATGGACTCCGTGGGTGTCGGACAGAAGTACTGCAACGAGATCATTGGCAAGGTCTACAAGATCGGCAACAACCTGGGCCTGCCCCAGCCCGCCCTGGTAGACACCCTGGAAGGCCTGGAGGAAGAGGTCGAGGATGACACCGGCGTCAAGGTGCGCTTCCCGGTCGACGAAAAAGGTGCCGACATACTGGTCGTCACCCCGTCAGCAGATTTCTTCGCCGAGCCCCACGTCGATGGCCTGATCGGCTACGCCAAGGTATTTCACGAGGCCGGTATCAGCTGGACCCTGAGTTCGCACGCCAGTGAAGCGGCCAACTTCGGCATGTTCATCGGCAGCTATGAAAACATGCGCAAGGTCTCCCTGCGTATCCGCGAGGCCGCCCTCGATTTGGGCGTCAAGCGCATTGTCATGGGCGAATGCGGCCATGCCTGGCGCGTGGCCTACAGCTTCCTCAACACCCTGGCCGGCCCGTTCGACTTCCTGGACCCGAACTACCCTGTGCCGCAGCACATCCTCGAGTTCACCCACGATCTCATCCAGCGTGGCGCCCTGACCCTCGACAAATCGGCCAACGACGACATGGTCCTGACCTACCACGACTCCTGCAACGTGGCCCGTGCCTCGCGCATGGGATCCAAACCCGGTGGTCAGTTCACCATCCCGCGCGATGTGATCCGGGCAAGTTGTAACCACTTTTTCGATATGCCCCAGGACACCATTCACGAAGCCACCTATTGTTGCGGTGGTGGCGGCGGACTGCTGACAGACGACCTGATGGAACTGCGCGTCAAGGGTGCCCTGCCCAGGATGGAGGCACTCAAGCAGGTTGTCGAAGAACACGGCGTCACGCACATGGCAGCGATCTGCGCGATCTGCAAGAGCCAGTTTTCGAAGGTCTTACCCTATTACGGCTTTACCATGGACAGCATTGTGAGTGTTCACCAGCTGGTGAGTAACGCAATCGTCCTCGGCAACAAACAATAATTTTTAATTGAATCCGGTTCGGGTGACCAGCCCGATCAGATGACAGGAGAACAGGCATGGCTACTTCTCGAGACGACATGGAAAAGCAGGATCTGACGTTTCGCCGCTACGAAGAAGGTGATTACACATGGAAGCGTCAGGTTGAAAACATCTTTGATGGCGACGCTTCGCACAAGTGCCCGACCTACGTGCACCGCACCCCTCCCTGCCAGGGCAGCTGCCCCTCGGGTGAGGATATCCGCGGCTGGCTGCAGATCGTGCGCGGCATCGAGAAGCCCACAGGCGACATGAGCATGGAGGAGTACGCCTTCCGCCGCTCCACCGACGCCAACCCCTTCCCGGCCATGATGGGCCGTGTCTGCCCGGCCCCCTGCGAAGACGGCTGCAACCGCAACGCGGTTGACGACTTTGTCGGCATCAACTCCGTGGAGCAGTTTATCGGGGATTCTGCCTACGAGAAGAAATTCACCTTCGAGGCGCCGGAACAGCTGAGCGGCAAGAAGGTGGCCATCATCGGTGGCGGGCCCGCCGGTATGGCAGCCGCCTACCAGCTGCGCCGCATGGGTCATGCCAGCACCATCTTCGATGACCATGACGAGCTCGGTGGCATGATGCGCTACGGCATCCCCGGCTACCGTACCCCGCGCGACGTCCTGAATCACGAGTGCCAGCGTATCCTGGACCTGGGAGGCATCGACACCCGCCTGGGCGTGCGCGTCGGCAAGGATGTCTCTATCGAGGAACTGGAAAAGGACTACGACGCCATCCTCTGGGCCCTGGGCTGCAAGACCGGCCGCAGGCTGCCGGTGCCCAACAGTGATGCACCGAACTGCGTCTCCGGCGTGGCCTTCCTGGAGGCCTTCAACAAGGGCACCCTGCAGGTTACCGCGGACAAGGTGGTGTGTGTAGGTGGTGGTGATACCTCTATCGACGTGGTCTCTGTTGCACGTCGCCTGGGCAAGGTCGAGAACCTTGGCAAGGAAGTGCGCCCGGAACAGGTCATCGGCGGCTACGTCGCCCACGACTCCGCCTTCGCCGCCGCCCGTGAGGGCGCCGAAGTGACCCTGACCTCCCTGTTTCAGCGCGAGGAAATGACCGCGACCGAGCACGAGGTCGAGGATGCCCTGCGCGAGGGCGTCAGTATCCTGGACGGTGTTATGCCGCTCGAGGTCGTCCTGGATGACGAGGGCATGGCCAAGGCACTCAAGTTAGCCAAGTGCGAAATGGTCGATGGCCGTCCGAATCCCGTCGAGGGTAGCGAGTTCGAGGTGGAATGCGACCTGGTCGTATCCGCCATCGGCCAGGGCGGCGACCTCTCCACCGGCCTGGAATCACTCGACAACGGCCGCGGCCTGATCGACTCCGATGCCTTCTACCAGGTACCGGGTCGCGAAGGCCACTTCGTCGCCGGCGATATCATCCGGCCCCACCTGCTGACCACGGCGATCGGTCAGGCCTCTATTGCGGCCGAAAGCATCGATCACTTCCTCAAGCAGGAAGACCAGAAAAAGCGGCCCAAGGTGGACGTGCACCACTTCGAACTGCTGCAGAAGCTGCACGAGGCCAACCTGGAACCGGAAGAGTTCAACGCCGACGATCCAAACGAGGAGCGCGGCACCGGCACAGGCAACTGGGCGGTACACAACTACGAGGACCGCTCGGAGGCCGAGATCATTTCATCGGACCGCCTGTTCCTGGGTCACTTCCCGTTTGTACCGCGCAACAAGCGCAGCTCCTACGGACCGTCGGCTGACGAGGTGCTCGGACACTTTGCGGAACGCGGCGTCGGCCTGGACACGGAACAGGCAGCCAATGAGGCCGAACGCTGCATGAGCTGCGGCATGTGCTTCGAATGCGACAACTGTGTCATCTACTGCCCGCAGGATGCCATCTTCCGCGTCAAGAAGGACCAGGCCACGACCGGCCGCTACGTCGACACGGACTACAACAAGTGTATCGGCTGCCACATCTGTGCCGATGTTTGCCCGACCGGCTACATCGACATGGCCCTGGGTGATCACTAAGACGGTTATAACATGCAAAACCTGACGCAAAAAAGCCTGCGTGTCCTGCTGACCCTGGCCGCCATGGCCGGCCTGCCCGCTATCGCCTGGGCCAGTGGTGGCTCACTACTCCCCGTTATCCCGGAAGCACAGGACAGGTACAGCGCGACCCAGGGTTGCGTGGAGCCGACTGCGGAAATGCGCCGGAATCACATGGAATACATCCTGCACCAGCGTGACGAAACCGTACACAATGGCATCCGTACCACGCAGTACAGCCTGAAAGAGTGCATCAACTGTCACGTCAGCGATGCCCCGGACGCCCCGCGCTACAGCAGCGACGAGCATTTCTGCAACAGCTGCCACAGCTACGCGGCCGTCAGGATCGACTGCTTCCAGTGCCATGCAGACCGCCCGGTCAAGACACCCGGCCCTCACATGTCATCCGGGCATGCGAAATCCGACAACAAGCCTGCTGCGTTGTCTGCCGAGCCGCACCAGGCCCTGGCAATCGAGGTTATCCGCCATGACTGATAACGCGAATATCGATACCTACCGGCGGCGCTTTCTCGGCAACACGGCAACCGCGCTTGCCGGTCTCAGTGTTGCGCCCGGCGTATTCCTGCACGAGGTCGCGCAGGCGCGTTCAGCGGATGAGCCGGTCACCAGCGACGTCCGCTGGGGCATGCTGATCGACACCAACAAATGCGCCAACGGCTGCAACGACTGCGTCACCGCCTGCAACGACGAGCACGGCCTCACCGGCCACGGCCGTCCCGAGACCGATGCCCAGTGGATCCGCAAGGTCGATCTGCGAGACAAGCAGACCGGTCATACCCAGTCACTCCCCCTGCTCTGCCAGCACTGTGAGCATCCACCCTGCGTCGATGTCTGCCCCACGGGCGCCTCGTTCAGGCGCGATGACGGCATCGTACTGGTCGACAAGCATATCTGCATCGGCTGCCGTTACTGCATGATGGCCTGCCCCTACAAGGCGCGTTCCTTTATCCATGAGGACCTGCAGGACCAGCTGCCGCATGCACCGCGCGGCAAGGGCACGGTCGAATCCTGCACCTTCTGTGTGCACCGGGTGGATGCTGGCCGCACACCGGCCTGTGTCGAGGCCTGCACGGCCGAGAACCACAACGCCATGGTGTTCGGGGACATCAATGACCCCGGCAGCGATATCTCGAAACAGCTCAGGCAGCACAGCAGCCGCCAGATTCGTGCTGACCTGGACCTCAATACCGGCGTTCGTTACCGGGGGATTTGATGAAACAGCAGATACAATTCAGGGAAATTGACGGTGGCATGCGGTTTTACTCGCTGCTCGGCTTCATCGGTCTGTTTGTGCTGGCAGCCCTGGGTGCGGCCTATTTCATGGAGCACAACGGCCACCACGTGACCGGCATGACCAACCAGATCGTCTGGGGCACACCGCATGTCTTCGCCGTTTTCCTGATCGTCGCCGCCTCCGGCGCACTCAACGTGGCCTCGATCAGCTCCGTATTCGGCAAGACACCCTACAAGCCACTGGCCCGCCTGTCCGGTCTGCTGGCCATTGCCCTGCTCGTCGGAGGACTCGCGGTACTGGTACTCGACCTGGGCCGCCCTGACCGCCTGATCGTGGCGATGACCTATTACAACTTCAAGTCGATCTTTGCCTGGAACATCATC
>CAMYJZ010000081.1 GCA_947258845.1 uncultured Ectothiorhodospiraceae bacterium | reverse complement strand
GGCCGCTATCCGGAATACACCCCGTTGATGCAACAATCCCTCACGGCCTCCAGTTGCAATAGGGATTGGCGACCAGGTTTGCGTTGTAGTAGCGGACATCGCCGGTGACCTCTTCACCGATCCAGTCAGGCAAGGCAATGTCCTGTTCTTCGGACTCGAGTTCCACCTCGGCGATCACCAGCCCGGCATTGTCGCCCTCAAACACGTCGATCTCCCATACCAGTCCCTGGTATTCGAGGGTGTAGCGGGTCTTTTCGATCAGTGGCCTGAGGCAAAGGTTGTCGAGCATGGCATGGGCATCATCGCCGGATATGACGTATTCATATTCGGCGCGGGTGGCACCGCGCGTGGCGCCCTTGATGGTGAGATAGCCGACGTCCCCCGCCACCCGCACCCGGACGGTGCGCTCGGCTACGGTGGATAGATAACCCTGGCGATAATGTTCACCTGTAGCAGCCTGGCGCCAGGCATCACTCCTGACCCGGAATTTACGTTCGATTTCGATTGCCATATGCGCCTCAGGCGTGTTGTTCCACCAGACAACCTGGCCGACTCACGGCAACAACCCGCTCACGCTTGTGTCCACGCCGTGCTTACTTCTCTGCCACCAGGAAACATACCCAGCCAGGGTCTGCCTGACCCACGGTGGTCGGCATATAAACACCGGTACCCTCGCCGGTCTTCGCATCGGCCTGTTCCCAGTAGACCGTGACCCGGGCAAAGCCCGCGTCGTCCAGCAGCTCCTGCAATTCCGGTAATGTCCACAAACGCCAGTCATAGGTGAAGGCGCGCTTCAGCTTCGATCCATCAGGGAAGCTGAAATGGATGTGGCAAAGGATATCGCCGTTGATCGGGTTGTAGCTGGCATGCTCCCAGATATATTTGAATCCCTTGTATTTGCGCTTTTCCCTGATTTCCTGGAAGGCCTCGTAACCGCCGAAGGCGTCGATAAACAGGATACCGTCGTCTGCCAGCGCCTCGTGTACTCTTCTGAAATAACCGCCCAGCTTCTTGCGCGTCTTGAATATCTGGTAACTGAAATTCATGGCCAGCACAATATCGACCGGATCGGGGGTCTGCACCGTGCACACATCCTCCTGCCGCAGGGTCACGCGCCGGCGGATCTCCGGTTCGAGGCGCGCCAGGTTATGTCTGCGCCCCCAATCCAGCACCTCGGGGTCGATATCGACACCGATGGCCGTGTTGGTCTTGCGGCGCCTGACCCATTCACAGCACATACCGGCGGTACCGCAGAAGTCCTCGCGCAAACGCCTGGCCTTGCGGTCGCGCAGCTTGTTAAAGGTCCGGTTGACGAACTTGTATTCACCGGCCACATCCTGGACTGATTCTTCATAGAGGACGTGCCGGTCGGCACGTTCGGCCAGGGTCATCTTTCTGTGTTTTGTAACGTCATCCATAGCTCAATGTGTTCGTCTCGATAGAGTAGCAGGGCTACTGATTATGGCACAGCGCAATGATAATTCTCAGCGACTTTCGGCAGCGCCGTTCCACGAGCGCTGGCTGCATCTTCATTCGTTCAACAGCGACACCGTGGTTTCGGCCGTCGTCTTGTCAATATCAAGCTGTACTACACAGTACTCGGTATTTTCATCGACTGGCGTGGGGTCATCGGCACAACTGCAGCCGGCAATGATTCCCGTAAAAAAGATACCGGCCTTGGCATGGATGACATTCGCATCCTCGGTAACGCTGATGATCATCGCGCTGAGCTTGCTATCAACGGCATGACTTCCGGTTGACAGTCCCTGTTGCAATGGCAGCTGCGCGGCACCCAGTTGTTCGATTTCCGTTTTCAGGAACTCCTGAAAGTCAGGGGTTCCCCAGGCACTCAATGCCTTGCCAAGTCTGATCATATGCTGTTGCGGCACGTGAATTCAGAAGACCGGGCCCGGGCCTCACTCCACGGTAACCGACTTGGCGAGATTGCGTGGCTGGTCGATATCAGTGCCCTTGAGGACAGCCACGTGATAGGCGAGCAGTTGCAGGGGCACCGAAAAGATAATGGGGGCGATACTGTCCTCGGTGGGCGCCACCGGCAACACCGTCACACCCGCTTCACTGCTCATGCCGACATCGGTGTCGGCAAACACGATCAGTTCGCCACCACGGGCGCGTACCTCCTGCAGGTTTGACTTGAGCTTCTCCAGCAGTTCATTGTTCGGCGCAACGGCAATCACCGGCATGCGGGCATCCACCAGCGCCAGCGGTCCGTGCTTCAGTTCGCCGGCAGGATAGGCTTCGGCATGGATGTAGGAGATCTCCTTGAGCTTGAGCGCCCCCTCCATGGCCACGGGGAACTGTGCGCCGCGCCCCAGGAACAGGGCATTCTGCTTGTCGCCGAAACGCTCCAGGGCCAGCGACCTGATCTGGTCATCCAGCCTCAGCGCTTCCTCCACCTTGCCGGGTACGCTGCGCAGTTCATTCACCAGCCTGGCCTCGGTCCCGGCCGACATGCCGTTGCGCCTGCCCAGCACGATGGTCAGCAGCAGCATCGCCACCAGCTGGGTAGTAAAGGCCTTGGTGGAGGCCACACCGATTTCCGGACCCGCGTGCGTCATCAGCACCAGTTCGGAATCACGCACCAGCGAGCTTTCCGGTACATTGCAGATCGACAGCGAATGACCGTAGCCGAGGCGGCGCGCCTCGTGCAAACCGGCCAGGGTATCGGCGGTCTCGCCCGATTGCGACAGGGTGACGATAAGCGAGTTGTTGCGCACCACCGGCTTGCGGTAGCGGAACTCGCTGGCCACCTCGACGCTGCAGGGCACTCCGGACAGTGATTCCAGCCAGTAGCGGCCTACCATGCCGGCATGGAAGCTGGTGCCGCAGGCGATGATGTGCACCCCCTTCACACTGTCGAATATCCTGCCGGCGTCAGCACCGAATGCGTTCTCCAGTACCCGCTGTCCGGCTATCCGCCCTTCCAGGGTATCCGCAATGGCACCCGGTTGCTCGAAAATCTCCTTGAGCATGTAGTGGCTGTATTCACCCTTGTCGGTGGCATCCGCGGTCACCGTCGAAGTCTGCTGCGGCCTTTCCACCTGCCTGCCGGACTGGTCGTAGATCGTCATACCGGTGTGCACGATGTCAGCTACGTCTCCGTCTTCAAGGTAAACGAAACGACTGGTCTCGGACACCAGCGCCGCCACATCCGAGGCGATGAGGATCTCGTCATCGGCCAAACCGATGACCAGCGGACTGCCGCGGCGCGCAGCGACCAGGCGGCCCGGCTCGTCCTTGCTGATAACACCCAGCGCGAAGGCGCCGTCGAGATCAGCGACGGTGGACTGTACAGCGACCAGCAAATCCTGTCCCTGGTCCAGGTAGTGATGTATCTGGTGCACGATCACCTCGGTATCGGTCTGGGAGGTGAAGCGGTAACCGGCCTGTTCCTGCCGGGCGCGCAGCTTGTCATGGTTCTCGATAATGCCGTTGTGCACCACAGCCACGCGTTCATGACAGACATGCGGGTGGGCGTTTTTTTCGCTGGGCGCGCCGTGTGTCGCCCAGCGCGTATGCGCGATACCGGTCATCCCGCTGACCGGTGTGGCCTCCAGCGCTTTGACGAGTTCTGCGACCTTGCCGAGCGTGCGCACGCGTTCGAGCAAGGCCTGATCGCTAAGCACCGCGACCCCGGCAGAGTCATAGCCGCGGTACTCGAGGCGTCGCAGGCCATCGAGCAACACGGGGGTGACATCTTGCCGGGCTACGACTCCGACAATACCGCACATTGCAGCTCTCTCATGGTTTCTTCTTGACCGGCCGCTGCCAGCCCTTGCGGGTTTCCTGGGGTGCGCGGCTCAGCGTCAGTTCACCCGCCGGCGCATCCCGCGTGATGGTCGAGCCTGCGCCGATGGTGGCGCCGTCCTTCACCTCGACCGGTGCGACCAGCTGGGTATCGGAGCCGATGAAGACATCGTTGCCGATCACGGTACGGTGCTTGTTGGCGCCGTCATAGTTGCAGGTAATTGTCCCGGCACCGATGTTCACGCCACGCCCGATGGAGGTGTCGCCTATATAACTGAGGTGGTTGACCTTGGAACCCGCACCGATATCTGACTTCTTGATTTCCACAAAGTTGCCTACGTGGGTATGGTCGGCCAGCCGGGTCTCCGGACGGATCCGTGCAAACGGGCCGATGCGCACGCCCGATCCGATAGTGGCCTCTTCGATGACGCAGTTGGCGAGCACCGTCACGTCATCGCCGATGCGGGTATCGCGCAACACGACATTCGGACCGATAGTGACACGCTCACCGAGCACCACCTCGCCTTCCAGCACGGCATTCACATCGATGACGACGTCCTCCCCGGCCTGCAGGCTGCCGCGCAGGTCGAAGCGCGCCGGGTCGATGAGGGTGACACCGGCCTGCATGCAGGCCTCGGACTGCCGGCGCTGGTAACGGCGCTCCAGATCGGCAAGCTGCAAACGATCATTGACGCCGAGTATTTCATGCGGATCCCGGGTGACGCTGGCACTGACTGTGACGCCGTCGCGCACCGCCAGTCCAACCACGTCTGTCAGGTAGAACTCGCCCTGTGCATTGTTGTTATCCAGTGTCTCCACCCAGCCACGCAGGCGACCTGCAGGCGCCGCCATAAAGCCGGTATTGATCTCGCGGATACGACGCTGGGCATCGCTGGCATCCTTCTCCTCGACGATACCGGTGACATGGCCGCTGTCATCACGCACGATACGGCCATAGCCTGCGGGCTGCTCCAGTTCGGCCGTCAGCAGACCGATCTCGCCGCGGGCCGCATCGTTCAGCAGCGCGTCCAGCGTGCCATGCCGGATCAGCGGCACATCGCCGTACATCACGACAACGACCCGGTCGTCCGCAACAGCGGGCAACACCTGCGCAACGGCGTGTCCCGTACCCAGCTGCCGGTCCTGGACCACCCAGTTAATATCCGGGTCCGGAAAGGCTGTGCGTACCCGTTCCGCTCCGTGCCCGATGACCACATGGATATCGGCACCGGCAAAGCCGCGCGCCGTTTCGATGACATGACCCAGCAGGGGACGGCCGCCCAGCGGGTGCAGCACCTTGGGAAGCCCGGAACGCATGCGCGTGCCCTGACCTGCCGCCAGGATGATGATGCTCAGGTTCATAGGATCCAGCTTACCTTCTGTTTCATGCAATGAAAATATCACCGCGGAGACGCAGAGGGCGCAGAGCTATTGAGTTAACTAAACCAGTCCAATAAATCATTATGGATTTTGATTAATAAGGTGGTTGTAAAATGACAGGTTTTTTCACTCAGCGTCCTCTGCGTCTCTGCGGTGAAGCATTATTCGGTCAGAAGCCATAACGGCAACTACCGGAAAAACCGGCAGCATGGATTTGAGTGGTATTGGCAGCGATCATAGCATGGTCGCCAGGAGGTCGATCAGTGTATCGGGTCGCGCTCAGTGCATCACCGGGGTGGCCATCGGTTCCACGCCCCGGGCAAGCTCGTCCGGACTGGCGTCGCGGATATCGGCAACCTTGATGTTGAAGGTGATGATCTTGCCGGCAAGCGGATGATTGCCATCCACGGTCAGCTTGTCGTTCTCGATGTGCGTCACGATGAACTTCCGGGTTTCGCCCTGGTCATTCATCATCTCCACCTCGGCCCCGATGCGGCGGAACTCGGGCGGCACATTATCCAGGTCATCGGTGTAGGTCAGGTTCTCGTCATGCTGACCGAAGGCCTCCTCCGGTGTCAGCTCGACCTTGACGGTGTCACCCTCCGCACAGCCTTCCAGGGACGTCTCGATCTTCTCGAACAGATCATGCTGGCCGCCATGCACGTAACTGATGGGAAGGTCGGACTGCTCGACGATGTTGCCTTCCACGTCCTGGATTGAATAGGTGAAGGATACGACCTTGTTGCGGGAAACGATGGGTTTGCTCATAGCGGTTCCGAGCTAGCGCTTGGCTTTTTCGCGCAGCTTCTGAATGGTACGCAGCTGAGCGGCGGACTGGGCCAGTTCTGCCTGGGCCTTGGCGTAGTCGATATCGGCTTTTTTGTCGGCCAGCATATGCTCGGCACGCTCCTTGGCCTCCAGGGCGGCCGCCTCGTCGAGGTCACGGGCCCGAATGGCAGTGTCCGACAGTATCGTGACCACGTGCGGTTGAACCTCCAGTATGCCGCCGGAGACAAAGTAGGAACGCTCTTCGCCTTCCTTTGTCACTACCCGTACTTCACCGGGCTTGAGCCAGGTCAGCAGCGGCGCGTGCCGCGGGGCGATACCCACCTCGCCCATCTCGGCCGGGGCAAACAACATCGTTACCGTGCCCGAGAAGATGGACTTCTCGGCACTGACGATATCTACATGCATGGTCATTGCCATTTCGTCTTCCGCTGTTGTCGTTACAGGCTCTTTGCCTTTTCTGCCACTTCGTCGATGGTGCCGACCATGTAGAAGGCCTGTTCCGGAATGTCATCGTAGTCGCCGTTCACGATGCCCTTGAAGCCGGCAATGGTCTCC
>CAMYJZ010000080.1 GCA_947258845.1 uncultured Ectothiorhodospiraceae bacterium | reverse complement strand
GTTACAGTAATGTTTACAGGCTTCCGAGTCTTCGAGCCCCGGATTGCCGAGCTATATTAACGAATCAGAATGATGGAATAAAGTGGTTCCTGGAACCTTGTAATGATAGATGCGGGCCTCAGGAGGCACCCAGGCCCATGTTGATATAGCCGGTGGGGCAGACCTCGGCACAGATATGGCAGCCGATGCAGCGGTCATAGTCGGTGTAGACATAGCGGCCCATAGTGGCCTGGTCCCTGGGGGTACGCAAGACGGCATCCTGCGGGCAGTAGATGACGCAGTTGTCGCACTCGAAGCACATGCCACAGCTCATGCAACGTTCGGCCTCGGCCTGGGCTTCCTGTTCCTGCAGTCCACGGAAGCGTTCCTCGAAGTGCCCCAGCACCTCGTCGGCACCCACGCCGGTTTCCTCGCGCTGGTTGCGCGGGGTGAAGGGGAAGTGTCCGAGGTAGAGCATTTCGTGGGAGATGATCTCCTGCTGCGAGCGGTCCTCGTAATTGTGCACTGCGAATTCGGAGGCGTCCGTGCTCCAGTCCGGCCGGTGGTCATATTCCTGCGGCGCGAGTGCGGTTTCGCGCAGCTTGTCCAGCAGGTCGAAGTGGTGCACGTCGACCTTGGGGCGCCGGTCGACCTCCTGTTGCTGGAAATAGCGGTCGATGGTGTCGGCGGCAATCGAGGCCTGGCCAATGGCCGTGGTCAGCAGGTGCGGACGAACGATATCGCCGCAGGCGAAGTAGCCGGTTTTGTCCGGTAGCTGGTAGAACTTGTCGGCGTCGATCAGGCCGCGGCCGTTATCGAATTCCTCCAGGCCGGTGAGATCGCCGGACTGGCCCACTGCCGGTACCACCAGGTCGCACTCGATGTCGAACTCGGAGCCCTCGATGGTTTCCATCTTGCCGCTGGACCAGTCGACCTCGACCACGCGCAGCGCCGTGGCGCGACCGTCATCATCCAGTACCAGTTCGACCGGTGCCAGGCTGCCGCGAATCTTGACGCCTTCCTTTTCCGCGGTTTCCACCTCGTGCTGGGCCGCCGGCATGTTCTCGATGGGGCGGCGGTAGATCAGCAGCACCTCCGAGCCCTCGCGGCTTGCCGTGGCGGCGACATCATGCGCGGTCAGGTTGCGGATAACGGCCTCCGGGCGGTCGTTTTCGTTGGGATTATTGATGTGTCCCAACCGGCGCGCCACGGAGATCACGTCCATGGCGGTGTCGCCGCCGCCGATCACGACGACCTTGTCCGCCGTGTGATGCATGCGGCCCTCGTTGAACGCGGCCAGGAAGGCTACTCCGCTGACGCAGTTGGGGGCATCGCCGCCAGGGATATTCAAGGTGCGGCCTTGCTGGGCGCCCAGTGCCAGCAGGATGGCGTCATAGTCCTGCTCGAGCTGTTCGAAACTGATGTCCCGGCCAGCTCGGGTGTTGTGGTGGACCTCGACACCCAGGTCGATGATGCGCTGGATCTCGCCATCCATGACATCACGCGGCATGCGATAGCCCGGGATGCCGTAGCGGGACATGCCGCCGAGTTCGGCGCGTTCGTCGAAGATCGTGGCGCCATGACCCAGGCGGCGCAGCTGGTAGGCTGCGGCCAGGCCGGCCACGCCGCCGCCGATGATGGCGACCTGCTTGCCGGATTCCTGTGCCGGCGGGATGAAACTGAAGTTTTCGTGCAGAGCATGATCGCCGATGAACTGCTCGACTGAATTGATGCCGACGAAGTCCTCCACCTCGTTACGGTTGCAGCCCTCCTGGCAGGGTGCCGGACAGACCCGGCCCATCATGGATGGAAAGGGGTTGGCGTCGGTGGATCGGCGGAATGCGTACTCCTGCCAGCTGGTCTCTGCCGGCGGCTTTTCGATGCCGCGCACAATCTGCAGCCAGCCGCGGATATCCTCGCCGGACGGGCAGCTGCCCTGGCACGGCGGCGTGCGGTGCACGTAAGTGGGGCATTTATAGGAGGTATCCTCGTTGAAGATATCCTCAACCCAGCGGCTTTGTTGGTGATCACCGTCCTGGTAACGGCGGAAAGTCAGCTTGTCATCCATAGTGTCAGGGCCCGGGTCGATCGTTGAGCGGATAGCGCATGTTACTTTAAAATTTACCGGAATTCATAACGGACGGTAACGACTTGCCGGGCGCCGATCAAGCGGTTTCGATGTTAGCCGGAATGCTTGCCGGGGCTGCGTTCCGGTCCGCGAGCCGGGACCCGTCTGGTGCCCGTTAAATTTACATGATAGTCTGTGAAAAGCACCAAATAACCATAAAATACTTCAGGACTTTACTGGATTGAGCTAGCAAATTCTGTAAGGGTTTTATTGTCTGGCAGGCATGGAGTTGACCATGTTGGCATTACATCACCAGGTATTGAGGACCGATGTCTCCGGTATGCCGCTTGAATGGGTCGGCTACCAGGACGCTGTGCGCCTCTACCATCTAGAACAGGTGGCCTATACCTGCGGCACCCTGCTGTACCGCGTCCATGGGGGTATTAACGCAAGGACCGGGCAACGCAGCGTGATCGAGGTGAATTCAATCATTGCGACCTATGGCCGGAACCATGCCCTGACCAAGCTGCGTGACTGTTATGCGCCACCCCTTAATAACCCGGCGCTGTTCAAGCGCGATTCACAGCTGTGCCTCTACTGCGGCGGGCCGTTCCGGCCGCAGGACCTGTCGCGTGATCACGTTACCCCGATCATCCAGGGCGGCATGGATGTCTGGAACAACGTGGTGACCGCCTGCAGGCGCTGCAATAACCACAAGGCCGGCCGCACGCCCGAGCAGGCCGGGATGGAATTGCTGGCGGTGCCGTTCGTCCCCACCCATGCGGAGTATATCTATCTGCAGGGCCGGCGGGTGCTTGCCGACCAGATGGAATTCCTGCGCGCCCATTTCCCGCGCAGCAGTCCCCTGCATGAGCGGCTGAAACTCGCGACCTGAACCCTTGCATTAGTATCCCGTGGCCGACAAGCAGCGGCGCGTCTACCTGATTGACGCCAGCATCTATATATTCCGTGCCTGGTTCTCCGTACCGGACGACCTGACCAATGCCAAGGGCAAGCCGATCAATGCCCTGCATGGCTTCGCCGGATTCCTTGGCGGTTTTCTGGATGAAGCCAGGCCGGAACACGTTGCCGTGGTCTTCGATGAGAGTCTTACCACGTCGTTTCGCAACGAGATCTTTCCGGCCTACAAGGCCAACCGGGAGTTGCCGCCCGCAGACCTCGAACAGCAGTTCCGGTATTGCCGCAGCCTGGTACAGGCCCTGGGGCTGGCCGATTTCTCCAGCAACTATTACGAGGCCGATGACCTGATTGGTACGATTGCCACGCGCCTGCGTGAGCAGGGATTCTCTGTGGTGATACTCAGCGCCGACAAGGATCTGGCCCAGCTGATCGGAGAGGGGGACATGCTCTGGGACTATGCACGCAACCGCCGGCACCATTATGCCGACATCCCGCAGTGGCTGGGTGTACAGGCCCACCAGGTCGCGGACTGGCTGGCACTGGCGGGTGACAGCGTGGACAATATCCCGGGGGTGCCGGGCATCGGGGCGAAGACCGCCACGGCCCTGCTGGCACACTTCGACAACCTGGAGAATCTCTATAACAGGCTGGAGGAGGTTGCAGACTTGAAGATTCGCGGTGCCGCCCGCATCCAGGGCCTGCTCAGGAACTATGAAGATAATGCCCGGCTGGCGCGGCAACTGACCGGCGTGGCCATCGATCCGGACCTGCAGGTGGATACCGCTGACGTCCGGCGGCGTTCCGTGTCAGCGGCCGATGTGACGGCAGTGTGCGACGAACTCGGCCTCGGCCGCATGACACAGGCACGCCTGGCACGGGTGGTGGGGTGAAGGGAATGATTATTCACCGCGGAGACGCGGAGGACGCAGAGAAGTGTCTATAACAATGTTCTTAACCGCAAAGACGCAAAGAGCGCAAAGAAAAAATTATTGCAACAACACTGATAAGGGGATGACAAACATCTGGTGATCTGCCATCACTGAAGTTTGTTGTTAGCATGAATTGTTTTTTAACTTTGCGTCCTTTTCGTCCTTTGCGCCTTTCGGTAACTGCTCCATGCGTTACTCTACCTCCTGCATCCATGCAGTCGTGCGGTGAATGATTTTATGTTCGTGATCATTGTTTACTCTGCGTTCTCGGCATCTCTGCGGTAATTTAATGCGAGTCAGATAACCATGTCACTTTGGGAAAACATCGCCAGGGATATCGCCACGGCGACCGGGAAGCGGGAGAGCCTCAGCCAGCAGGGCACGGTCGGCGGCGGTTGCATCAATCAGGCCCTGCGCGTGCTGTACGGCGATACGCACTATTTCGTCAAGCTCAACAGTGCCGGGCAGCTGGCCATGTTCGAGGCCGAGGCGCGCGGTCTGCAGGAGTTGCTGGACAGCCGCACCCTGCGCGTACCGCAGCCGGTGTGCTGGGGCGAGAACGGCGAGTCGGTCTGGCTGGTGATGGAGGATCTGCAGCTCGGCGGTCAGGGCAGGGGGGCCGACCTGGGCCAGGGCCTGGCAGCGATGCACCGGGTGACACGGCCGGAGTTCGGCTGGGTGCAGGACAACACCATCGGTTCAACGCCGCAACCCAATACCCCGGCTGATAACTGGGTTGATTTCTGGCGCGAACAGCGACTGCAGTTTCAGCTCGACCTGGCGGCACATCATGGCCACGGCGGCCGCCTCCAGTCACAGGGTGAAAAGTTGCTGGACGAGCTACCAGCACTGTTAGCCGGCCATCGTCCGGAGGCCTCCCTGCTGCACGGTGACCTGTGGTCGGGTAACTATGCCTATACCCGGGAGGGCGAACCCGTGATCTTCGACCCGGCGGTGTATTACGGTGACCGGGAGGCGGACCTGGCCATGACGGAACTGTTCGGCGGCTTTGGCCGGGATTTCTATGCGGCCTACCGCGAGGCCTACCCGCTCGACCCGGGTTACCGGGTGCGCAGGACACTCTATAACCTCTACCACATCCTCAACCACCTCAACCTGTTCGGCGGCGGCTACCACTCCCAGGCGCTGGGAATGATCGACTCGCTGCTGAGCGAGCTGAGGTAGGAAATCTTCTCACCGCGGAGACGCGGAGAACACAGAGTGAAGATAAAAAAATTCACCGCAAAGGCGCAAAGGACGCAAAGAAAAATTATTGCAACAACACCGATCCGTAAAACGACGAACATACGACAATAACTTTGTCTGAGGTTGATTGTTGTTAACAAGAATTATGTTTTGACTTTGCGCTCTTTGCGCCTTTGCGGTGAATGATTTTATGATTGTGAAATATTTTTACTCTGTGTTCTCAGCGTCTCCGCGGTGATTAATTCCCGTCTTGCAGATGATAAGGCCTGCTGAGTTCGTGCACGGCATCGACCAGCGCGCCGGCATGCTCGGGGTCGACGTCCGGGTTGATGCCGTGTCCCAGGTTGAAGACGTGACCTGAACCGGGTCCGAAATGGGCCAGGACGTCGGCGACCTTTTCCCGAATGACCTCGGGCGCGGCATAGAGGACGGCCGGGTCGAGGTTGCCCTGCAGGGCAACCCGGTCACCGACACGCTTTCGTGCTGCGGCCAGGTCAGTGGACCAGTCGATACCCAGAGCGTCGCAGCCTGTGTCCGCCATGATTTCCAGCCACTGACAGCCACCCTTGGTGAACAGAATCACGGGGATGCGCTGGCCCTCGTGTTCGCGCGTCAGTCCATTGATGATCTGCTGCATGTACTGCAGCGAGAATTCCGCGTAGTCGGCGGGTGTCAGTACCCCGCCCCAGGTATCGAAGATCATAATGGCCTGGGCACCGGCGGCGACCTGGGCATTGAGGTAGTCGGTGACCGCGCGCGCGACGGTCTCCAGCATCCGGTGCATCAACCGGGGCTCGTTATAGAGCATGCCCTTGGTGTGCGAGAAGGTCTTGGTGGAAGCTCCCTCCACCATGTAGGTGGCGAGTGTCCACGGGCTGCCGGCAAACCCGATCAGCGGGACCCGGTTGTGGAGTGTCTGCCGGATCAGGCGCACGGCATCCATCACATAGCGCAGCTCCGTTTCCGGGTCGGGAACAGCCAGTGCCTTGACATCGGCCTCTGTGCGTACGGGCTTCCTGAAGCGCGGGCCTTCACCTTCTGCGAAGTACAGGCCCAGCCCCATGGCATCGGGGACCGTCAGAATATCAGAGAACAGGATGGCGGCATCCAGTGGGAAGCGCTCGAGCGGCTGCATCGTCACCTCGCAGGCCAGCTCCGGATTGGTGCACAGGGCCATGAAACTGCCGGCCTGGCCGCGGGTCTTGCGATATTCGGGCAGGTAACGCCCGGCCTGGCGCATCATCCATACCGGGGTTGCGTCGACGGGTTGCCGGAGCAGGGCCCGGATCAGACGGTCGTTTTTGAGTTTGGTCATAATTTTTCGCTGTGGCGATTGTTAGCGGGTTTCCGTGTTTGCCTCATACGGTGTCAGGTTTCGCCTTGTCGGGCGAGCTACCTCTTTTACGCGGGCTTCCGCGCCCGCACGGCGTGTCCCTTTTCTTTGCTCGCCCAAAGAAAAGAGACGAAAAGAAAGGGCGCCCGGAGGCTTGATCGCT
>CAMYJZ010000079.1 GCA_947258845.1 uncultured Ectothiorhodospiraceae bacterium | reverse complement strand
GATGTTCTTCATGCCGGCATCCATGGCCTCTTCGACACCGTACTGGATGAGCGGCTTGTCCAGTACCGGCATGACCTCCTTGGGCATGGCCTTGGTGGCGGGCAGGAAGCGGGTGCCGTAACCGGCGGCAGGAAACAGGCATTTTCTGATCATGGTGATCTCGTCTTGATTCAGGTGGGTGGGTAGTCGGGTATTGTAACCTGCCAGGAAGCCGCGCAGGACTTGTTCGGTCGCGTTCGCCAGGTAGTCAGCGGCATTGTGCATTGCCAGATCGGTCGATACCGGCCCGGGGCACAGGCTGAAGGCGGCGTCGATGCCGGTGGCCCGCAGGGTGTCCGATCCGGGGCCCAGGCTGCCGGCCACCGCCAGGCAGGGGATGCCCAGGGCGCGGGCGCGGGCGGCAACCGCGGCCGGGGCCTTGCCATGACGGGTCTGCTCATCCAGCCGACCCTCGGCGGTCAGCACCACGTCCGCACCGGCCAGGGCCTGCTTCATTTCAAGCAATTCCAGTACCTGTTCGGCGCCCGGTTTCAGCTCGGCCCGCAGAAAGGCGCTGAGTCCGGCACCCAACCCTCCGGCCGCGCCGGTGCCCGGCAGCTCACGCACATCCTGTCCCAGATCCTGTTCGATGACATCGGCCAGATGTGCCAATCCGGCTTCGAGCAGGATGACCTGCTCGGGACTGGCGCCTTTCTGTGGTCCGAAGACCCTGGCGGCGCCGTGCTCTCCCAGCAAGGGATTATCGACATCGCAGATCACCTGGATGTTGACCTGGCCCAGGCGGGGGTCCAGCCCGTCGAGCCTGATTGCGCTGATGCGTGCAAGCGAGGCCCCGTCTCCCGGTAGTTCCTTGCCGGCCTGATCCAGGAACCGGGCACCCAGTGCGCGGGCCATGCCTGTGCCGCCGTCATGTGTGGCGCTGCCGCCGATGCCGAGGATGATGCGTTGCCGGGACGGGCAGTACAGGAAACTGGCGCTGACCGGCGCGTTTAAGGGTCCGGTCACGATCAGGGACAGCCGCTCCGCCTGCAGCACGTCCTCCAGCACCTCCAGCAGACCGTCGCCGCCGTCAGCCACCGGCCTCAGCACCAGCTCCGCCTGGGGCGCTGCCCGGAGGACCCCGCTGGCCATGGCCGCTGCCGCCGCGCGTGCTGACAGGCTGCCTTTCAGGGCGTTCGGGGCAATGACAATCTTCAAGGCGTGGCGTTCCTCATCTGAATGCCGGTCAGTTGATCAGGTGTCAGGTTCGGCTGCCGGCAATACGATACAGAAGCGCGAGCCCTTGCCGGGGGTGCTGCTGACATCCACCCGGCCATGATGCCGCTGCATGGTCGCCTTGACCAGTGCCAGTCCCAGTCCGGCACCGCCCTGGGCGCTGTGTTTCCAGAGCGAACCACGCTGAAAGCGGTTGAACAGAGTGGGCAGATCTTCAGTGGGGATGCCATGGCCCTGGTCCTGCACGCAGCACCGGTAGCCCTGCTCCTCCTCCTGCAGCTGGATGGTGATGACACCATTTTCCGGGCTGTACTTGATGGCATTGGTCAGCAGGTTGGTGATGGTCCGTTCCAGCAAATCGGTGTTTCCATGGATCCAGGCCTCCTCGATCTCCGTTTCCACGTTCAGTTGCATTTTGCGGGCCTGTGCCATGCCCCAGACTTCTTCACGGGCGCTGTTGATGATATCCACCAGATTGACCTCACTGAACACCAGCTCGTCGTCACTCTCGGCGCGCGCCAGCTGCAGGAACTGTTCAGACAGGTGAATGGCACGGTTCGAGTAATCCTCCATGCGATTGAACAGTTCCTGCTGTTCCTGTGACAGCCCCCTGGAACGTGCCAGTTCCACCAGTGCCAGCAGCGAGACCATGGGTGAGCGCAGGTCATGGGAAAGAAAGCTCACGGCCTCGATGCGGCGTCGTTCACTGTTTTTCAGTTCACTGATGTCCGACAGGATAATGATGACCCCGGCAGGACTGTCCTTGGTACGGGAAACGGGTGTGATCTGCACCATGAGATCCAGCCCCGACTGGTTGCGCGTGTTGACCTGGGCCGGTGTCTTGTCAAGCAACACCTGTTTCAGATAAGCGTTCCAGTCAATCGGGTCATGCCTGCCGAGCTTCTGCAGGGCTTGTGTTGCAATTTGTCCCCGGATACCGGGCTGGTCCTCAACACCCAGGAATCGGCGGGCCTTGTCATTCAGCAGGGTCACCACACCGAATTCATCGGTGACCAGGATACCGTCGGCCATTTGTGCGATGCTGTCGTCGATAAACCGGTACATCGAGCGCACCCGCTCGGTGGCCTGCTGCACCTGTTCAATACGCTTCTGCACGAGTTCGGATGAACTGTAGGCTGCCGGCTCATTCTTTTCCGTGTAACGCTGCACCAGCCGGTCCAGCAATGCCAGTTCGTTCGCTTCCAGGGCTTCCTCAGACTGAAGTTGAATGGCAAGCCGTAATATATTTTCACCATCATTGAGTACAGTCTGAATATGCTGGCCGTTGCGTGTCCATGTGCCCCTGAGCACTGGTGTGTTGGGACGCGACGGGAGGTCCCCGTGATGCGCGAGAGGTCTGCCCTCGGCGTCCGATATACACCAGCCCTTGAGTCCCATGATGTTCGCAAGGGACTCAAGCGACGCCTCCACAGAAGCGCGCGTGGGGCTTTGCGGGGTCAGGTCGTAGGCAGTGAGCCGTTTCAGTTCTGTACCGAGAAACTTGAGCGCATTCTCCAGGCGTCTCGAGTTCCATAAAGGAAAACTCATGGCCAGTGCAAACAGTGCTGCCGTCGGGGGTAGCCACAGGTGCATGAAGACAAGCATGGCCGTACTGGCAACCAGGCAGACCAGGATCAGCACGCCGGTGATTGTCAGGTTGGTATGTGGCAGGAAGCGCTGGAAAAAAATAAAAGGCAGTATCGCAAACAATACCGAGAACGCGAGTTTCCAGCTGAGGTCAATTGGCCGGATGATGATTTCCTTTTGCAGTGCATCAAGGATATTGGCATTGATTTCTACGCCGGACATGGGTTCGTTCAGGCCCGACAGGGGGGTCGGGAGGTAGTCGCCCAGGCCCGTTGCCGTGGCGCCGATCAGGACGAACTTGTCATCAAAGGTGCCGGGGAGGTACTCCCCCTTCAGGACCTGCTGATAGGAAATGCGCTTGAAATGTCCCGGTGGTCCGGCAAAGGGTATCAGGATGGGATTTTCACGTATCCAGCTGTGCAGCGTTTCCGTGGCCTCGTAGTCGCCGGTACCGGTAAATGACAGCCTGTCCGCCAGCTCTGGTTTGCCGCTTTTTAGCAGAGTCAGTGCCAGCGTGTCCCAGTGCGGCGACCCCAGTCCCTCATTGATGAAGACCCGCCGGGCAATGCCATCGTGATCGATCTCGATATGGACATGCCCGAGTCCGGAGGCCGCTGCGGTCAGAGTGGTGAGTGGCAGGGTCTCGATAAACTGTCCACCAAGACGCGATTGCTCGATAACCACCGGCATGATGACGTTGCGGCTGTTATCCAGGGCGTCGGCCAGTGCCGCATCGGAGAGCGGATCCAGGGAATCCGGTTCGGCCAGGATGATGTCAAAGCCGATGGCCAGGGGTTTTTCGGCAGACAGGGTTTTCAGCAGTTTTGCATGAACGCTCCTGGGCCAGGGCCAGCGACCGATTGCGGCGAGGCTTTCTTCATCAACCGAAATGATGACGATATTTTCCGGTGCAGGTCGCGACCAGAAGCGCAACTGGGCATCGTAGATCACCCGGTCCAGGCGCCAGAGCCAGTCCTGGTGGATCAGCAGGACTGTCAGTATTGCCAGCAATAAAGGCAGTACCAGCCTGTCAGCACGGGCGTTACCGCCCCCGAGGCGTTGCATCAGAACAGCAGAATAACCGGGATAAGAAGTGACCAGAAACTGGTTGGCTGGACAGTGAGTTTCTGCGCCGGCCCGAATTCACCTTCATATCCATCGGAGTCAATCGTTTTGGCGCGGAAATAGTAGGTCTCAGGTATCGGCCGTGGCATCACTACGCGGGGTTCCTCTATCACCCTGTCCATCGCGAGCTGCTCGAATTCGGGGTCCTCGGCCATCTGGAAATGGTAACGGACCTGGTCACCCGCGGATTGCCACTGGATGACCAGTTCATCCTTGCCCACTTCCGGTTCCTTGAAATCCGGGCTGGGCGGCACCGCGCGGTATTCGAACTGGTGGGCGTCGCTGTACGGGCCCTGTTCGCCACTGGCATCGATGGATGCAGTGCGCCAGTGGTAGCGGCCTGCCGCGAGCGCCTGGTCGGGTTTGAAGCGTGCAGTGCCGCTCTGGGTGTCATCGTGCAGCAAGTTCGTGAATTCCGGGTCTGCGGCAAGCTGGACGCGGTATTTGCTGACGTTTTCGGGTTCCGACCAGGAGAAGGTGGGGCGGGCATCGCGCAGGGTGATATTGTCCCTGGGTTCGACCAGGAAGGGCGGGAAGGGCCGCGCATCCACGCTAAAGCCGTAGTCGCCGTTCCGGCCTTCCAGCCGCTCATCGTCAATCGCACGCAGGCGCAGGAAGTAATCGCCGTCCGGCAGGTCATGCCACAATCCCGAGGGCGCATCTGTTTGCCGGTCTGCCAGCAGGGTGGAGAATTCCGCATGCTCGGCGACCTGGAAGCGGTAGCCGTGCGCCCCGTCGACGGCATTCCAGGCAAAGGCCAGCGGCAGACGCTGATAGACCTCCGGCATGCCGGATCCATCCGGAGCCGGCAGCAACTCCCTGGGTGGCGGGGTTGGCTTGCCCTTTTCCGCCACCACGCCATAGCCGGCCGGAACGAGCCGGGCATCGATGTCGCTGCTGACATTTACCTTGCCTTCGATTACCTCGCTGCGCGATACCGGCTGACCGCTTTCAGTGCTAACGCGGAAGTTTGTCCCGCGCACGGCAGCGACCGCGGCGGGGGTAATGATGTGATAACGGCTACCCGGTCCCTGCGAAGGCTTGACCCGGGTGTCGACCCGTCCCTGTTGCAGCCGTACGCGGGTATCCACCATGCCGGTCTTGTGATAGCTGCTGAGAGTATCCATGACGACGTCGCTGTCAGACTGGATCAGGAGTTCGGAATCATCGGCAAAGTGCAGGGTCACGTTGCTGTCTGCGGCGGTGCGGATCCTGTCACCGCTGCGTAGTTCGTGGTCAACGGAAAGCGCCACGCTGCGCTCGCTGCCGGCGCGTATCAGTTCCGCCGTACCCGAGACCTGCATTACCCGGGCCGGTTCGGGCTGCACCTTCAGCCACGCGATGGGTACCCTTATCTTGCTGCCCGGGGGCATATTACGCGGCTGCTGTATGTCATTGAGTTTCTGCAGGCGTTTCCAGTACCTGATATGGGTAAGGTATTCCTCGGTGAAGTCCCAAAGGTTATCGCCGGGGCGTACGGTATAGGTCCATTCCTGTGCGTGCACTGTGCCTGCAGGTATACACAGCAGCATCAGCAGGCCAAGCGCAATGCCAAAAGAGCGTACGAGAATATCTGCCCGATGTACGTCTGGGCGTACAGCGATCCGGGTAAGTGCTTGAGTATTCATGAGGCACTCCTTTCAATAGTGCATCTAGATCTGTACTGCAGCATCCCGCTCGGCAATCCCTTCACCGGCATCGGTCTGTTCCAGTCTGTAGCCGTGCTGGTATACCGACGAGAGTCGCCAGCCAACCTCCGGGCCCAGACCGAGTTTCTTGCGGATCCGGCTGATGTGCGTATCGACTGTGCGAGTCTGCAGGCCGCTGTTCATGCCCCAGATGTTTTCCAGGAGGTAACTGCGCGACAGCAAGCGGCCGGCGTGGCGGAACAGGAAGAGGGCAAGGTCATATTCCTTCTGGGTCAGTTCCACCGCTTCAGAGTTGATCGAGAGGCCACGGTTGGTTATATCAAATACGTAGGGCGGAGCCTCCAGTAATTTGTTATCTGTATCAGCCGGCGCCGATCGTCGCAGTAGTGCATTTATCCTGGCGATCGTTTCATGCTGCTTGACCGGTTTTATCATGTAGTCATCCGCACCGTGGGTCAGGGCGAACACGATATCCTGTTCGTTGTCCCTGCTGGTTGTGAAAAGCACCGGTATTTCCCAGTCGATGTTTTCCCGCACCCAGGCGAGCAGGTCCGGTCCGCTGGTGTCCGGCAGCATCCAGTCAAGTATGATCAAGTCGAAGGTGTGGCGCTTGGCGTCATAGATAAACGCCTTCCCGTTTGGAAAGTGGCGACAGTCATGGCCGGCCTGCTTGAGCCACGACTGCACTATCTCGGCTTGTGCAGGGTCGTCTTCTACCAGTGCAATCTGCACAATGCGCTCCTCCAGATAAATTAATGAATACCGCTTATTCTCTCAAAATTTGAGAGATCAATCAAAAAGATAGCAGAGTCCGCACGACCGGGAAACGAAAAGCTGCCGGCAGTCTCCACGGGCCCGAACGCCGGATAGTTAACGGGAAAAACAGCAGATTAGCACGGGGGCAGGGGATGGGTCCGGGTAAAATCCCGACCGCCAGGCATCGGCAGGCTACAAAGCTGCCACAATCATGAGACACATTGTTACATTTACCGGGTGCCAATGGCTTGCTGGCAGTCCGCGACGGCCAGTCATTATGGCCGTGGCCGATGGCTTGCCCGGTGATGGTGCCAGGGCGACATCACGGACGCACATAAAAAAAGCCCGGCTTGTCCAAGCCGGGCTTTTCGGTGTTGCCATGTCGCGTATTGTTACTTGCGGGCGCCCGGACCGTTGGATTCCAGACCGTTACTCATGTAGGTGTGGAAATACTCAAGTGCACGGTACTCGGGGCTCTGCGCCTTGTAGGGCTTGGCACGGACCTGCTTGTTGCAACCACCGTAGCGGCGATGCAGGGTACCCATGCCGCCCCACTTGGAGCGATAGACCGGGAAGTGGGTGACTTGACCCAGTGCCGGGCTGAGCAGGTCGGCACGGACCTTGTTGCCCGCATTGTGGATATGGCAGTCTGCACAGGCCATGTTCATCTGCCCGCGCTTGGCATAGAAGTTCTTCTTGCCCCGCTCATAGGCCGCCTGGGCGCGCGGATCATCGGGCACCACGATGTTGATTGTATTGCCGCGCGAGGTGTATTTCATGTGGGCGGAGATATCGGCCATGGCACCCTTCTTGTACTTTAGCGGCTTTTCACCGTTGGCCTCGCGGCAGCGGTTTATGGCCAGTTCCAGGGTGATGACTTCGCCTGAGCTGGTATCGAAGAACGGGTAGCGATGGGCGATGCCGATGCCGCCATTTTCGAAACAGCTGGCATAGGTCTTGCCGTTCTTGAACGGGGTACTGAAGAGTTTCTCGCCCTTTTCGATGCTCAGTTCGTAGGGCGGGAATTCCTCAATTGATTCCCATTGCTCCCGGGAGGCGGCATCAATGGAGTACACGCCATTGATGAAGTCATCCTTGGGGGTGTTGGGGAATTTCTTGTAGAAGTAGTTCTGGAATTTCTCCAGGTCTTCCTGCGGTGTCGCCTGGGCAGGCAGTGCAAATACACCAAGCAAGCCGAGCACCAGTGTTGCAGTCAGGAGTTTTTTCATTGAGTCATTCTCCTCCAGGTCGTTGAGACGGGGATGTCCTTGGGTGGATTTGGATTACTTGATGCTGCCTTCACTGCTGTCGCTGTTTCCCTTGTTATCGACCCAGCTCAACTTGACCGTGTCGCCGGCATTGCCCCCTGTGAAGCGGAAGGAGAGGTAGGGGTTCTTGGAAATAGCCGGTCCCCATTGGGCCGTCATGACCGTATTGCCGTTGTGTTCACACACGACTTCCTGGATAAAATGGGCAGGAATCTTCTCGCCTGGCGGGTGCCGGTTTCCATCGGATGACTGATCAGGGCCTTGATCGTGGTGACACCATCTTTGGCCGCTGCGCGCATTTTGATTGACATGGTAAATCCTCTTTATGCTAAATCTTGAATTGAGTTCACATCAGGTGTGGGCTGATCAGCCGCCGCAACCACCGATGGTAACCTTGACCTCTTTGCCGGTGCTGTAGAGTTTGTCTCCGGCCTTGACTACAGCGATAACGCTGGCGGTCTTGCCCATCTTGATACGGGTCGACACATAGCCTTCCGTGCCGGCACCGAGTACAAAGGAGGCGGCTAGGGGCTGGGCGTTCTTTTCGGCGATTACGCTGATGGATTCGGCGCCGCTGATGTCGCTGGTTACAGAGATGGGCACAACAGCGCCGTTCTCTGCGATATCCGGTGCCTTGATCTTGATCTGCTCGCTGCCGGTCAGGCCGCTGCTGCCGAACAGGCCATTGACGGCATCGTCGACGGTCGTCGCCTCAAAGGCGGCCTTCGGCCATGCGGCCAGTACCATGCGGGGGCCGGCACTGATGGCCATTCCCACGGCCCCGGTTGCGACGGAGCCTTTCAGAAAAGTTCTACGTTTCATGCTGGTCACGGGTGATTCTCCTGATGAATTGAGTGTGATTGATCGTGTTGTGTTCAGAGCGTCAATATGTAATCGGTGATGTTGTCGATTTCTTCCTCGCTGAGCAATTGATGCCGGCCAAAGGGCGGCATAATGGAGTTCGGGTTGCGAATGGTCGCATCCCAGATCTGTTCGCGCAGTTTCGCCCTGTCCGGGTAGCGCAGCTTCATGCTGACCAGTGGGGGTGCGATGTTGCCGGGCAATGCGCCGTCATCCATTGCATGACAGGCAAGACAATTGCCCTTTTTGCGGTCGACTGCAACCGCTTTCCCTTTTTCAATTGCTGTGGCAGCCGTATCGGCAGCAAGTGCCGGCGAAAGATTTGCAAAGGCTGCAATCCCGCTCAAGGCAGCAATTATCATTACCTTCTTGGATATGCTTTGGGCAGTGTGCCGCATCATTGTTTCTCCTAGGTTACCTGTTGCCTGTACTAGTTGCTGACCAGAGAACTGCTCAGAGCCCGCGCGAGGTTGCCATCTCGTGGTTGTACTGGATGATTGCTGCCTCGGCCTGGAACTTGGCCTTGTTGGCCAGCTTGACAGCGGTGGCGGTGTCACCCTTGTCAGCGGCCGCCTGGGCCTGTTTCAGAAACTTCTCGGTATCCCGCCAGATCCAGTCATTGGCCTTGGCCGATTTGATCGTTGCGCTGGCTGCAGTAATGGCCGCAGTCGCTTCAGGGCTTGCCATAGCGGCAGACTCCTTCGTTTGCTGGGCAGTACAACCTATGCCCAGTGCCGAGGAGAGTAGTGCAACGGTCAATAGCTTGACAGGAAGACGTATCTTCATTGATTCAACTCCGGTTGGTTTTTTAGTGGTTTGGGGTGACTAACAACGTTCTTATAGGAATGTTGCCAAACCTATCATTCAAGGTTATTTACTGTCAACACATTAACATGACGCAGCCAGGGGCGAATTTATTTCATTTTATCTTCATCTTCTAATATGTCCTGCAACTCCTTTGTCCGGGCCTGGATGCGGGCACTCTCGTAACTGCTGATATCAGGGACACGGGCCGCCAGTTTGAGCTGCTCGATGGCCTCGCGCGTGTAACCATTCAAGTGATAATGGCTCGCCATGGCCGCGTGGGTCTGGACATCGCGTCCGCTAGCGCCTGCGGCCTGCGCCAGTAGCTTGTATATCTGTGGATTATTATATTCTTTATTAATAAAACTCTTGAGGGTGTCATAGGCAGCGTCCGCCTCACCAGTGTCCAGCAGGGTCCTGCCGTAGGGCACCACGAACAGGATGTCTCCCGGATAGAGCTCGAGACTGTCGCGGTAGATGTCCAGCGCCTGCCGGTGTTTCCCGGCGCTGTGATAGCTGTCGGCCAGTGCCAGTCGGTAGGCAACCCGGTCAGGATCATCTTGATGCAGGTTGGACAATATGTGCTGTGCGTCGGCGGTGTTGCCGGTCTTATTCAGCAGCAGGGCGTATTCATAGCGTTTGTCCGGTTCGCTGTCATCACCCTTGTCCAGGTAGCGCCGGAAATCATCGAGCACCTGTTTCGGGTTGTCATAGTTGTTGACGTGGAGCCTGGCGCGCACCAGTTGAAAGTCCAGGCTGTCATCTTTTTTGCTGGCGGCATGGCGTTCGGCACGTGATGTAGCCTCGGCAATCCGGTCTGTCGTGACCGGGTGGGTGCTGAGGAATTCAGGGGGGCGGCTGCCATAGAGCCGGGAGTTTTTTTGCAGGCGTTCAAAAAAACGTGGCATGCCAAAGGGATCGAGTCCGGCCAGGGCCAGTGTCTGGATGCCAACGCGGTCGGCCTCCTTTTCATTGGCGCGCGTGAAATTGATCTGGTACTGCATTCCGCCTGCCGAGACGGCTGCCATGGCGGCCTGTCCGGCCTCGCTGTGTTGCGAGGCAACGAGGATCGCAGCCAGCATGGCGGCCATAGTGGGCAGGCTCAGGCGTTCGGATGCCTCGTAGGCCCGCGCGAGATGGCGCTGGGTGACATGTGCGATTTCATGTGCGAGTACCCCGGCCAGTTCGCTCTCCGATTCGGAGGCCAGGATCAGGCCGGTATGAATACCTATATATCCACCGGGGCCCGCAAAGGCGTTGATCGAGGGTTCGTTGACAACGAAGAAGGTAAAGCGGCGCGCCGGGTCCTCGCTGTTGACCGTCAGGCGCTGGCCAAGCGACTCGAGGTAGCGGGTGATCTCCAGGTCCTCGAGAATGATCCCGCTGGAGCGCAACTGGCGCATGAAGGCGGCGCCGAGTTGTTGTTCCTGCTCGGGCGAGATCACGGAGCCGGAGGAATCCCCGATACTGGGGAGATCCACGTACAGGTCCTGCGCCCGTGCGGCTGGCGGTTGCAATGCAATCCAGCAGGGCAGCAACAGGGCCGATAACCGCTTTATATTTGCAGGAATTATCATCGTCGGGTTGCTGGTATGACCGGGTTAATACGTCAAGGTTCAGTTACCTGGGCTGTATCCGGAGGCCGGGGCGGCGGGGTGATGTTTCTTGCGTTTCGGGTCGTGATATCATAAGTTCTCTTGGGAATTCTAATATTCAACAGGATCCGCTGGGTCGGGTCCGGATAAGTCGTAACTTAAAAAAACGGGAGATTGAACAATGGCGGATTTTGATGAAGAGCTCGATGCCACAGGCCTGAATTGCCCCCTGCCGATTTTACGTGCCAAGAAGGCGTTGAACGGTATGGACGCCGGCAAGGTGCTGCGCATCATTGCAACAGACCCGGGTTCCGTCAAGGATTTCGAGGCCTTTGCCAAGCAGACCGGCAACGAACTGATGGAGTCCAGCGAGGAAGCTGGCAAATTCATGTTCCTGCTGAAGAAGGGCTGATCCCTACCGGGCAATCCTTCGACCTGGAATAAAAAACCCCGGCCATTGGCCGGGGTTTTTTGTGCCTGCATGGAAAAATCCGGTTATTTGAATTTCCAACTCACCTGGGCGCTGAGGATGTCGACGGCGGCATCGTATTCGCCGGTCAGGGTATGGAAGCCGGTGGTCAGCGGCGGCGTATGGGCATCCGGGTTGTTGATCTTGGGATCATCCACGAACAGGTGGGCGTAGCCG
>CAMYJZ010000078.1 GCA_947258845.1 uncultured Ectothiorhodospiraceae bacterium | reverse complement strand
GGACTTTTGTTGAATTTCAATGTGGTATTGCTGAAAAATGGTGTAAAACGCCTCGTCAATGGGTTATAACTCTGCGTCCTCGGCGCCTCTGCGGTGAACAGGTTTTTATATTACACAACGCTGCGTCTTCGGCGTCTCTGCGGTAACAATACAAATGACTGACTATAAAGACACACTCAATCTGCCAAAGACGGCCTTTCCGATGAAGGGCAACCTGCCCAATCGCGAGCCGGAAGTCCTCAAGCGCTGGGATGACATGGACCTGTACGGCAAGCTGCGCGAGCAGGGCCGGGACCGCCCCTTGTTTGTGCTGCATGACGGGCCGCCCTATGCCAACGGCGACATCCACATCGGCCATGCCGTCAACAAGGTCCTCAAGGACATCATCGTCAAGAGCAAGACCCTGGAAGGCTTCAATGCACCCTATATCCCGGGCTGGGACTGCCACGGGCTGCCGATCGAGCTGAACGTCGAGAAGAAGGTCGGCAAGGCCGGCGTCAAGGTCGACACCGAGACCTTCAGGGACGCCTGCCGCAAGTATGCCAACAGGCAGGTTGACGGCCAGCGGCGTGATTTTATCCGCCTGGGCGTGCTGGGCGACTGGCAGAATCCCTACCTGACCATGCAACACAAGTTCGAGGCCGACATCATTCGCGCGCTCGGCAAGATCATCGAGAACGGCCACCTGGACAGGGGTTTCAAGCCGGTGCACTGGTGCACGGACTGCGGCTCGGCGCTGGCCGAGGCCGAGGTCGAATACGAGGACAAGGACTCGCCCGCGATCGATGTACGTTTCCGGGTGCTGAACGAGGAAGGCCTGCTGGCGCGCTGCCACCACGTCGATGGTCACAAGGGCGAGGGGCCGCTGTCGGTAGTGATCTGGACCACCACGCCCTGGACCCTGCCGGCCAACCGCGCGGTCGCACTAAATCCCGAACTCGACTACGCCGTGGTGCAATGCAACACCGGCCAGGGCCAGGAGCGCCTGCTGCTGGCCGAGGCGCTGCTGAAGGACATCATGCTGCGCTACAGCGTGGAGAACTACCAGGTGCTCGCCTACTGCAAGGGGAGCGACCTGGAGGGCGAACGCCTGGCGCATCCGTTCTACCAGCGCGAGGTCCCGCTGATTCTCGGGGAACATGTCACCACGGAGGCGGGCACCGGTGCGGTGCACACGGCACCCGGGCACGGCCAGGACGACTACGTGGTCGGCAGCCGCTACAAGCTGCAGGTCGACAACCCGGTCGGCAACGACGGGCGCTTCCTGCCGGATACCGAACTGTTCGCCGGCCGGCACGTGTTCGCGGCCAATGCCGATGTTGTGGAGACCTTGAAGGCCCGCGGCGCGCTGGTGCACATGGAAATGCTGCGCCACAGTTATCCGCACTGCTGGCGCCACAAGACGCCGATCATCTTCCGGGCCACGCCGCAGTGGTTCGTCAGCATGGACCAGCAGGGGCTCCGCCTCAATGCGCTGGCCCAGATCAGGCAGGTCCAGTGGATGCCGGACTGGGGACTGGCGCGCATCGAGGGGATGGTGGAGAACCGTCCCGACTGGTGCATCTCCCGGCAGCGCACCTGGGGTGTGCCCATCGCCCTGTTCATGCACAGGCAAAGCGGTGAACCCCACAAGGACAGTGTCAGGCTGATCGAGGCGGTGGCCCAACGCGTCGAGGAACAGGGCATCAAGGCCTGGCTGGATCTGGACCCGGCCGAACTGCTGGGCAGCGAGGCCGCCGACTACGAGAAGGTGGGGGATACGCTGGACGTCTGGTTCGATTCCGGGGTCTCGCACTTTGCCGTGCTGGAGCAGCGCGACGAACTGACGTACCCGGCCGACCTCTACCTGGAGGGTTCCGACCAGCACCGCGGCTGGTTCCAGTCCTCGCTGCTGACCGCCGTGGCGATGCGCGGCGAGGCGCCCTACAAGGCGGTGCTGACCCACGGCTTCACGGTCGATGCAAAAGGCCAGAAGATGTCCAAGTCGAAGGGCAACGTGGTGGCGCCGCAGAAGGTCGTCAACTCGCTGGGCGCCGATATCCTGCGCCTGTGGGTCGCGGCCACCGACTATCGCGGCGAAATGAGCGTTTCCGACGAGATCCTCAAGCGCACGGCCGAGGCCTACCGCCGCCTGCGCAACACCGCACGTTTCCTGCTTGCCAACCTCGACGGCTTCGATCCCGAAGAGCACCTGCTGGATCCGGAGCATATGCTGTGCCTGGACCGCTGGACGCTGGAGCGAACCCGGCTGCTGCAGGAACAGGTCCAGCGCGCCTACGCGGACTACGAGTTCCACCGTATCTACCAGCTGGTTCACAACTTCTGCGCGGTGGATATGGGCAGCTTCTACCTCGATATCATCAAGGACCGCCAGTACACCACCCGCGAGGACAGTATCCTGCGGCGTTCGGCGCAAACGGCGATGTACCACGTGGTTGAGTCACTGGTGCGCTGGCTGGCACCGATCACCAGCTACACCGCCGATGAGATCTGGCAACACCTGCCGGGGCAGCGTGAAAAGTCGGTATTCCTGTCGACCTGGTATGAACTGCCACCAGCCTATTATTCGGAAAGCGAGATCCTGCAGTGCATGGGGGTCAATTTCTGGGAACGTATCATCGCCATCCGGGATGCCGTCAGCAAGGAGCTGGAAAAGCTGCGGGTGGACGGCAAAATCGGGTCTTCGCTGGGCGCCGAGGTGGATCTGTATGCCGACGAGAAGACCGCCGTTATGCTGGGGGCCGTCAAGGACGAACTGCGCTTCGTGCTGATCACTTCCTATGCGCGCGTGCATGCGCTTGACGAACGTCCCGACGACGCCGTCGATGCCGGCATACCCGATGTGCCGTTGTGGATCCGTGCGACACCCTCTGCGCACGCCAAGTGCGTTCGCTGCTGGCACCACCGCGAGGACGTGGGCAGTGACCCGGCACATCCAGAGATCTGTAGTCGCTGCGTCGAGAATGTTGCGGGTGAGGGTGAGGTGCGCCGCTATGCCTGAACCGATGGTCGTGGAGTAAATTCAAGTGAAGTGGTTCTGGCTCTCCGGCGTGATAATCGTCCTGGATCAGTGCAGCAAGCTGCTCGCCGAGGCGCGGCTGTCGCTGCACAACCCGGTCGAGGTGATGCCGTACCTTGCCTTGCGCAAGGCCTATAACACCGGCGCCGCGTTCAGCCTGTTTCACGATGGCTCCGGCTGGCAGCGCTGGTTCTTCATCGCGCTGGCCGTGCTGGTCATCGGGGTGCTGGTGGTCTGGCTGCGCCAGATTGCCGCCAGCCAGGCGCGTACCGCACTGGCGCTGGCCCTGATACTTGGCGGGGCGGCGGGCAACCTGATCGACCGGGTGGTCTACGGGCATGTGATCGATTTCATCGATGTCTATTACGGCAGCTGGCACTATCCGACCTTCAATATCGCGGATTCCGCCATCACCGTGGGTGCTTGCCTGCTGATACTGGATGCGCTGCTGACTCGCAAGCCGCAGTCCTCCAGTTGAACGCAGCGATGCTTCCATGAATATCCCGATTGGCATCGACAGCCGCGTCATCATGCACCTGTCGCTCACCCTGGAAGACGGCACCGTGGCCGAGAGCACCTTCGGCGAGGAGCCGCTGAGCTTCACCATGGGCGACGGCACCCTGGTGCGCGGCCTGGAGCTGGGGCTTTACGGCCTGCGCCCCGGCGACACCCAGCGCCTCAAGCTCTACCCGGAACAGGCCTTCGGCCTGCGCGACCCCGACAAGATCCACAGCATGCCGCGCGCCGATTTCGATGACGAAATGGTGCTGGAACCGGGCGTCATCATCGGTTTCGAGACCCCCGACGGCGAGGAGATCCCCGGCATGGTGAGTTCGGTCGGTGATGAATCCGTCGAGGTCGACTTCAACCATCCGCTGGCGGGGCATACCGTCATCTTCAATGTGGAAATCATCGACGTGATCCCGGCGGAACAGGGCGAAAGTGATTGACCGGCTTCGCTGTAATAAATCATTCACCGCACGACTGCATGGACGCAGGAGGTAGAGCAATGCATGGAGCAATTGCCGAAAGGCGCGAAGTTCGCAAAGGTCGCAAAGTAAAGAACAAACAAAAATATTCACCGCGGAGACGCTGAGGACGCAGAGAGAAACATCTAGAATTACAAAATAAATCAAACACAAACTACAAACAGTATAATCCTTCTCCCTGTGTGAGAGGGGGTTTATTGGTAAGCAGTAAACAGGCGCACTGATTATTCTGGTTACGACTCAAACGGCTGAGAGTTTTTAACAATAATTGTGTTTTCTGGTTTTTTCTTTCTCTGCGTCCTCTGCGTCTCTGCGGTGAATAATTGTTTTTCTTTGCGCCCTTTGCGTCTTTGCGGTGAATTTTTAACACGTCAGATATCACCCACCCCCAATGGCGTATAATCCCGTGACCATGCAGATACTTCTCGCCAATCCCCGCGGTTTCTGTGCCGGTGTCGACCGGGCCATCGACATTGTCGAGCGCGCCCTGGAACTGTTCGGGGCGCCCATCTATGTGCGTCACGAGGTGGTGCACAATCGTTACGTGGTCGAGGGCCTGCGCGAGCGCGGCACGGTGTTCGTCGACGAACTCGACGAGGTGCCGGACGGCGCCACCGTGATTTTCAGTGCCCATGGCGTGTCCCGTGCCGTGCACGAGGCCGCCGCCGCACCTGGGTGTCAGCCGCCACGCACAGGACGGCCGCGAGTGTGTCCTGATCGGTCACAAAGGCCACCCGGAGGTGGAGGGCACCATGGGCCAGTACGACAACACCCGCGGCGGTGCGATCTACCTGGTGGAGACGCCGGAGGATGTGGAGACGCTCGTGGTCAGGGAGCCGGGCAACCTGGCGTTCGTCACCCAGACCACCCTGTCGGTCGACGACACGGCCCGGGTTATCGAGGCCCTGAAGGCGCGTTTCCCGGCCATCCAGGGACCGCGCAAGGATGATATCTGCTACGCCACCCAGAACCGCCAGGACGCGGTCAAGACACTGGCCGGGCGCTGCGACGTGATGCTGGTGGTGGGGTCACCCAACAGTTCCAACTCCAATCGCCTGCGCGAGATCGCTGCAAAGCAGGGGGTGCCCGCCTACCTCGTCGACGCGGCTGACCAGATCGACCGGCAGTGGCTGGAGAGCAAAAAGATCATCGGCATCACTGCCGGCGCCTCAGCGCCCGAGACCCTGGTCAATGGCGTAGTAGAGCAATTGCGCGCGTGGGGCGCCGAGCTGGTCGAGGAGTCGCAGGGCAAGGCTGAGAACGTGACCTTCTCGCTGCCGCGGGCGCTGCAATAGCGTCACAGCCCCCGGACGTAGTGCGACACCTGTTGTTACCGCTCAATGAATCAGCTGCGGCAGATGACTTCTGCCGCAGCTGATATCACCACAGTAACAGATCCGTCCAGGAGCGCTGTTGTATCCAGCTGTCCATGCCTGCAGACGGCGGATCGAGGCCCTCGATGTCATCGGGTGTGTAGGGCAGCCCCTCGGGTGGATCATAGTTCCTGTCGACATCATTGTTCGAGGGATCATCAAGTGGCAGCAGGTGTTGTTCGGGAACATGCCCGGGGGCGTAATCCCGGTACTTGGCGTAAAGCGCCAGGTCCGGATTCTCGGCGAGCAGTTGATACAGCTGGAGCATGAGCGCATTCAGCGTTTCTTCATCTTCCGCGGCTTCGATGGCATCCAGCAGGCTGCTGTAGGTATCCAGGGCGCACTCTTCACCCTCGGGGGTCGATTCACATGCCGCCTCAAGGGGATTGGTCAATTCATTGTATTCACCCAGGGTCAGGCCACCCAGCTCCTGGTTGAGTGCGCTGCCGTAATTGGGATCGCCGTAGCAGGGGACGCTGGCCGGGGTGCCGCGGCGCAGTTCATCTGACAGGTCGCTGTAATGCCAGTAAATGGTGGTTTCGTACAGCAGGCCATTCTGGTTGGCAGCCAACACCACTTCGTCAGCCAGCGGCACTATGCTGTCATCCTCCGGTGATATGGTGAATGCCCTTGCAAAGGTACCACCGCGCCGTTCCAGCTTATTTCCTTTTTGTTTTCTGACCAAGGTGTCCGGGTCCTGTAAGGGGTAGTTAGGACTACCCAGGGTTGTGGTAAAGGCATCCACGTCGATCAGCTGTGCCGTCAGGGCGCCATTGCGCCAGCGATAGCCATCGAAGCCCTTGTCCATGGTCTCGGTGATGTGCAGGTTCCATGCTGGATCTCTCAGCTGGTTGTTCGGTGGTGCGACCTGTGGGTCGGTGACACTCGCGCAGGTTGTATCAACGACCGGGAGATTGACTATGGGGTCGCTTTCGTACCAGGTCAACGCCGCCTCGGCCTGGCCTAAGACGGCCTTGTCGGTGTAGCACACCTTGTCGCGGTAGTCATGCAGGCCCAGCACGCACTGGGCGCGGGTGCCGTGGATGCCGCCATCGAGGATGGAGCGCTGGTTGAAGCCGATGCGGATGGTCGGCAGCGGGCTGAGGCCAAGCAGCTTGACTTCCTCGGATTCGGCATCCGGGCAGGTCACACCGTCCGGGTCGGCAGCACCGCTGGCGATGTCAGCCAGTGTGAACACCAGGGTGCCGGCAGTGCCGTCACGCATGACGCCATCGACGTAATCATCCAGTTCGTTCGGAAGTGTTCCATCTTCCAGCTGCTCGGTGAGCATGTCTTGATAGTCCCGGACATTCCAGGTGCGGCAGCCGATCTGTAACACGCCGCCCGCCGAGAGATCGGCGTTTGCCAGGGTGACGATGAACGGTTTGTCAGCGGAGAGTGGTAGCGTGCTCCCGTCCGGATGATAAACCTCGGAGGACGGCACAATAATCCATTCTTCACAGTAATCGTTGCCGCTGTTGTTATTCGGATCAGCCTGGTCGACAAATACATAGAAGGGCCCGTAGCGGCTGCTGCTGTCTTGTGGGCAATACCTGCCAGTCTCATCCTCAATAAATGCAACCGTATTTCCGGTATTGACCCGCGTCATTGTGTCGTAGGCGCGGTTGATTTCGGGCTCAAGGGCGCTGGCTATGCAGCCAATCAGGATCCCGGTTTCATCCTCTATCGGATCGTAATTCTCAGGGCAGGACGGGTTGCCTAAGCTGTCATCAACCGGCGCGATGGGGGTGGCATCGAGGCTGATCTTCCCGCGTCGGGGTTCCAGTTCGAACAGGTCCACGTAGGCAACACCGTGCATGGTGTCGTAGCCGTGCACGTGGCCGTCCACGGCCTGGCCGAGCCCGTCTCCCGTCAGCGGTGTCTGGTAACCCTCGCTCAGGAGGAATTTGTCATTCGCCGCCATGGTCCCGCTGTGGGGGCTGTCGGTCTGCACATCGATGTGGCCGTTCAGCAAGGGTCCGGGCGGTGGGTAGACCGGCACCGAGAGCGAGAGACCGTTGATGTACATAATGTCGATATCGCCCTCCAGGTTGGCGATAGTGGGTTGCGAGATATTGCCGGGGCCCAGCTTGACGCCAACCGGTATTTCGCTTCCTGCCAAATCGGCGGAGGTAGAATCCTGGTCCAGAAAGGCATCACCGTTGAGGTCGAAAACGACCTTGTCGGCATCCTCGCCAGTCAGGTAGTCGAACGACATAAGCCAGCTGTTGCCGTCCATGTCGGGTTCGCAGTTGAGCCCGGTGGGGTTGCTGGTGACAAATGTCAGCCGACCGGCACGCAAGCGGGGTTGTGCGATGACACGTTCGCTGTTGCTGAACATGTCGAGACCGGTGATCGGGTCAATACAGTTGGTGGCACCAAGACCGTCCTCTGTCATGTTCGCTGCGGGGAACCTGACTGCCCAGCCCTTTGCGGTGGTGGGACTGGTGGTCGAGCTGACATAGCGGACGGTGATACCGTTTTCGACAGTCTCTGAGAGTACGTGCTGGTCGAGATCAGCCTCCACGACGGGTATGAAGCTTGCCAGGTTGTCGGGGTCACGGGCGGCCTTCTCGCAGATCCCGTATAACCCCTGTTGCCTGGATTCGTCAAGGGCCTCGGGCAGGCTGGTCATACTGCCGGTCCCGAAGTAGATCATGAAGTCACAATTCGGTTCCCTGGCGATCTCGGGCAGGCTCGTGATGGGTTGGGTCGAGGTACCCGTAAACAGCTTGGCGACGGTGACTGAACTGGAGTCGCCCTTAATAAAAGCGGAAAGATCAAATCGCCAGAGATCGCCAGTAGTGCTGCCGGCGTAGCCCAGGTCTACGAAGCCATCCTTGTCGGAATCCACCAGCGATGCAGCGGACAGCCCACAGGGTATTTCAGAGGCTGCATCACAGCCGCTGTTGGCTGCGGCAATGGAAACGGGAGTCACTGATGCATCATTCAGGCTGATGATCAGCAATTTAAGAAGCCCGGAATCACTGTCATAACCGTTGCCGGTGACGATATACCAGTTTCCGTCCATGAGACGCACGATGCTGGGCTGTCCGTAGATATGACCAAAATCAGACCCGGTTTTCTCGAACAGGACCTTGTCCCCGGTGCCCGGGAAGTCGGCCTCAGTCATGTCGAGGGCAAACAGACCTTTCCCGCCGGCACCCAGGCCGCCGACCAGGACGGTCCTCCACTCCTTACCTGTCCCGGGGTTTATCTGGGCCGTCACCGCCGTCAATTGGCCATCGACGTAGTAGGTATGCTGGTAGGGGCTGGCCGTCAATTTGTCGAGCTTACCGAGCAACATGGAGGGGATATAGGCGAATACCTCCGAACCGTCATCCTCGTCGAATACGTGCAGCATGCCGTCGTTGGAGCCCACGACGATCCGTCCATCACGAGGCGCAGTGGTACCGCCGTCACCGTTGTTGATCAGGGCCTTAAATGTGAAAAAGCCATCATAGGTATAGGTCTCCTTGACCGGTCCAATGTATACCGGCCAGGAATTGATAATATCGCCCAGCAGGCTGTAGCGGATGCGGTAGGTGCCACCCAGCTGGCTTTTCTCGTTGCTCTTGTCGCCGCGGACATAATTCAGGATGGGGCTCTCAAGTTCCATATCGGTGAGATCACCGTCGCCGTTAGGGTCATATGAATTTGCATCGAGTGTCTGCTTTTGCGCGTCAGAAAGCGTGCTCCACAGAAAGTCCCGCTGGCCCGTGCCCGGTGTATAGGTGATGATATTGCGGTTCTGCCAATAGCTCGATGCGGGATCATCGCCACCATTGTCACGGAATGTTGCGCGTGCAGACCAGCAACCAGAAGCGGCTCTGTCGCAATTACCGTCCGCGCCTTGTGTCGGTGGGTTTGCGCCCACGTCGACATCAGTGGTTCTTACCCCCAACTCAGTGATATTGTATTCGATGATGTCACCTTGCCAGGCGCCATTCTCGAACCAGGGGCGGTAAGCCCTTGTTGGGCCCTGGGTGAGGTCGTTGTTCTTCAGTGCGTAGGGCCCAAGTGTCACCTCCGGCTGGTTGGCGGGATTGAAATCAATGGCCGCAAACAGGGCAGTGCTGAGCGCCAAAATCAGCGTGGCAAGCTTCAGGTAACGGTATTTTATTGGTGTTTTCATGCGACACTCTCGATGGCCTTCGGCTAGGGCCCATTATTGGTTTCGTAAAATTCCTGCAATATGCGTCGTGCACCACGCCCGGCTGTGTTTTCTGCAGTGATTCGGTAGACGTTCACGGTGCAACCGGGTGGTGCGTTACCCGTACCGGTCGTGGCTGAGCATTTCCGGGTGGGCGAAGGCTCACCCAACCCCAGCCACTCGATGACGTAAGACTCAACCGGATCACCTGCAACTTTCAAAGCACCCGAAGGGTATTGGCATACCTCGCCTGGCCAGGTGTAGGGCAAATCGGGAATGGCCGTGTTATCCAGACTGTAGTAAATACAGTCACCCGAATTGGCCGGGTCCGGTATAAATGCCATCGATTCCAGGTTGAATTCCGCCGACGCCAGAATGGTCTCGGCGTCGTTGAGTGCAGTGGTCTGAAATTGATGATTGCCGGCCATCAGGTTCTCAAGGCGTGCATTGCTCATGCCGAATATGCCCAGGATGGTCAGCACCAACAGGAACATCAATGCCATGAACAGGGCGGCTCCCGTTTGTCTTTTCGGGGAACCGCAGTTCTCTTTTTTAAAGCGCATATCAGATTGTCCCCATTCTGTTACGTAACTTGACCGTGGTCTGGTAGAGCTGCCGGCGAAAGCGGTCATTTGCAGGGGGCGTGAAATTCAGATCGCCCATGTTGTAGGTATTGGTGTTGGTGTAGCCGGTTTCGGGGCACTCCGAACGCGTCAATAGCCAGAAACGTGCGGCGATGACCTGGTCCCAGTCGGTAACACCATCGGCGTCCACATATTGATTGACGGATCTGTCGCCTGCAGGTGTGGTCGCTGAGATATCGGTATCCAGCCCATACTGCACCTGGAGCTGTTCAATACCCTGGACGATTTCTTCCACGACAGTAGGTCTGTTGTTGGCATCCAGGCTGACACGGTAAAGGGAGGGTATGGTCAGATCGGCACCGGCATAGGAGCAACTACGTCCAGAGTCGCCAACAAAATAGGCATATGCAAGCAATTCAGATGCGGGCCTGTCGGCCGCCGGGCTGCCGAGAGCGGTTCCTGTATGCACCCGGCCATCGTAGGCATCCAGCGGATCGGACAACAGGTAAAGGCGATTGGCAGCATAAGTCGTGGCGATTTCAGGGTTCGCGTAGCGGACCACCAGGACATCGCCCTGCAGGTAACCGCTGCCTGCCTGTATGCAGGCATAACCACTTATTGGATCCGCAGAATCATCATGGTCCAGTCCATAGACCGGGTTATCCACCATCTGTGCCCATGCGGGGCTGCTGGTATCGCAGCTATTATTTTCTTTGCCGCCATTACCTACAACAATTTCTAAATTCCCAAGCCAGTAACTGGCGCGGCGCAACTCCTGGGTAATGAGGTCGGTCGCATAGCGGCCGTTTTCCAGCTGTCGCCCGAGGGTGTCCTGGATTGCATAGCTTTTTTTAGAACTCAGGAAGATCTGCCCGATACCGGCGAGCAGTATAAGGGTTATAACCAGGGCCACCATGAGTTCAACCAGGCTAAAGCCCCGGCTGCGCGAAGCACGTGCTACAAGGGCATTCTCAGGGGAGTCTGAGCGCGGCCCTGTTGCGCAATTTGCGGATGACGATGGTCGTCCGCCGGCAAGCAGTTTCATTATTGTTTCCAGTCATATTTTTTATTTAGTACCAATATTTATAGAACAACTTGCTGGGGCGGTCTATCAGACAAAAGTCTTATATCAGGATCGCTCTCCTATCCTGAATATGGTTGTCGCCGAAATTGGCTTATAACGGAGCAGAAAAATATATATTAAATACAGCTTGTTATCTGATGTTTGTTTGATGGAGACAAGCCGGTGGTCACGGTTTGTGAGATCGATTCGCTTCGTTATATCTTGTTATTAGTGCCTTTGGATGCC
Source organism: uncultured Ectothiorhodospiraceae bacterium (assembly GCA_947258845.1). GTDB lineage: Bacteria > Pseudomonadota > Gammaproteobacteria > UBA9214 > UBA9214 > CAMYJZ01. Next base: position 1,914 of record CAMYJZ010000078.1, on the reverse strand, counting down.
ACCTGAAGGGCGATCAGACGCGCCCCGGGTAGCGGCATTATGCCGGTGCTGTCGCGGTAAGCCCTTTATGGGGCTGGGCTATAGCAGGTACGATGTCGGAGAGGTTCGCTGGGACCTGGGTGTCAGCCGCCACGCACAGGACGGCCGCGAGTGTGTCCTGATCGGTCACAAAGGCCACCCGGAGGTGGAGGGCACCATGGGCCAGTACGACAGCGCGCGTGGCGGTGCCATCTACCTGGTGGAGACGCCGGAGGATGTGCAGCAGCTGTCAGTGAAGGAACCAGGTAACCTGGCGTTCGTCACTCAGACCACCCTGTCGGTCGATGACACAGCGCGGGTCATCGAGGCCCTGAAGGCGCGTTTCCCGGCCATCCAGGGGCCGCGCAAGGACGATATCTGCTACGCCACCCAGAACCGCCAGGACGCGGTCAAGACGCTGGCCGGACGCTGCGACGTGATGCTGGTGGTGGGGTCACCCAACAGCTCCAATTCCAACCGCCTGCGCGAGATTGCCGAAAAGCAGGGGGTGCCCGCCTACCTGATCGATGCGGCCGAGCAGATCGACCGGCAGTGGCTGGAGAGCAAAAAGATCATCGGCATCACCGCCGGCGCCTCGCCCCCCGAGACCCTGGTCAACGGCGTGGTGGAACAGTTGCGCGACTGGGGCGCCGAACTGGTCGAGGAAGCCCAGGGCAAGGCCGAAAACGTGACATTCTCGCTGCCGCGGGCACTGCAATAAATCTACCAAGTAAAAACCCAGCCTCAGCAGAAACAGCGGGTAAGATTATTTATTTCCAACACTTTTCAACAGTGCTTTTGCTTACGCCTTTTGCACCCAATGAGGTCAGGGTAAATTTTCCGCACTTATCAGCTGCCTGCTTGCTTTGGGGGTCTGCCTCGATAGCGAAGGAAACAGCGTCCTGAGCTGTTATGCTGAGTTTGTAGTTGCCTTTTTCTGTGGTGTGCTTTCCAGAGTCATCAGCGCACGAGCCACCAAATATTTCTGCGGCACAGACGCCAGCATAACTGCCCTGGTCCGAGTAATACCGCTCCATCCTGTCCGCTAGTTCCAGCAACTCACCCATGCCCTCCGCGCGCCGTGATTTGATGACCTGGTCGCGGTAGGCGGGATAGCCGAAGGCCACGACAATACCCAGGATCGCGACCACGATCATCAGTTCGATCAGGGTGAAGCCATTATCCTTGTCCCGATTCTTCATTTCTATCCGCCTGAGATTGGTTAAACACACACGGTCGTGTGTAGCCGACCGTGTGCATTATATGGTGATGCCTACTGTTTTATGTCCGTCCAGATGATGCTACTACCAAATATAGGCAGCCCCTTGGTCTCGAGGTCGATTGTCTCAATGGAGATCACCTTGGCAGGTGTCGCGTCAAGATCCGATTGATCAGCATCAGTATCTGACTGGTTGACATCCCAGGGCAGCAGGTGCTGCTCGGGCACATGACCGGGCGCATAGTCCCTATAGGAAGCATAAGTCTCGAGTAGCTCGTTGCCAGCGATCAGTTGTGCCATTTCAAGTAATGCAGCCTCCAGTTCATCACCCTCCAATGAATCAATATCGGCGAGCAGTTGCGCAAAGCGTGTAAGGTCGCAGACGGCCTCAGGATCATTATCGGGCGGTACAAAGTTTTCGCATTCATCTATAAGCGGGTCAGTCAGGAACTGGTATTCTCCCAGCGTCAGGCCGCCACTTTCCTTGGCAAGTGCGCCCTTGTAAGCATGGCGCTTCACCATCAACATTTGCAAAGGACGTCAGAAATGGCTGCATATGAGAACATCCGCACCGTCAACGACGGCCCCCTCTTTGGTGGCCGCCAGGTTTTCACCAACATTCTTGCGACGATCGCAAGAATGTTGGTGAAAACCTGGCGGCCACCAAAGAGGGGGCC
>CAMYJZ010000077.1 GCA_947258845.1 uncultured Ectothiorhodospiraceae bacterium | reverse complement strand
CCCCTCGCGCACCGAGCCGACATTGAGAAACAGCTGGATCTGTTGCCAGTATCGCGGCAGGGCATGGCGCAGGGTCAGGCCGATACCGAGCAGCAGCAGTATGCCGAGACTGAACAGAACCCAGTCTTCCGCCACGTAGAACACCACCATCGGACCCATGATCGCCAGGACGACGGTGACGATCCGGTGCATGAGGTCCAGCAGGCGAATGCGGAAACTGCGGTGCTCCACACGGTAGCCGGGCAGCAGCTTCAGCATCACCTTGTAGCTAAGGCGGGACAGCAGCAGGATACCCATCACAACCAGTATGGCCTGGGCCAGGTAGAGACCACGCCGCTGGAAAAAGGACTTCAGGTAGCTCTGCGAGGCCTCCGCCAGCGAGACCTCGGCCCCCTCGAGTGTTTCGAGCTTCAGCTCGGCGGACTGCAGCTCGCTCTTGATGACCGTCAACTGCTTGCGCCAATCCGCCAGCATCCCCTCCAGCTGTCGCTCCAGGTCCGCGTTCTCGTTCTCGTGCAGCAGGACTGTGAGGTTGGCCACGGCAAGCTCGGCGACCGGTAATTTATCCTGGAAGTAGGCGATCTTGTCCTTGAGCTCTGACTTGAGGCGGACATGACTGGTCATGTCCCTCATCTCTTTCAGTGCGGGTTTGAGCAGCGAAAACAGCTCCTCCTGCAGGCTGAATTTCTTTTCCTCCTCGACCCGCAGGCTGGTGATGTCCGCCCCGGCGGCGATGCCCTTCAGGTTCTCGGCGGTCGTCTCAAGGTCGGTCTCCAGCTTGTCCAGCTGCGCCTGCATGTCCTTCTTCTCGGCCTCGGTCTGGGCGGCCAGCAGCTGCCGGTTGAGGTCCTGGATGTCCCGTTTGAGTTCGGTCTGGAGCTGAAGCAGCGACTGCAGCGTATCGATGGTGTCCTGTAACTGTGAACGATCTACTGCAGCGACAGCGGCCTCCTCCTGCGCCGGGACAGGGACCGGCAGCAGCAGGATGAGGATAAGCGGCAGGAGCAGTGGCTGGACAGCGAGTCGGTGCGACATGGTTTGTGGTAATCCGGGTTGAGGGTCAGTTCGTGGATATACCCGATTAGCGGCGACGATACCAGCACTTCCCGCTTGCCTGCAGAAAACAGGGTAATGGTGGACACTTCGCCTTTCCGGCAAACGGGTAATCCGGGGGCAGAAAAACCGGAATGTTCCCTTGTTTATTTCACTGCTAAACTGGCACTGTCATGGGGAAACCGATCGTATGCTGGCGCTGCGGTGCGGCGGTGAAGCCGGATCAGCGACCGATCACACGCCTGGAGCAGTGCCGCCGCTGCCAGGCGGACCTGCACGCGTGCCGCCTGTGCTGGTCCTGGAATCCGCGCATGACCGGCTATTGCGACCACGATCATGCCGAGCCGCCGCTGGACCGTGAACGGGCCAATTTCTGCCAGTACTTCAAGCCCCGGCCGGGCGCCTTTACACCCGGGGAACAGAATGCCGATAGCGACGCCCGCAAGGAACTGGATTCGCTGTTCGAAAAGTCGCCCGATGATGCAACGGCGCAGGACTCAAACGAGGCCGTCGGCAAACCGGAATCCGACCGTGCCCGTGCAGAACTCGAGCGCCTGTTCAACAAATCATCTCAGGATGACGGTTAAAGGCAGAAACACGGGCGGGTGCACAGGGGCGCGCCCTGCATGCTTGACCTGGACTATTAGCATGCCATACCGCCTTGCAATGACGGCTGCCGCGCTGCTGATCGCCCTGCTGCTGAGCGCCTGCGCCTCGCAAATCCCGCAGATCATCCGGGAAGCGCCGGCCGACAATCCGTCGCTGGCGCAGGTGCGCGAACAGGCAACCGACTACCTGGGGCGGCAGCTGCGCTGGGGCGGCTCCATTATCGAGACCGCGAACCGGGCCGATACCACCCGGCTGATTGTACTGGGACGGCCCCTGAACAAGGACGGGAAACCCGGGATCACCGATGACAGCGCCGGGCGGTTCATCGCCATCGTGCCCGAATTCCTGGATCCGAAGGTCTATGCCCCCGATCGGCGGGTCACTGTCACCGGCACCCTGCTGCGCACCGAGGCCGGCCAGGTCGGGGAATACCCCTATACCTATCCCGTGGTCCAGGCGAAGGCCTGGTATCTTTGGCCCAAGGTGATCGAACGGCCCTATGGCTACAATGATCCCTGGTACGACCCCTGGTACGACCCCTGGTACCACTGGCCGTGGTGGCATGATCCGTGGTATCCGAATGCCTACCCCTACCATCACCACCACAGGCACTGACCGTAAACACCATGCTGAGTCGCTACTTCCTGTTACTCATACCGCTCCTGCTGCTGGGCGCCTGCGCCAGCGGTCCCACCTTCAATACCGGCGGGGTCGACCGCGCCCTGACACCGCAGGGTGTCGCCGCCGATCCGCAACCGGCTCGGGGGAAATATGTGCTGTGGGGCGGCGTCATCCTGACCACCACTAACCTGAAAAACAGCACCCGGGTCGAGGTGCTGGCCTACCCGCTCGACACCGACAGGCGCCCGCAGCGCGACCGTGATCCCCTGGGACGCTTCATCCTGGAACAGGCAGGGTTCCTGGAACCGGCCAGCTATGCCGAAGGCCGGCTGATCACCACGGTCGGCAAGCTGGCCGGCACCCGGCCCGGTCGGGTCGACGCATCGGACTATACCTACCCGGTCATCGACGCCAGGCAAGTCCATCTATGGCCCAGGGACCGGGGGTATAGAGGCAGCAACGTCCACTTCGGTGTCGGTGTGGGCAGCGGCGGTCACTGGGGCGGCGGCGTGGGAGTCGGCTTCTGACAGGAATATCGGGGCTGGGTGGTCCGCACGGCACGCCCACGGATGGTTAATGAGGGTGTGGGCGGACAACCTGGTTTTCCCGTTTCACACCATTCCCCCTCGAGAGGGAATGGCGGAAGTGAGAAATAGAAAAGGCTGAATGTTCCCTCTTTCAGTCGGTGCCGCCGGCGGCGGGTTGCGGCTGCGAATAGAGGTAGACATCGCGCTTCGGATAGGGGATCTCGATGCCCTCGGCCAGGAAACGCTTGTAGACCTCGGTATTGAGCGCATCCAGCACCCGGCCGGCCAGCACCGGCTCGTCGATCCAGCACAGCAGTTCAATATCCAGCCCCGAGTCGCCGAAGGAACGGAAGCGCACGCGCGGCTCGGGATCCTTGCACACGGCGGCATGGTTCCCCGCCACGTCCATCAGGGTCGCGCGCACGTGGTCGATGTCGGAACCGTAGGCGACCCCGACTTTCACGCGGATGCGACGGTTCGCGTAGGGCCCGCCCGCCTCGTTGGTGATCTTGGCGTTGCCCATGACGCCGTTGGGAATGGTGATCTCCACGTCATCGCGGGTCAGCAAGCGGGTGCTGCGGATGCCGATGTGGGTCACCATGCCGCGCTCGCCCGAGTCCAGGATGATGAAGTCGCCGATCTTATAGGGTGCATCGGCCAGGATGAAGACCCCGGAGAACAGGTTGGACAGGGTGTCCTTGGCGGCGAAGCTGATGGCGATGCCGAGGATACCGGCGGAGGCAACCCAGGCCGTGATGTCGATCTTCCAGGCAATGAACACGAAATACAGGGCGCCGGCGATGATGATGATGGTCGCCAGGTTGTTGAACAGCGGCAGGGTCTGTTTCTGTACCATCCTGAAGCGATCGGGCAGCTCGCTGATGGCGGACAGCACCAGCCGCGTCAGGCGAATCAGGAAGGCAGACCAGATGAAGACCACGATCGTGGTCAGCATCGCCAGGGTCACGGTGTTGGCCGCATCCGGCAGCGCCAGCAGTTTGGTGGCAATCGACAGGCCGATGAACACCACCGTCAGGAAGATGGGCTGCTCGATCATGTCGATCAGCTGGTCATCGAACTGGCCGCGGGTGCGACCTGCGAGCCGGCGGATCACCCGGTTGATGAACAGGTTGACGATCTTGGCCAGCGCCAGGAAGACAACCGCAACGATCAGCGCCTGTACAAAACGGTTCGGGGCCACAGTGGCCACCCAGTCGATTAACTGCTGTGTCATTTCATTCATGGATTACACCGCGCTTGATTAAAAAAACATTTCCTGTTTTCTAGGCCACCGAGGGCAGGCCGGCGAGCGCCATGGCGATCTCGGACTCCTCGTAGACCTGGTCGGTGAGCTTGCCGTCCATGTAGTCGCGGTAGGCCTGCATGTCGAAGTGGCCGTGGCCGCACAGATTGAACAGGATGCAGCGGCTCGCCCCCTCCTCCTTGCACTTCAACGCCTCGTCGATGGCGCCCTTGACGGCATGGTTGGCCTCGGGCGCGGGCAGTATACCTTCCGCCTGCGCGAACTGCAGGCCGGCCTCGAAACACGCCAGCTGCTGGTAGGCACGCGGCTTGATGTAGTCGAGCTCGGTGATGTGGCTCAGCAGCGGCGCCATGCCGTGGTAGCGCAGGCCGCCGGCATGAAATCCCGGCGGCACGAAGGTCGAACCCAGGGTGTGCATCTTCACCAGCGGAGTCAGGTGGGCGGTGTCGCCGAAGTCGTAGGCATATTTCCCCTTGGTCAGGGTCGGGCAGGCCGCCGGCTCCACGGCGACGAACTCGGTCGCGGCACCGCCACGCAGGCGTTCGCCCAGGAAGGGAAAGGCGATACCGGCGAAGTTGCTGCCGCCGCCGGTGCAGCCCACCACCACGTCGGGGTAATCATCGGCGTGCTCGAATTGGCGCAGGGCCTCCTGGCCGATAACCGTCTGGTGCAGCAGGACGTGGTTGAGCACGCTGCCCAGCGCGTACTTGCTGTCGTCGCGCTGCACGGCCCGCTCCACCGCTTCGCTGATGGCGATGCCCAGGCTGCCGGTGCTGTCCGGGTGTTCCTCGAGGATGGCGCGCCCCGAGGCGGTGAGGTCACTGGGGCTGGCAATGCACTGGGCGCCGAAGCTCTCCATGAAAGTGCGGCGATAGGGCTTCTGATGGAAGCTGACCTTGACCATGAACACCTCGACATCGATGCCGAAGAAGGCACCGGCGATGGCGAGCGCCGAACCCCACTGCCCGGCCCCGGTCTCGGTGACAATGCGCTTGATGCCTTCCTGCTTGTTGTAGAACGCCTGCGGGATTGCAGTGTTGGGTTTGTGGCTGCCGGCCGGGCTGACACCTTCGTACTTGTAGTAGATGCGGGCCGGGGTATCCAGCGCCTGCTCCAGGCGCCGCGCGCGGTACAGCGGCGTCGGGCGCCACTGGCGGTAGACATCACGCACCGGCTCCGGGATCTCGATCTCGCGCTCCGTGCTGACCTCCTGCTCGATCACCGCCATGGGAAAGATCGGTGCCAGGTCGTCCGGACCGATCGGCTGCGTGGTACCGGGATGCAGCACCGGTGGCGGCGGACTCGGCAGGTCGGCAACGATGTTGTACCAGGACTTGGGAATGTCATGCTCGTCGAGCGTGTACTTGATGGAATCGGACATGGGGCTCCTCCGGAAGTGATCGCAGCTTCCCCGGCTGCTGTTGTTATCCCTGCATGATGTATCGGACGGATACGTGATCCTGACGATTCTAATGACAAAACCGCTGCACGGCCAACCGCCGCGGAAAGGGGACATTCTGCGTTCTCATATGGCCCTGGTAATGAGAATATGGAATATCCCCATTTTTTACCTCATTTTTTACCTAAATAATTGCTTACGCCCTGCCGTCACTATGTATTAGGCTTCAAGTATCGGACACGCGCCCCCCGGTCAGGGGATGAAATAACTTGATTAATCGAGACATGTCATGAAGTTAATAACAATGAATGCATTTTACGGACTCCTGCTGCTGGGGACACTCATTCCGGTTGCCGCACTGGCATGCGACCCCATAGAGGATGGCTGCCTGGGTTGCGCCGAGACGGAACTGCCGGCCTGCATGGACAAGTTTGTCCTGAATATCTGCAATGCCGGCGGTAGCATCGAGGCCTGCGACCGGCGACGCGTCCTCGACGACGTGGAACGCCAGGTGCTCACCAGCATGGGACGACATATGGCGCGCGTGCATTCCATGGTGCGCAGCGCGCGCAAATACCAGCACCCCTGACAGCCCTTCCACGGATGTCGCTGCCGAGCATCCGGTTACAGACCTCTCATCCTTTCTAACTTGCCGGGTTCGTAGCTGTCGCGACTTGACCCGACTTGCGCAGCCTTTCCGGTAGCTGGAATGGTCTTGTCAAGAGGGTGCGCGACTGTAACCCATTCAGCCGGTACGACATACCGCTCGGCAGTGTGATAAACCCGGATCTGTTGATAAATAACAATTATCGCTAACACCTGCCTCGACTTCTTTCCCTGTTATCGAGTTGTTATCGGCCTGTGAATATTCTGTGACATCTGCTCACTAACCTTTCTGGTGAGACCTCAGCCTACAGATCAATTGGGGTTGTTGTGCTGGCGCGCATGCCTGTTGCGGCAGGCGCCGCAGAAGTCGGTATTTTTCCGATCAAGAGATAATTATTCCAGACTATAAAGGAGAGCCACATCATGACGAACAAACTTGTTGCCAGTATTTTTTTACCTGCCCTGCTGGGCGTTCTTGCCAGTAACGTATTTGCGGACCGGGCGATGCGGGTCCAGGATGCGATCTGGGCAAACGACACCATCTACGACACCATCCTGACGGACACGAATTTTAGATCACCCCCCGCGCATTCGACCGATGCCTTGTACAACTTCGGAATGAGCGGCCTGATGGGCCAGCGTGCGGTTGCCGAAAGCGCCCCCGGTGACCGGGACTACAATGGCGGTCGCTGGGACGTGAAGATGGTCATGTTTACCACACAGGGCCTCGCTGTACATGATATGGATGACGATGGTACGGCCGATTTCGAACTGACCAATGCCGAGGCTGTTCTCGCACATCAAGAGCTCGGCCATATCGAGATCATGGACGCGGAACACTACTTCGTATGTCCGCTGCTGCGATAAGTTTAAGGGAATCGGGCCGGCACGGCTGCTGATCCAGCAGTCACCGGTTGGCATTACACTGAAATCCCCGGCCCTCCGCGAGGACCGGGGATTTTTCTTTGACAGGAAGACGGTCGGGAAGACAGGAAATCAGGAGGCGGCGAGGTGGTGCACCGGCAGACTGAAGTCGAACTCGGAGCCCCGGTTGACAGCGCTTCTCACCGAGATCCTGCTGCCGTGCAGTTCGACGATACGCTGGGCAATGGCCAGCCCCAGGCCGGCGCCGCTGCGGTTGCCCTCCCCGCC
>CAMYJZ010000076.1 GCA_947258845.1 uncultured Ectothiorhodospiraceae bacterium | reverse complement strand
GCTGCACGGCGCGCGGTGACTCGTCGGTGTCAAAGCCGACGACCAGGTTGTAGAAGGCCGGGCTGTCGAAACCGACGGCCTCGCTTTCATAAACCGAGGACTGATTAAGCGGCCCGAAGGCCCCGGCCAGCATCTCCAGCGCCGAGGCGATATGCTGCCCGCGGTCGATATTGCTGCCCAGGCTGAGGTACACGCGCGCCATCAAGCCGGCTCCCGCGTGCCTCGCTCGATCAGGACCCCGACATCGCGCGATCCGCGTACTGCGCCCGGCTTGTGCAGCTTCAGACGCACCCAGCTCACGTTGAATTCCTCGAGGACGATCTCAGTGATGCGCTCCGCCATGGTCTCGACCAGCTGAAACTCGCTCTCGCCCACGAAGGCGATCAGGCGTTTCGCCACCGCCTTGTAATTCAGCGTGTCCTCGATGCTGTCGGTGGCCGCCGCCTTGCGGATGTCCGCGGCCATTTCCAGATCCAGGCTCACGGTCTGCTTGACCTTGCGCTCCCAGCCATAGATCCCGATGATGGTTTCGATCCGCAAATCACTGATAAAGACGATATCCATAATACCCGCACCCGGTTGAATGTGTCGCCAATATAGAGGCTTGACGCCGCCTTGGCCAGCCGGTGCGCGCCGGTCAGTCCAACCGGCGCTTGACCTCGGCGGGCTGAGCGATTCCAATGGGCGCCCATGATCACCGACTTATTCCTGGTCCATCTCGGCCGCCATCGTGACCTGCAAACTCATGGGCCTGCCCGACCCGCGCACCGAGGGCTCGCGCAATCCCGGCGCGACCAACGTCCTGCGACTCGGAGGCAAGAAGGCGGCCTTCATCACCCTGGTGGGCGACATGCTCAAGGGCCTGCTGCCGGTCCTGCTGGCACGCGCACTGGGCGCCGACCCCGTCATCCAGGCGGCTGTCGCCCTGGCGGCCTTCCTCGGCCACCTCTACCCCATCTTTTTCGGCCTGCAGGGCGGCAAGGGCGTAGCCACGGCCCTGGGCGTGGTGTTCGGCCTTTCCTGGCCGGTTGGCCTGACCGTCACCGCACTCTGGCTGGTCATGGCCCTGCTGTTTCGCTATTCCTCGCTGGCGGCACTTACCGCCATGCTGCTGGCCCCGGGCGTGTTCTGGTGGCTCAGGCCAGAGCCGTCTTTCATCGCCGTAATGGCCGCCATCACCATCATCCTGTTCTGGCGCCACCGCGAGAACATCGCCAACCTGCTGAATGGCACCGAGAAGAAGATCCGCCTGCGCTCGGACAGGGAAGCAGAACGCGAAGGCTGATATTCACCGAACTCGTAGTTTGCAGGGTGCAAAAAGGAGACAGATTTATTTAATGCTGGATAGAAACATGGGGCCCGGCTAACCTGCAAAAAATAAATCGGCCCCCTTTTTCCGTTTTCAACGCGGACCTGCGTTAACCCAGCAGTGAAACCGCCATCACCACAATACCCATCACCAGCGCTATTGCGAGTTTTGACAATGTCGTGAGCAAATTGATGTTTCTGCAATCCATCGCGCACCCCGCTTTATCTGTACAGGGTGGCTGTAAACGCGCTGTCATCTCAATTCTCCCCGGTTGAATTTCCACGACTACATACTGGCAGGACCGGTGCCAGTTCGCTGCAAGGTAGTTGGCTGGAAATCTGTAAACTATTCACGGTTCCTGGAAGTTTCAGGCTGAAAAAAACAAAAAAGGGGACAGATTTATTTAAAAAAATAAATCTGTCCCCTTTTTCCTCAAACCCATTCTGCAAATTTTAATTCCGTGTTCTTCCGTGTGATTCCGTGGCTTTTATAACTATTTTGGTTTTATCTTTCCGTGGATTCCGTGGCGATTAATAGTCTGCGTGGTTAACCGAATAACTATCGCCCCTGAGAGGTGCTCCTACCAGTCTCCCTTAAGGTCTCACGCATCCGCCGGTTTGAGTTCCTCCAGCGACCAGCGCGGCATGGCCTTCACGTTGAGCGGCTCGGCCTGGCCGGCTGCCAGTCTCTGGAAACCGGCGTAGGCGATCATCGCGCCATTGTCGGTGCAGAATTCCGGCCGCGGGTAGTAGACGCGCCCGCCCTCGCCTTCCATCAGTTCGGCCAGGCGCTCCCGCAGCGAACGGTTGGCGCCCACCCCGCCGGCGACCACCAGCGTGTGGATCCCCGTCTGCCTGACGGCCCGGCGGCACTTGATCGCCATGGTGTCGACCACGGCGTCCTCGAAGGCGCGCGCGATGTCCGCCCGGTCCCGGTCGGTCTGCGCGGACTCGCGCCAGGTATTGAGGGCGAAGGTCTTTAGTCCGCTGAAACTGAAATCCAGGCCGGGGCGGTCGGTCATGGGGCGCGGGAAGGTAAAGCGCGCAGGATCGCCTTTGAGTGCCAGTTCCGCGAGCGCCGGCCCGCCCGGGTAAGGCAGACCCAGCAACTTGGCGGTCTTGTCGAAGGCCTCGCCGACGGCATCGTCGATGGAATCGCCCAGCACCGTGTAGCGCCCCACCCCGCCGACCTCGACCAGCAGGCTGTGCCCGCCGGAGACCAGGAGTGCCAGGAACGGAAACCCGGGCGGGTCCGGCTCCAGCATGGGCGCCAGCAGGTGGCCCTCCATGTGGTGCACGGCGATCGCCGGCACCCCCCAGGACCAGGCCAGGCCACGTCCGGTCATCGCCCCCACCAGCAGGGCACCGACCAGGCCCGGACCGGCGGTATAGGCCACCCCGTCGACATCACCGCCGCCCGCCTCGTCCATCAATTTTTGTATTAAAGGCAATAACTTGCGAACATGATCCCGGGATGCCAGTTCGGGCACCACCCCGCCGTAGCGGGCATGCAGCGCAACCTGGCTGTACAGGGCATGCGCCACCAGGCCGGCCTCCCCGTCGTAGAGGGCCACCCCGGTTTCGTCACATGAAGTCTCGATGCCGAGTACACGCATGGGGGGATTATCTACGCCGGTTCCTGTAACACAAGGAACTTTTTGCCTTTTCTGGTCGACCTGTATACAATTCGCAGCCCTCGATCTAACGAGCTGATTAACTTTTGGAATTTGTATGCCTAACGTACGTGTAAAAGACAACGAGCCGTTTGAAATTGCCATCCGACGCTTCAAGCGCGCCTGCGAAAAGGCCGGCATTCTCGCCGAGGTGCGGCGTCGTGAGTTCTACGAAAAGCCCACGCAGGAACGCAAGCGCAAGCAGGCCGCCGCCGTCAAACGCACCCAGAAAAAGGTCGCCCGCGAACTCGCACGTCGCGTTCGTCTCTACTGATCCAGCCTGTTTCCCTGCCATGTCCCTGAAGGACCGTATTCAGCAGGATATGAAGGACTCCATGCGCGGCGGGAACAAGTCGCGCCTGGGGGTGATCCGCCTCATCCTGGCCGCGATCAAGCAAAGAGAGGTTGATGAGCGAATTGAGCTCGACGATGCCCAGGTCACAATCGTCCTCGACAAGATGGCCAAGCAGCGCCGCGAGTCCATCAGCCAGTTCGAAAAGGCCGGCCGTACCGACCTGGTGGACCAGGAAGCCGCCGAACTCAAAATCATCCAGGAATTCCTCCCCGAACAGCTGGGCGAAGCCGAGATCAACGCCCTCATCGAGGCCGCCATGGAACAGACCGGCGCCTCCAGCATCAAGGACATGGGCAAGGTCATGGGCCAGTTGAAGCCCAAACTCCAGGGCCGCGCCGACATGGGTGCCGTGAGCGCCCTGATCAAGGCCCGCCTGGGCTAGCCAGGCTTAAGCAAACACATTTCACCGCAGAGACGCAGCGGGCGCAGGGTAAAGCGTTTCAATATATACCTCTCTATTCTATCCCTCCAGGGAAGAGCGCGCTGGCAGTCATCGCTAAAATAACTATCTGTAATAAATATAATATTTATATTTATTAGTTATTACTATATATTTTTACATAACTATAATTTTGATTTTCTCTGCGCTCTTTGCGTCTCTGCGGTGAATCTTAATCTTTAATCTTTCCATCCACCCACTTCCCTCTTACTCTACCCCGCATGGCTGGCCGGATTCCCCAAGCGTTCATCGATGAACTGCTGACCCGCATCGACATCGTCGATGTCATCGATACGCGTGTACCGCTGAAAAAGGCCGGTCGCGAGTACAAGGCCTGCTGCCCGTTTCATAATGAGAAGACCCCCTCCTTCACCGTGAGCCAGGTCAAGCAGTTCTACCACTGCTTCGGCTGCGGGGCACACGGCACGGCCATCAGCTTCCTGATGGAATACGAACATATGGAATTCCCGGAGGCCGTGGAAGACCTGGCCCACCTGGCCGGCCTGGAAGTCCCGCACGAGGCCGTTAGCGACGCGGCCCCGCAGTCCACAACCCAGCCGCTCTATGACCTGCTGGAGGCGGCGGCCGGGTTTTACCGGCAACAGCTGCGCAGTCATCCACAGGCGGATCGCGCCGTGGATTACCTCAAGGCCCGCGGCCTGACCGGCGAGGTCGCCGCACGCTTTAACATCGGCTTTGCCCCGCCCGGATGGGACAACCTCACCAGGACCCTGGGTAAAGACCAGAAAACAAGGGCCGGCCTGATCGAAACCGGCCTGGTCATCGAACGCAGCGACGCCAGCGGCATGTATGACCGTTTCCGTGACCGGATCCAGTTTCCCATCCATGACCGGCGCGGGCGCACGGTAGGCTTCGGCGGCCGCGTCCTGGGTGATGAAACACCGAAATACCTCAACAGTCCGGAGTCGACGGTATTCCACAAGGGCCGCGAGCTCTACGGCCTGTTCGAGGCCCGCAAGGCCGTGCGCAAGCTCGAGCGCATCCTGGTGGTGGAGGGTTACATGGACGTGGTGGCCATGGCCCAGTTCGATATCAACTACGCGGTGGCGACACTGGGCACGGCCACCACGCCGGATCACCTGGAGCGCCTCTACCGCACCGTACCCGAGGTGGTGTTCTGCTTCGATGGCGACCGTGCGGGACGTGCCGCCGCCTGGCGGGCGCTCGAGAATGCCCTGCCGGTCCTGCGCGACGGGCGCGAGGCGCGTTTCCTGTTTCTGCCCGAGGGTGAAGACCCCGACACCCTGGTGCGCAAGATCGGCAAGCAGGCCTTCGAACAGCGGATCGCCGAGGCGGTGCCGCTATCGGATTTCCTGTTCGACCACCTTGCCAGCCAGCTGGACATCAACAGTATCGATGGCCGGGCACGCCTGGTTGACCAGGCGCGCCCGCTGCTGGCCCGCCTGCCGGACAGCGTCTTTCACCAGATGATGATCGAACGGCTGGCCGACATTGCCCACACCGATCCGGTACGCCTGTCGGCACGGCTCGAGGCGGCTCATGAATCGCGGCCGCCAGTCGATACCCCCGCGAGGGCACCGGCCAGGGCGGAGAAATCACCGGTGCGGGAAGCCATCGCCCTGTTGCTGTATCAACCGGCACTGGCAGAGGCCGTCGAGGACATTCCGTTCCGGTCCCGGGAGAGTGTGCCCGGCCTGGCACTGCTGACCGAATTACTGGAACTGTTGCAGCGCCAGCCGGGTCTGAATACCGGCGCGATCCTGGAGCACTGGCGCGGCCGCGATGAGGCGCGTCACCTCGAGAAGCTGGCGCACTGGAATCCGCTGGCCGAGGACCTGGATCTGGCAGCCGAGCTGAACGGCCTGCTTGAGCAGCTCTCCCGGCAGGTGACCGAACGCCGGATTAGCCAGTTATTGGAAAATGAACAACAGAAGCCTCTGGATAACAAGGAAAAACAGGAACTTAAGGAGCTGCTCCAGATGCGTGGATCGGTGCCCGGCTCCGGGGCATGAGCGACAGAAACGACTGCGGCAGCTCTTGTTTTTCTCTTGGCCAGCTACTATCTATTAGATTATACTGAATGATTAATTTTTCCCAGTTTCCAGGAAACAATCGACAGGCATCCTGCATGCCAGCGGATCACTATGGATCAAGATAAGCAATCACAACTGAAGCTGCTCATTGAAAAGGGCAAGGAGCAGGGTTTCCTGACCTATGCCGAGGTGAATGATCACCTCCCCGAAGATATCGTCGATCCGCAACAGATCGAAGACATCATCGCGATGATCAATGACATGGGTATCGTGGTGCACGAAGTGGCGCCGGATGCCGACTCGCTGGTACTGGCCAGCACCAAGGACTCGGCTGACGAGGATGCCGCAGAAGAGGCCGCGGCGACCCTGGTGACGGTTGACAGTGAATTCGGACGGACCACTGACCCGGTACGGATGTACATGCGCGAAATGGGCACGGTCGAACTCCTTACCCGTGAGGGCGAGATTATTATCGCCAAGCGGATCGAGGACGGCCTGGGCCAGGTCCTGGCTGCACTCTGGTCCTATCCCGAATCCACCGCGACCCTGCTGCGAGGTTTCGAGCGGGTCGAGGCAGGCGACATGCGCCTCAACGACCTCATCAGCGGCTTTGTCGATCCCAATGCCGTCGAAGAGCCCCCCCAGCCCGTAACGCCACCTGCTGCTGCCAACGACTCGAAAAATAATGACGAGGAAGAAACGGTCGTTATCGATACCGGCCCCGATCCCGAGGAGGCACGCAAGGTATTTGGCCAGATGGCCAAGATCTACGGCCAGTTCCAGAAGGCGGTCGAAAAGGGCGGCAACAATGCCGCACGCGTGGAAAAACTCCGCAAGCAGCTGATTGACCAGTTTGCAACACTCAAGCTGGTACCGCGCATTGTCGAGATCCTGACCGCCAACCTGCGCCGCACTATTGCCCGCATTCGCACCAACGAACGGGCCATCATGGACATCTGCGTCAACAAGGCCGGCATGCCGCGCAAGGATTTCATCACCTCCTTCCCGAACAACGAGTCGGATCCCAAGTGGGTTGATAACCAGATCAAGGCCGGACATAAATACTCGACGCATCTGGCCCAGTTCCGCGACGAAATCCTGCGCGCACAAAACAAGCTGATCGCATTGCAGGACGATGCACACCTGCCCATCGCGGAGATCAAGGACATCAACCGCCGCATGTCGATTGGCGAGGCCAAGGCACGCCGCGCCAAAAAGGAAATGGTGGAGGCCAACCTGCGCCTGGTAATTTCGATCGCGAAGAAATACACCAACCGCGGCCTGCAGTTCCTCGACCTGATCCAGGAGGGCAACATCGGCCTGATGAAGGCCGTCGACAAATTCGAATACCGACGCGGCTACAAATTCTCCACCTATGCAACCTGGTGGATCCGACAGGCCATTACCCGCTCGATTGCCGACCAGGCGCGCACCATTCGCATCCCGGTGCACATGATCGAGACCATCAACAAGCTCAACCGTATTTCCCGGCAGATGCTGCAAGAGATCGGTCGTGAGCCGACACCGGAAGAACTGGCTGAACGCATGGAGATGCCGGAGGACAAGGTCCGCAAAGTCCTGAAGATCGCCAAGGAGCCGATCTCCATGGAGACACCGATCGGTGACGACGAGGACTCGCACCTCGGCGACTTCATAGAGGACATCAACATTTCCTCACCGATTGACTCTGCCTCAATGGAGGGCCTCAAAGAGGCCACCCAGGGCGTGCTTTCCGGACTGACGCCGCGCGAGGCCAAGGTACTGCGCATGCGCTTCGGTATCGACATGAACACCGACCACACACTGGAAGAGGTCGGCAAGCAGTTCGATGTCACCCGCGAACGCATCCGACAAATCGAGGCCAAGGCACTGCGCAAGCTGCGCCACCCGACCCGTTCCGAGCCGCTGCGCAGCTTTCTGGAAGTGGAATGAGCAAATAATTTCCGACCACCTGTCACGTGGCCGGAAATTTATAGTCCGCAGTCAGGATTATGCAGCTCAGCATGGCAGTTCGAGCAAAGCAATCTGCACTTATCCGCCTCTGCAAGAATTATTTCCCAGCTTCTGTTGGAAAGCGATCGTAGATCGAGTTGAAATGCCTTCTCCCCGGGATCTACATGGTGAAATTCAAGAGCAGAGTAATTATTGCGGTACCCGCATTCTTCGCACCGCGCACCCATTATCCTGATCAGTTCCAGCTTGCGTTTTCTTCCTCTCGCCTGCTGGGCCTGATAGCTCTGCAGTCTCTGGTTATTCGTAATATTCTTGCAGTGTCTTGAGCA
>CAMYJZ010000075.1 GCA_947258845.1 uncultured Ectothiorhodospiraceae bacterium | reverse complement strand
TTTTTTTGCGGATGAATGATGCCGGTGTGGGATGACTTGCTTGCAGCCCTGGCCCTGGTGCTGGTGATCGAGGGGATCATCCCGTTTATCAGTCCGGCAGCGATGCGCAGGATGCTGGAAACAGTTTCACAAATCAACGACAGGACCCTGAGAATCACGGGGCTGATCAGCATGGCCAGTGGTGTTGTCCTGCTGTACCTGGTGCGCTAAAAAATCACGGTTACCGGAAAGATGAGCAATAAAGACCAATGGCTGTTGCCGGAAGGCATTGAAGAGGCCCTGCCACCCGAGGCCTGGCGGCTGGAGTGCGCCCGGCGCGAAATCCTCGACCTGTTTTTGGGCTGGGGTTATGAACTGATCATGCCGCCATTCATCGAGTACCTTGAATCCCTGCTCACCGGGACCGGCAACGACCTGGACCTGCAGACATTCAAGCTGACGGACCAGTTGACCGGACGCATGATGGGCGTGCGCGCCGACATGACTCCACAGGCGGCGCGCATCGATGCGCACCCGCTGAAGCGGTCAGCGCCCTCGCGCCTGTGTTATCTGGGTACGGTACTGCGGACCCGTCCGGAGGGTTTTGCCGGGACCCGCAGTCCGCTGCAGGTGGGCGCCGAGCTGTTCGGACATGCCGGCATTGAAAGCGATGTCGAAATACTCAGGCTGGTCCTGGAGTCGCTCTCTGTCATGGGTATAACCGAGGTGCACATGGACCTTGGCCATGTCGGGATATTTCGCGCCCTTGCCGCGGAGGCGGGGCTGGACGGCCAGCAGGAAGCCGCCCTGTTTGATGCCCTGCAGCGCAAGGCCAGTACCGAGATTGCCGAGATACTTGCCGGGAGCAGTGCCACTGAAGACCAGGCCAGGCGGCTGGCCTGCCTGGCGGAGCTGAACGGCGGGCACGGGATCCTGGCCAGCGCGCGTGAGGCCCTGGCGGGTGCCGGCAGCGAGGTGATGGGGGCGCTCGACAACCTGTGTGCTATCGCGGACGTCATGCAGCGCAGCCGTGCCGATACCTCCCTGTTCTTCGATCTGGCGGAGCTGCGTGGCTACAACTTTCACACCGGCATGGTGTTTGCGGTTTTCGTTCCCGGGCGCGGCCAGGAAATCGCCCGCGGTGGGCGCTACAACGATATCGGCAGGGTATTCGGCGGGGCGCGCCCGGCCACGGGATTCAGTATGGACCTCAGGACCCTGGTCGGTCTCGGCGCGCGTGATTACGACCTGCCCACCGGCGCCATATACTCACCGGCAGACAGTGATCCCGCGCTGATTGATGTTGTCAGGAACTTGCGTGCGGCCGGTGAGCGGGTGATCTTCGAACTGCCCGGACAGCAGGGCGATGCCGCTGCCCTGGGTTGTGACCGGCATATTATCCGTGAAGACGGGGCCTGGCTGGTCAAACCGGTCTCGTAGCACGGGCAGGGTCTCGTACTGGCAGACACGGACAGGATGGCTGCTGCCCGAGGCAAGCGGTCTGAATAAATGATCGTTAATAACTACAGAGAGAATTTTCATGGGTAAGAATGTTGTCATCATCGGCACCCAGTGGGGTGACGAGGGCAAGGGGAAGGTTGTCGACCTGCTGACCGACAAGGCCTCCGCCGTGGTGCGATTCCAGGGCGGTCACAACGCCGGTCACACGCTGGTCATCGATGGCGAACAAACCATCCTGCACCTGATCCCTTCCGGAATCCTGCGCGAGGATGTGCTCTGCCTGATCGGCAACGGGGTCGTGCTGTCACCCACCGCGCTGCTGGAGGAGGTCGGGATGCTGGCCAGCAAAGGCATTCCGGCCCGTGACCGGCTCCGGATCAGTGAATCCTGCCCGTTGATTCTTCCCTACCATATAGCACTGGACCAGGCCCGTGAGCTGGCGCGTGGCAAGAAGGCGATCGGCACCACCGGTCGCGGCATCGGCCCGACCTATGAGGACAAGGTCTCACGCCGCGGGTTGCGCCTGGGCGAACTTCTCGACCCGGGGCATTTCAAGGAACGCCTGCGCGAGGTCATGGAATACCATAACCACGCCCTGCAGCATTATTTCAAGGCCGATCCGGTGGATTACGAGCAGGTGCTTGACGAGGCCCTGGCCCAGGGAGAGCAAATTGCTCCGCTGGTAGATGATGTGCCCGGTCTGCTGCACCGCCTGCGTGCCGAGGGCAAGAACATCATGTTCGAGGGCGCCCAGGGCGCCTTGCTGGATATCGATCACGGTACCTATCCCTACGTGACCTCATCGACGACTACCGCCGGCGGGGCGGCCAGTGGCAGCGGGGTGGGTCCATGCGATCTCGACTATATACTGGGAATCGTCAAGGCCTATACCACACGCGTCGGCGCCGGCCCGTTTCCGACTGAATTATTCGACGCCGATGGCCAATACCTGGGAGAGCAGGGGCATGAATTCGGTGCGACCACCGGGCGCCAGCGCCGTTGCGGCTGGCTGGACACCGTCGCATTGCGGCGCTCGCTGGCCATCAACAGCGTGACCGGCATGTGTATCACCAAGCTCGACGTGCTGGATGGCATGGATACCATCAAGATCTGCGTTGCCTACCGGCTGGATGGCAAGACCATTGATACCCCGCCCGCGGGTGCCGACAGGATCGAACAGTGCGAACCGGTGTACATTGAAATGCCGGGCTGGTCGGATTCCACCCTGGACGCAGGCAGTTTCGAGGAGTTGCCTTCTGTCGCACAGGACTACCTGCGCAAGGTCGAGGAGCTCTGTGACACCCCGGTCGATATCATCTCAACCGGGCCGGACCGTGCCGATACCATCATACTCAGGCATCCATTCGATACCTGATTGAGCGGTTGCCGCGGGGAGTCCGGTTCCCGAAACGCGCGTGGTCTGTGGGGGGCTGGTTCAGGGCGGGCAGGTTCATTCAGCCGCTGCCCCTGACCCCTAGGCCGTGCCGCATTCCCCGGAGTTCTTCGGGTATTTGTCCTTGATCTCCTGGATCTTCCTGTCCTGTTCCATTTGTTCGGTCTTGTCGCCATGACGGGCCTTGAAGGCCGCATCCAGCTGGTCACCGATACCGGGATACTCGCCCTGGCGGCGGATGGCGTAATTTTCCAGCAGGCCATGATCAGAGATCTTGGCGAGTGCCCGCTTGAGCTCGATATCAGTGGGCTGGTCGAGGGTTGAGTTCCATTCAGCAATATAGGGCGGCTTTTCAGGGTCGTCGTGCTTGATGACGAAGTCGACACCCGCATGCATGCTGGGATACAGGTAATGCACGGCATGGCACAGGGTGCGGGCACTGACATCGGCGCCGATCAGGGCCTGCTGCGAGACGACCTGGCGAATCTGATGTTCCGAGCGCTGGGTATTCTGCCAGATTACGTAGAGCCAGCCGCATGCCAGGATGAACAGGACAACAAGAGTAGCGAGTATCCAGTCTTCGATGATCATAGTGTGAACACCCTTACAGGTAGTGGGACATTTGTAATGTTATATCAGACAGACCGCGTTCGTCGAGAATAAAATCTTCAGAATCAGGCGGATAACGCCAGCGCCCGGGCTTGCCGCCAACGCCGGTCGTGATTGTCTGGAATTCGAAACCCGCCGGACTGCAGCTGCATGACCCGGCTGAGCCACGCGCTGCGGCCGGTTTGCTCAAACTAGTTGTTGAGTGCGCCCTGATCGATCCACTTCTGGATGGTTGCGATGTGACTGGCCTTGAGTTCATGTCCGCGCCCGACGGCCAGGGATTCCGGACTCGTCGGCGGCATGTCGATCTTGGGGCTGACCTTGCCGCTGATGATCCGGTACAGGGTGCTGGACTCGCTGTCCCCGGGGACGATTACCTGGCCGAAACGGGTGCCCGTCATCACGTTGGCGTAATTCGTCAAGACTAAACCGCTCACCTCGGAACCCTCACCCTTGCCGTCGTGGCACTCGACGCAATACTCGTTCAGTACCTGCTGTACATCCTCCGAATAACTGACCTGCTTGCTGCAGCCGGTGCCCATCAAAGGTGTGGCGATGGCAACACCGATAATCAATACACTGGAACGCATTTCATTCTCCCTGATAAGTGTTTCTCTGCGTGTTTACGTTACACCAACTCGATGCGGATAACCATATATCAGAGTGGCGGCCTCTGTTCAATCGAAGCCTGCGCGCAGGCTAGGTCCCGCTGTCTGCCATCTCTTCCGGCAGCCGGTAGAACCACAGCTGGTAGATCGAGGTGAACCACTGGATGGTGAATGCCGCCGTCATGAAGACCCCGCTGCTATAGACCACCCACGAGAAGGGTTGGTAGAGCTTGGTCAGGTACCAGGACATGATATCCACAAAGATGGCAATAAAGGGGGTAATGATAATGAGGCATTTGAGCCATTTGGGCTTCACCTGCGCGTGCAGGAAGATCGTGCCCATGATGAAGAAGATGAAGGTCATGCCGAACAGATGGATATGCGACACGCGTACCATGGTGTAGACGTCCTGCCCGGTGTCGAGCTTCACCATCTTCATGACGTTCTCATAGGAGTCCAGGTTCGGGATGTGGGGGTTAGCCTTGCGCATTTCCGTGTCCCCGCCATGACAGCTGAGGCAGTGTGCTTGCATCAGCGGCAGCACATTTTCCTGGTACGCCTTCATTTCCGCGCCACTGCGAACCCAGCCACTGATCACGGCGGCATCTTCCGATTTGATCATCCCTGACATGGGGCCCTTGAGGGCGGTCTCCAGCCGGGTATCCGCCTGGGAGCCGCTGTAGGCCAGCTGGATGTCGGTTTGCGACAGGCCCGGTTTCCCGTCCCTTCCGGCATGCACATGGAAGGTCTGAATAATGGCGAACAGGTAACCCGTACCCAGGATCAGCAGGGTCATGGTGTAAAGTGCGCGGCAGCCGGTTGGCTGGCGCTGGAAGTGGTCGAAGCCTGATGTTCCCATGAGTCCTTTCCCGTGGTGTCTGGGGAGCGCCGGCCATAATACCAGAATGCGGGCATGTACACGATTTAATGGGGTTTATGTGAACAGGGTGGCACTGTTGCGGTGTGTGCGGGGCGCTTTATAGCGTCAGCAGGGAGCACATAATAAAGGGGGGGTCTTTTGATCCATGTCAATTTTTTCGGGGTTTCGATTTGCTAGCGTCTTGATAGTATCTATGCTTATATCAAGCCATTGTTAAAGAAGAAGGAGGGCATGCAATGATTGTTGAAACGACCGATCCGATCACCGGCAATGAAGTGACTGACCTCGAGAATGCGCCTTATATCATTGATGGTGAACTCAAGATCTACTTCGAGTCTGAGGCAAGCAAGGCGGAGTTCCAGGATATCCCGGTGGAACACCCCGGTGAGGACTTCGAGCACAACCTGGACAACCCGCAGGCAATGGGGCCAGGTGATGGCAAGCATGACGACGTGCATAAGGAATAGCAGCAACTCCTTCGCAATCGCTGACTGAGGTATTCACAACAGACGGCCGGCGTGGATTTCCGCGCCGGCCGTCTTGTTTCCGGGAATCCAGCTGCCGGACAGGGTGGTCACTGTGGCAAGCCTTACAGTGTAGTGACCGGCATTCCCATGATGGGCCACACAATGCCGACGGCGAGTGCCACCACGGCCATCAGCAGCAGGCTGGCAGGGATGCCCGCCTTGAAAAACTGGGCCGCGGTGAACTGCCCGGAGTCGTAGGCAATGGCATTTGGGGCGGCGCCGACCAGCAGCAGGTAGGGGCAGGCCGCCACGGCCAGCGCGGCGAACAGGACCACCTCCTGCGCCACCCCCAGGTAGGGTGCGATCACCAGTGCGACCGGCAGGGAGATCGCAATGGCGGCTACATTCATGATGAAATTGGTCATGAGCATAATAAAAAAGGCAATGCCCATCACGAACACGAACCAGCTGGATTGATGGAACATGACCAGCCAGTTGACTGCCATCCATTTCGCCGCGCCCGTTTCCCACAAACAGAAGCCGATACTCATGGCCCCGGCAAACAGCAGGATGATATTCCAGGGTATCTGTTCAAGATCCTGTACCGTGAGGATGCGGAACATGAAAAACAGGACTGTCGAAACCAGCACCACGGAGGTCTTGTCAATTTCCGACATGGCGGGGACGAATGACTTGAGCGACAGGGTGGCGATGACGCCGAGCACCACCAGTGCCACGAAGATCTCCCGGCCGCTGAGGGGACCGGTTTCCTTATAGAGGCGCCGGGCCTTCTCGCGCAGTCCCGGGATGGTGGCCTTCTCGGGTCTGAACAGCACCATGATCAGACCCCAGGTCAGGAAGACCAGCAACCAGCCGATCGGGAACATGAAGTAGGTCAGTTCGAAAAACGAGACCTTCTGCCCGACGATATCGTTGTAAAAACCGATGGCCACGGCGCCGCGGGCCGCACCCAGCAGGGTGATCATACTGCCGGCACCGGCCACGAAGGCCATGCCTATGAACAGGCCCTTCCCGAAACGCGTGGACTTGTCTTGTTCGCCATACAGGGTATAGATCGCCATCAGGATCGGGAACATGGTGGCGGCGACCGCCGTGTGCGCCATGATATGGGTCAGCGCGGCGGTCACGACAAAGCAGCCCAGGTAGATCATGCTGGTTCGGTCACCGACCACGGTCAGCATCTTGTAGGCCAGGCGCTTGGTCAGCCCGACCTTGGTGAACACCATGCCAATGATCAGCGAGCCGAAGATGAACATCACCGAGGGGTCCATAAAATCCTTGAAGGCCACGTCGGCAGGACGGATGAAGAACAGCGCCTGGACCACGCCGATGACCAGGCTGGTGACCCCGATCGGAATCACCTCGAAGACCCACCAGATCCCGGCCAGCAGGAACAGGGCAATGGCGGCCTTGCCCTCGCGGGTCAGTTCAAAATGCTCACCCGCGGGATCGACTGCATCGGGAGGCGGGCTCATCAGGTATACCGACAGAAAGGCCCCCAGACCCAGCAGAATAAAGGCAAGCCGCTTGAAGTCCAGTTCCAGGGCGGGCTTGCGGAAATGTATGGGGCCAATCATGGAATAGCCTACTCCTCGCCAGTCCGGGGGAGCATATGCAGTTTCTTCAGGGAACAAACGGTATTGGCTATCCGCTCGAATATATCGACCAGTCGAACCACCCCGATGACCTTCTCATCCTCCACCACCGGCAGGATCAGGATGTCCTGGACCAGCAGCAGATAGGCGCACTTGGCGAAGGGATCATCCAGGCTGACCGTGTTTTCCAGCAGGGTCATGACACCGGAAACGGGTTTTCTGGCTTCCTCCATGACCTTCAGGGTGAAGCCTTCCTGCCAGATGAGTGACAAGGCGGTGAAGTCATCGCTGATCCCCTGGAAGGGCTGATGACCCTTGTAGTCGGGTGTTTTTTTGCTGAGATACGACGGCCCGACGGCCCGGGTCAGGTCGCGCAGCGAGAGATAACCCTGCAGGTGCTGATGTTCGTCGGTGACCAGTATGGTGCGGTACTTGTGGCCCTCGGTAAGGTTGCTGTGCATCATCCGGATGGCATCGCAGATGGAGGCCGTGGCCGGTACGTGGGGGTAGTCAGTTATGGGGATATAGCAATCCCGGACATGCAGATCGTCAAGCATCAGGTGTGGTCCTCCCCGGAGAGTGCCAAGTTTGCAGAAAACCCTGCGACAGGAAATTGACTGAAA
>CAMYJZ010000074.1 GCA_947258845.1 uncultured Ectothiorhodospiraceae bacterium | reverse complement strand
GATCAGGCGTGGGATCAGGGTGACCCCGGGATTCCGAACACGAACGAGGCGGGCGACACCTTCGGCCACATCGGGCCGGTCGGCTAGCGGTCGACGCCGCCCAGCGGCGATATCGTGGGGCCATGTTCCACGTTGTCCTCCACGAGCAGGAGATCCCGCAAAATAGCGGCAACTTGATGCGCCTCACGGTGAATACGGGCTGTCTGTTGCACTTGATCCACCCGCTCGGGTTCGATCTCGACGAGGCCCGGCTGCGCCGTGCCGGGCTCGACTACCGGGAACACGCTTCCGTAACCAGTCATGAGTCATTCGATGCCTTCGTCGCTGCAGTTGCCCCCCCACGGGTGATCGCATTCAGCCAGCGCGGCGCCACCCTCTACACCGACATCGGGTACGAATCCGGCGACGCCCTGTTGTTCGGGAAGGAGTCGGTAGGCCTTCCCGACGATGTCCTGACGTCGGAACTGGTCGGCGCTGTCGCCCGTATTCCGATTGCCGCCGGCGGCCGCAGCCTCAACCTTGCCAACGCCGCCGCAGTCGCCGTGTACGAAGCGTGGCGGCAACACGGTTTCAGCTAGCTACATTGCCGTCGTGCTCCACAGTCATGACATCAAGGTTCGCTTCTACGAGATCGATCCCTACAACCACCTGAACCACTCGGCATACGTGCAGTATTTCGAAGTGGCCCGCATCGAGCTGCTCGAGTCGATCGGCTACGGGATGCCCGAGTTGGCCGAGCTGGGGTTCCACATCGTCGTAACCGGAATCCACACGAGGTTCCTGTCGCCGGCGCATTCCGGCGACACGGTGACCGTCGAGACCGAGGTCGGTGAGATCAAACGGGTCACGGCGCAATGGCGGCAGCGAATCAGGCGCGGCGACGATGTGCTGGCAACCCAGGTCGTCGACGCCGCCTTCACCAAGACCAACGGCCGCCCCACCCGCACTCCGGATGGCTTCGTGCAAGCGGTGAGCATCTACCTGGGCGAGGATCTGGCGGGCGCATAGCCGCCGTTGGCGGCTGCGAGTCAATACTCGTGGTCGTGGTGGCTGGCGGCGACCTTCCGCCCTCGGGTGTGGCCTGTCCTTCCGGAGGCGAGCGTATGGCCACGATCTAGAGTGAGCCGTCGCCACTGCCGCCGAGGAGGCCAATGCAACCCGAGCAAATCGCCGTCTGGTCCGAACTCGTGCCGTTGCAGCCGGCCGCCGCGTTGGTTGGCGGCGTCGACCTGGTGATAGTGCGCTGGCCGGATGCCGAGGCGGTTTCCGTGCTCTACGGACGCTGCCTGCATCGAGGCGCCCATCTCGCCGACGGTTACGTCCGCGGCGGCAACCTCGTCTGTGGTGTCCACAACTGGGATTACCGCTACACGACCGGCATATCCGAGTACCACAACAACGAGCGGCTGCATCGCTTCCACTCCTGGATCGAGGACGACGCGGTCTGGGTCGACGGCGACGAGATCCTGCTGTGGGCCAAGGACAAGCCGCAGCCGTACGACCGGGCTGCCTATCAGGGCGCCTATCAGGATCCCCATGGCACCCCCGATGAGCCATACGTCGCGGAGATTCGGGAACTCGCCGGCCACGGCCTGACCCGTACCGGTCATCACGGCGCGGTCGCCGCCATGGGGGTTGCCCGTCACAAACTCCCGCTGTGGGACGATATCCAATTCGTTGCCGGCCAGCTGGCGCGGCCGCCGCTGCTCGATGACGAGCCCGTCGGCACCGACGTCGTAATCGGGCCGCGGGCCAGCAAACCGCTGCGGCTCACGATCCCGTTGTTCGTGTCGGACATGAGCTTCGGGGCGCTGTCCCGGGAGGCGAAGGTTGCTTTGTCCAAGGGTGCCCAGCTCGCCGGCACCGGCATCTGTTCCGGTGAAGGCGGCATGCTTCCTGCCGAGCAGGAGGCCAACGAGCGCTACTTCTACGAGTTGGCCTCTGCCCGGTTCGGTTTTGCCTGGGAGAAGGTCGCCACGGCGCAGGCCTTCCACTTCAAGGGCGGGCAGGGTGCCAAAACGGGTACTGGAGGGCATCTGCCCGGTCACAAGGTGATCGGAGAGATCGCCGAGGTCCGGGACCTCCAGCCGGGGATGCCGGCGATCTCGCCGGCCCGGTTCCCGGAGTGGACCGAGACCAGCCAGTTCTCCGGCTTCGCCGCTGAGGTGCGGGAACGCACCGGTGGCATCCCGGTGGGCTTCAAGCTGTCGGCGCAGCGTATCGAAGAGGATCTGGACGCGGCCCTCGAAGTCGGCGTCGACTACGTGATCCTCGACGGCAGGGGAGGGGGCACCGGGGCCGCTCCCAAGCTGTTTCGCGACAACATCTCGGTGCCGACCATCCCGGCGCTGGCACGCGCCCGGCGTCATCTGGACAATTCCGGCGCGGCGGATGTGACGCTGGTGATCACGGGCGGTCTCCGGGTGGCCGCCGACTTCGCCAAGGCCATGGCTCTCGGCGCCGATGCCATTGCGGTCTCCAACTCGGCGATGCAGGCGATCGGGTGTATCGGCATGCGGGCGTGCGATACCAACAACTGTCCGGTCGGCATCGCCACGCAGCGCGAGGATCTCCGCGAACGCCTCCCCGTGGATGCCGCCGCTGAGCGACTCGCCAAGTTCTTCGCGGCGTCGGTCGAGCTCATGCAGGTGCTGGCGCGGGCCATGGGGCATCGCCATCTGAGTGAGTTCGCCGTCGAGGATCTGACGACGTTCAAGAAGGACATGGCGCAGCTGGCCGGGGTGCCCTACGGCGGAATCGGCTGACGGCTACTCGGCGGCTACTACCTCGAAGAACTCGAAATGGCCGGGGTCGGCGTTCCGCCACACGTGCCCCGACGTGAGGCCGGCGGCATAGATCCGGGCGAGCAGCTCCTCGTTGACCGGGCTACCCGGCCCACCGTCCGTCGGATTGAATATGTTGATGTCGGCGGCGGCACCAAAGGAGTGGCGCGATAGCCGGGCACTTCCCGAGATGTATCGGGCGTTCCAGCACCCTGCGTATGCGCTCCGGTCGATGACGTTGGAGAGCCCGTTGTCGACGAGATCTTGCATGATGTCCGTGAGGATGTCGGCCATGATTCGATGGCACTTGGTGCGGCCGATGAGCGGGATGCGGACCTCGACGATGTTCTCGGCTACCCAGGCGGGATCGATCTCGAAGCGGCCTCCGCCCGTCGGCCGGTAGGCGTACTCGCCGAAGTTCTCCTTGATGAAGACTTGGGACCGCACGACGAGGCCGCCCCGGTCGGCGCTGCTGGCGCGTTCGGCGACGGCATAGACGAGGTCCTCGTCGACTCGCGGTCGGATCTCGAGGTTGAGCCGGTAGGCGTTGTCGTCGTAGAGAACCAGCATGGCGCGGGCTTGCATGCGGTCCTCGTTGAAGTGCTCGGGAGTGACCGCGATCGCCTCGTACCCGGCCATCATGTCTTCCGGCACGACGGCGCCGACCGTCAAGGTGGCCTTCTCGAAAGTGATGCTGTCGCCCACGCCGAGGCGCCGCAGGGCAGCTGATCCTTCCCCGAGGATGATCTCGTCGGCTCCTATCGCCGGCAGGCCGAAGACGCGATCGAGTGCATCGGCGGCGACGATTGCGCTGTGCATCGGAATCACGAATCGCGGTGGTGGCTCGTCCACCACCGTCCCGTCGGCCTTGTGGCTCGATTCGAGGTGCATCGTCACCGTTGTTATGACGCTGATCGATTCGACGCCGGGGATGGCGGCGACGATGTCGGGGAAATCCTCGGTGAGGCCGCCGGGCATCCAGGCGAACAGCTCGGTCGGTGCTGGGTCCGGTGTCGGTTCCGCGGCGGGGGCGGCGGTTGTCGTCGTGCTCGGCGTCGTGGTGGGTGGCGTGGGTGAGGTAGCCGGCGAAGCGGCGGTGAGAGCCCGGATGACAGCTGCCACAGGTCTCGACGACGTGATCGCGGCCCAACATCGAGTCCGGATCGGAGGCCGGCAAGATGTTATGCGTGCCGTGACAGTCGTAACACTTGGCTGTATAGGCATACCCCAGGGTGTTTATCTGGCCGTGATAGGTGTCCCGGTAGGTTTCGAATTCTTCTTCGTGGCAGCTGCCGCATTGCTTGGTGACCTGCAGCTTGAAGGGATCCCGCCTGGTCCTGCTGATCTCGTGGGTGGTATGACAGTCCACGCAGACGGCTGCCTTGAGATTGCCTTTCTCGGTTGATTCAACGCCGTGTACGGAGACCAGGTACTCCTCGAGAGAATCTTCATGGCATTTGCTGCAGACAGTCGGACTATTCAGGTGCCACTCGGTGCGCTTTGATGTACCTCGCGGCGGGACGTCGAAGAAGTGGGTGTCGTGGCAGTCGTCACAATGGGCCTTGACCCCTGACTTGCTAGAGCGCGAGGGGTTGGCGTGAAGGGAGTCCCTGTACGCCTCGATGTTCTCAACCACTACCCCGAGCCGGGCTTTCTCCACGGTCAGGTCCTGCCTTTTGGTGAGTTCCCACAAGGTTTCGTGACAGCTTGCGCAATCGGGCTTTGGCAAGTCGCCTTTCCCATGCGGCACCTTGGTGTCGACGATGTCCATGTGACAATCGACGCACGCCATGTCGCCGTGCACACCTTTTAGATACCTTTTCTGCCCGATGTCCAGGAGCGTGCGCTCTTCACCATCCTCATCCGCGACCGTTATACTGGACTTGCCATGGTGACAGCCCAGGCAGGTTGCATCGTCCAGGCCTGACCCGGCCTGTTCATTGACGGTGGCCAGGGCATCCGCCTGCAAGGACACCTGCGCAGTGATCAGGCAAGCAAGCCACACCAGCATGTACATCACGGATTTTTGACCAGGCACGGCGTTACTCCCTCTTGGGCAAGATTTCAACGGTCAGGCAAGCACGAACGCGCAGGGATCTGCGGTATGGCGGCGCCTGGGTGCAACCGGTGCAACACTTCCCGGGCAGGTGCTGCGGACTAGTCGGGTTTACTTGAAGCTTCCGTAATAGTGGACCAGCGCTTCCTTGTCCGCTTCCTCGAGCTTGTTGAATTTCGGCTTCATCTTCTTGGTCATGGGACGGTCACCGGAGCCGAAGTCCTCGAAAGATTGCCTGATATAGGGCATCCACTGGCCCGCCAGGATGCCGCTGTCATCATCGGGAAGGCTGCCGCCCTCGTCGTGGCACTTCTTGCAACTTGCGTCATGAACCTGTTCGCCCTTCGCGGCCAGGTCGGCATCGAATTCCTGACTGGCACGGACAAACGGCTGCGCGGCAAGGTATTCACTGATTTTCTCGATATCCTTTTCGCTCAGATCATCTGCAATGGTGCACATATCGGTCTTCTTGCCCTTGTCGGGGCCTGCGGGAAACTCGACCTCATGACAGGGCCAGTCCTTCTCCTTGTAGGCAAGCATGGCATCGGTCAGGTAGGGTGCTGACATGCCGCCGATGATGGGCATATCCTTTTCGGTGCTGGCGCCATTCTCGCCATGACAGGCGGTACAGGGCTCTAGCAGCTCCTGGGCATCAGCAGCCAGCGCGCCCGGGGTGCCAGAGGCAACCAGGAGTAAGCCGGAACAGAGTGATGCGAGGTATTTCTTTGCATTGATAGTCATGATCTATAGACTCCGTGTAGATTGCCGTGCTCATCCAGCTGCGGCTCCCGGGGTTGTCTATCCGGACAGGCCCAGGCAAGACGCATAGGGGATTGTATATCAGTATCGTGGCCGTTAAAACTTAATGCCGTTAATTATCATGTTAATAATTGTCAAGTTGCCTTGACATAAATCAATATACCAGTGAGTAGACAATTGTTATGATTGCATCCGGTCTAATTGCTAATAAAATCACCATTTAACGGTCTCCGGCTTATACGCGGAATCTGGCTATGGCCACCGGCCCGGCGCTGACCCGTCCCGGGTGCCGGGGTGAACTGGACCAAACGCAATGGGGGCGGGCTTGCATGCCATTGGCAGGGATATGAATATAAAACACTCGTTTATATACACGCTGCTGCTTGCTGCGGTTTTCGTGATCAATCCGGCCACCGGGGAAGAACAGCCGTCGGCTGCCGCTGCACCTGAAGCGGACGACAGCAAAACCGTGCTGCTTTCCGAATACACCAGGAAAGGGGCCGATACCTGTCTCAAGTGCCACGACGAATCCCAGGATTATCCTGTCTTCGATATCCTCAAGACCAAACACGGCCAGGCGTCTGATGAGCGTTCGCCCTTTGGCGGTTTGCAGTGCGAGGCCTGTCACGGTCCGGGCGTCTCCGGCGTGGCCGCCATGGAAGAGGCGCTGGAGCGGGGCGGGCACGTCGGCAAGGTGCGCCCCGGGGAGGAGCGGCCGCCGATCCTCAATTTTGGCGCCAAGTCGGATGAGCCCGTGGAACTCCAGAACAAGATGTGTCTCAACTGCCACCTGGATGCCGATCACATCGGCTGGCAAGGCAGTGTCCATGAGGCGAATGACCTCTCCTGTGCCAACTGCCACAGAATCCACGTCAAGGACGATCCTGTACTGGAAACCAGGACCCAGTCCGAGGTGTGTTTCAACTGCCACCTGGAACAGCGTGCGGAATTCCACAAGCCGTCCAATCATCCCGTGCGTTTCGGACTGATGGCCTGCAGTGACTGTCATACTGTCCACGAGGCGGTCCACGAGGCGATTTCAGAAAGCCTGCTGAAAAAACCGACCCTCAACCAGATGTGCTATACCTGCCATGCCGAGAAGCGCGGGCCGTTGCTGTGGGAGCATGCGCCGGTGACGGAGGATTGCAGCCTGTGTCACAGCCCGCATGGGTCGATCCATCCGACCCTCTTGAACAAGCGAGCCCCGCTTTTGTGCCAGCAATGTCATTCACAGTCGGCACACCCCAGCGATGCCTATACCCCGGACGGCCTGCCCACGGGGACCGCTTCCAGATTCCTGCTGGCAGGTTCCTGCCTCAATTGCCACTCCCAGGTCCACGGCTCGAACCATCCCGCTGGCGTAAAACTGATGCGCTGAGATCGGTACGAGGACAAAGCCACCTATACGATGATCGGTAACCGACCATGAAAATATCCAGAAACCTGTTACTGTCTGCCGTTTTGTCCATGGCGCTTCCGGCATTCGCCGTCGAGTATGAATTCGCCGTCAAGTACGATCCCGATGCCGTGGATACCTCCGGCTGGAAGTGCAAGTACTGTGAATACGAAGATGGCTACAGTGGCGAGTTGGATGTGGGTCTGGGCTGGGTATCAGAAGACTCTTTCAAGTTCGGCGAATACAACGGTCTGAATGAAGAAGGCGGTTACTTTATCGGCAATGCGCGGGTGCTCTACCGCGGCCAGGAAGATGGCCGTTACTATGACCTGCATGCCCATGATCTTGGCCTGGACACGCGGTCGCTGAGCATCGAGGGCGGGCTGCAGGGCCACTACGATGTGTTCCTGCGCTACGACGAATTGCCCCATTATATCTCCGACAGTGCGCAGACGCCCTTTACGGGTGCGGGACCCGGGTGGGTCAATGGGGATTGGCGGTCGTTTGTCGCAGGCCGGCAGGCAGTGGGGGCAGCGCTGGGAATACAAGGTCAGCTTCCGGCGCGAGGATCGTGATGGTGCCCGGCGTGCCAGCGGCGCCTTTTTGTTCAATTCGGCACAGCTGGTGCGGCCGGTGGACTACGAGACCGACGAGGTGGATGCCTCGATTGCCTATAACAGCCGCAAGTTCCAGGCCCAGCTGGCCTATTACGGTTCCATTTTTCGCAACAACGACAAGGCCCTGAACTGGGACAATCCGTACACGGGTGTCGCCGACAGTGGCCAGTTGGCCCTGCCGCCCGACAACGAGTTTCATCAGGCCATGGCCTCGGTCGGTTACCAGCTGTCGGACCGGACGCGCGCCACGGCTGATGTGGCCATAGGCCGCATGGAGCAGGATGAGGACTTCCTGCCGGCGACCGTCAATGCCGCACTTGGACCGGTTCCCCTGCCGCGCGCCTCGCTGGACGGTGAAGTCGATACCCTGACGGCCAATCTCAGGCTGTCATCGGCGCTCAGCGACACCCTGCGGCTGAATGCCAGTTACAGCTACAATGAGCGCGACAATGACACGCCACAGGCCGATTATACTCGCGTGCTGACGGACAGTTTTGTCAGCGCGACAACGCGGACCAACCTGCCTTACAGCTATACCCGCGACACCTTCAAGCTGGGAGCCGATTACCGACTTCCGAAGGGTTCCCGGCTGCGTGCCGGTTACGAATACGATGCCTACAATCGTGATTTTCAGGAGGTCGACAAGACCGAGGAGAACAGTCTGTGGGCCAAGCTGAAGTGGCGTATCGACTACAAGACCCACCTGAGCTTCAAATACACCTATGCCGAGCGCGACGGTGATAGCTATGAACCGGTATCGGAGATATCAGGGCCCCAGAATCCATTGCTGCGCAAGTACAACATGGCGGACCGTACCCGCAACCTGGTCGGTGTCAATGCCAGCCTGTCGCCGACCGAAAGGGTTTGATGACGATTACGAGAACTCGGATCTCGGTCTGACAGACAGCCGGGAGCTCAACCTGAGTGCCGATGCCTCGCTGATCCTGAACGAAAAGGCCAGTATCAGCCTGTTCCTGAATCGCGAAAACATCGAGTCGTCACAGAAGGGCTTCTCGATCGCCGAGTGGTCAGCAGACAATGACGATACCGTCACCACGGCCGGCATAGGGGTTAAATACCAGGCCATCGAGGACAAGCTGGATATCGGTGCCGACTATATGCATGCCCGTTCGCGCGGCGAGATCAAGGTGGCCGGCAGTGACTTTCCGGACCTGGAGACCGAGCGCGACACCCTCAAGCTCTATGCCACCTACCGCATCAAGGATGACATATCGCTGCATGCAGCCTACTGGTATGAGCACTACGACAGCGACGACTGGTACCTCGATGGCGTAGAACCGGACACGATTTCCAACGTGCTCAGCCTGGGTGAGGAGAGTCCATCCTACAATGTCAACGCCCTCGGACTCTCGGTGCGCTATACCTTCTGAGCCGTTGCCACGAACCTGACCCGCGCCATCAGGCGCACAAATCCGCAGACCTCTTCACGGTTGATTGCCGTACAATGGCGCGCTGACTTTCAGTGAGTTTAGGCCATGGCCGAGATACAGCTTCCTGCAGTAATCCTGAGAAAGAACAAGGACCGCCGCCTGCGCGCCGGGCACCTGTGGGTGTACAGCAACGAGGTGGATACCCGCAAGACACCGCTGTCCGGTTTCGAGCCGGGAAGCACAGTGGTGATCCAGACCTCGACCGGCAAGCCTGTCGGCAGCGGCTACCTCAACCCCCATTCCCTGATCTGTGCCCGGCTGCTGACCCGGCAGCCAGCGGCCGCGTTCGACACGGCCTTCTTCGTGGAGCGCATCAGGACCGCACTGGCGCTGCGCGAGGCCCTGTTCGATGCGCCGTATTACCGGCTGGTCTACGGGGAGGGCGATTTTCTTCCCGGGCTGGTGGTGGACCGTTACGGTGATGTGCTGGTGGTACAGCTCACCACGGCCGGCATGGAACGCTGCCGTACGGCCATACTGGAGGCCCTGCAGCAGGTGATGAAGCCCCGGGGCATGCTGCTGCGCAACGACAGCCCGGTACGCAAGCTCGAGCAACTGGAACTGTATACCGAGACCATCGGTGAAGTGTCCGCCCGGGTGACCCTGGAGGAAGGCGGTACGCGCTTCGAGGTGCCGCTGGGCGAGGGCCAGAAGACCGGCTGGTTTTTCGATCAGCGCAGCAACCGCCTGGCTATGCACAAGTACGTCAGGGGCCGGCGGGTACTGGATGTATTCAGTTACATCGGCGCCTGGGGTGTGCAGGCAGCACGTACCGGCGCCACCGGGGTCAGCTGCGTGGATACCTCGGAACTGGCACAGGAGTTGCTGATGCGGAATGCGGCGACCAATGGCGTAAACGATAGCGTTCACCTGGAAGCGGGTGAGGCCTTCAAGGTATTAAAGGAAATGCGCGCCGCACGCCGGCACTTCGGCGTGGTTATTGTCGACCCGCCGGCCTTTATCAAGCGCCGCAAGGACATCCGCAATGGCGAGCAGGCCTACCACCGCCTCAACCAGCAGGCCATGCAGCTGTTGGAACCCGGGGGCTTCCTGATATCATCCTCCTGCTCCATGCACCTGGCCGCCGAGCGGTTGCAGGAGATCCTGCAGCAGGCCGCGCATCACCTGGGGCGGCGACTGCAGGTCGTGGAGCGGGGATTCCAGGCCATGGATCACCCGGTCCATCCCGCCATACCGGAAACGGCCTATCTGAAGACACTGTTCTGCCGGCTGCTGCCGGCCTGAGGTTTTGCAATGCTGACATACCCGGACATCAGCCCTGTTGCGATCAGCATGGGTCCCTTCGAGGTGCACTGGTACGGCCTGATGTACCTGGTCGGCTTTGTCGGCGGCTGGTGGCTGGGGCGGATACGCACCCGGCGCCCCGGCACAGAGTGGAAGCCCGCGGAGATGAGCGACCTGCTGTTCTATATCGCGCTGGGCGTGGTGCTGGGCGGGCGCGTCGGCTATACCCTGTTCTACAACCTGCCAGGATTCCTCGAGGACCCGCTGGTGATCTTCCGCATCTGGCAGGGCGGCATGTCCTTCCATGGCGGCCTGCTGGGGGTGCTGTTCGCCATGTGGCTATTCGGGCGGCATACCGGGCGCACCTTTTTCTTTGTGACCGACTACATCGCGCCGCTGGTCACGGTCGGCCTGGGGGCCGGGCGTATCGGTAACTTCATCAACGGCGAACTGTGGGGCCGGCCGACCGACCTGCCCTGGGGCATGGTGTTCCCCTATGTCGATGCCCAGCCGCGCCATCCCTCCATGCTCTACGAGGCGCTGCTCGAGGGGGTACTGCTGTTTATCATCCTGTGGGTCTTTTCCCGAAAACCGCGCCCGACCATGGCGGTCTCGGGGCTGTTCCTGCTGTGCTACGGCCTGTTCCGCTTCGCGGTGGAGTTCGTGCGCATCCCCGATGCGCACATCGGGTATCTGGCCTTCGACTGGTTTACCATGGGGCACCTGCTGACCCTGCCGATGATCTTTTTCGGCATCGCGTTCATGATTTACGCCTACCGCCGCAAGGACGGCGCCGTCAGCTGGTAGGTGTGTGATTGAGAGCAACTATTCACCGCACGACTGCATGGATGCAGGAGGTAGAGCAACGCAGGACGCAGTTGCCGAGAGACGCAGAGGACACAGAGAAAAAATAATCAGTATTATTGTTAACCTTGATTAAAAGTTTAATGCTAAAAAAGCATGAATGAGTGACTTGTTGTCTCAATCAGGTATGGTGTGTGTTTCGCAATTATTTTCTCTGCGTCCTCTGCGCCTCTGCGGTAGATTGTATTTATTATTAGAAAAATCATGAAACCATATCTCGATCTGATGCGGCACGTGCGTGACCACGGGGTGCGCAAGGAGGACCGGACCGGGACCGGCACACTCAGTGTGTTTGGTTACCAGATGCGCTTCGACCTGGCCGCCGGCTTCCCGCTGGTCACCACCAAGAAGGTGCACCTGCGCTCCATCATCCACGAACTGCTGTGGTTCCTGCAGGGCGATACCAACATTCGCTACCTGCACGACAACAAGGTGACCATCTGGGACGAGTGGGCCGACGGGAACGGCGACCTGGGGCCGGTTTACGGTTCGCAGTGGCGTTCCTGGCCGGCGGCCGACGGGCGCCACATCGACCAGATCAGCCAGGTCATCGACCAGCTGAAAAACAATCCCGATTCGCGCCGCATCATTGTCAGCGCCTGGAACGTGGGTGAGCTCGACCACATGGCCCTGCCGCCCTGCCATGCCTTTTTCCAGTTCTACGTGGCGGAAGGGCGCCTGTCCTGCCAGCTCTACCAGCGCAGCGCGGATATCTTCCTGGGCGTGCCCTTCAACATCGCCTCCTACGCCCTGCTGACCCTGATGATGGCGCAGGTCACGGGACTTAAACCCGGGGAGTTCATCCATACCCTGGGGGACGCGCACCTGTACCTGAACCACCTGGAGCAGACCGATCTGCAGCTTGCGCGCGCGCCGCGGCCGGCCCCGGTGATGCGGCTCAACCCGGCGGTCAGCGACCTGTTCGCCTTTCGCTTCGAGGACTTTGAGCTGGCCGATTACGATCCCCATCCCCACATCAAGGCCCCCGTGGCCGTCTAGCAAAGCTGATGAAAATCGCCATCGTCGTCGCCATGGCGGCCAACCGCGTCATCGGCCGGGACAACCAGTTGCCCTGGCACCTGCCGGCCGACCTGAAGCACTTCAAGCAGCTGACACTGGGCAAGCCGGTGGTGATGGGCCGCAAGACCTACGCGTCCATCGGTCGTCCCCTGCCGGAGCGCACCAACATCGTGGTGACCCGTGACCGCGACTATGAGGCACCGGGCTGCGTGGTGGTGCATTCACTGGACGAGGCGCTGGCAGCAGCGGGGGAGGCCGCCGAGGTCATGGTGATCGGCGGCGCCGGGATCTACCGCCAGGTCCTGCCGCGCACCGACACCTTGTACCTGACAGAGGTGCATGCCGAGTTCGAGGGGGACACCCTGTTCCCCTGGCCCTACAGTTTTATGGAGTTGAAACGGATGCACGGGTAGTGCAGGCTTTTCCTGCAGGATTGCCTAATGATGCACATCGAA
The DNA here is from genome assembly GCA_947258845.1 of uncultured Ectothiorhodospiraceae bacterium. Lineage (GTDB taxonomy): Bacteria > Pseudomonadota > Gammaproteobacteria > UBA9214 > UBA9214 > CAMYJZ01. The sequence continues at coordinate 450 of CAMYJZ010000074.1, read as the reverse complement.
ACCGCAGGGGCGCCTTGCGGGCGCGATCGGCCGGAGGAGACGGTCAGAAGTAAGAAGTGTAAAAAGTAGCCACGGAATCACACTGAAATACACAGAAAAATAAAAAGTGAAACATGAATTGTAGGAGCGCCTCGCAGGCGCGATCTATATACGATGAAAAATTATCGCGTCTATATCCGGTCATGCGCCGGGCATAAACAAGGCGCTCCTGACGGGGCGTTCTTTGCATCTTTGAGGTGATGCGCTCTGCGCCTTTTCACGACGCTTGCGCTGAATTCAGATCCCGGTACCGGTTCAATAACCGTGCGGTGACTGCTGGCCGGGGCAGGGCAGCTCGATGCGCTCTGGCGCCGTGTCGATGCGCAGGGCCGTCAGGTGGCCGCCCCACAGGCAGCCGGAATCGATGGGGTAGACGCCGGTTGCCTCGTGTGCGCCCAGCGTGGACCAGTG
>CAMYJZ010000073.1 GCA_947258845.1 uncultured Ectothiorhodospiraceae bacterium | reverse complement strand
GAACCGAGGATGGCCCGGTGCAGCATCACCGGCACCTGCTTGCTGCCGTCCTCGGCGATCTAGTGAGCCCCCAGCCGCCCGGGCATGGAGAAATCCAGCTGGATGGTGCCCAGCTGCCAGACCCGGGACAGGCAGTCCCTGAGGTTGAACTCGATCTTGGGCCCGTAGAAGGCGCCCTCGCCCGGCTGCAGGTCGAAGGCCATGCCCTTGTGCTTGAGCGCATTCTCCAGGGCCTGCTCGGCCTTGTCCCAGAGGGCCTCCTCGCCCACCCGCTGCTCGGGACGGGTCGACAGCTTCACGCTGATGTCCTCGAAGCCGAAGTCCGCGTAGACCTTGAACAGCAGGTCGATGAAGTCGGAGACCTCGCCGAGGATCTGGTCCTCGGAGCAAAAGATATGCGCATCGTCCTGGACGAAGTTACGCACCCGCATCAGCCCGTGCAGGGTCCCGGAGGGCTCATTGCGGTGACAGGTGCCAAACTCCGCCAGCCGCAGCGGCAGGTCACGGTAGCTCTTCAGCCCCTGGTTGTAGATCTGGATATGCGCCGGGCAGTTCATCGGCTTGATGGCGAAATCCCGGTGCTCCGAGTGGGTGGTGAATATCATGTCGCCGAACTTGTCCCAGTGCCCGGACTTCTCCCACAGGCTGCGGTCCAGCACCTGCGGCGTGTGCACCTCCTGGTAGCCGTGCTGCTTCAGCATGCCACGGATGTAGTCCTGGATGACCAGGTAGATCTGCCAGCCGCTGTCGTGCCAGAACACCATGCCCGGGGCCTCTTCCTGGGTGTGGAACAGGTCCATGACCTTGCCGAGCTTGCGGTGATCACGCTTCTCGGCCTCCTCCAGCCGGTGCAGGTAGGCCTTCAGTTCCTTCTTGTCGCGCCAGGCCGTACCGTAGATGCGCTGCAGCATGGCGTTGTCGGAATCGCCGCGCCAGTAGGCACCGGCCAGCTTCATCAGCTTGAAACCCTTGCCGAGCTTGCCGGTGCTGGGCAGGTGTGGCCCGCGACAGACATCGAACCAGTCGCCCTGGCGGTAGACCGAGATGTCTTCACCTGCGGGGATGTCCCTGATGATCTCGACCTTGTAGTCTTCGCCGATCTCGCCGAACACCCTGATGGCTTCATCGCGCCCCAGGACCTCGCGCTCCAGCGGCAGGTCGCGCTTGACGATCTCGTGCATGCGCGCCTCGATCTTGCCCAGGTCCTCGGGGGTGAACGGTTCTTCGCGGGCAAAATCGTAGTAGAAGCCATCCTCGATGGCCGGACCGATGGTCACCTGCGTCCCCGGATAGAGTTCCTGCACCGCCTGCGCCATGACGTGCGCGGCATCGTGGCGCATCAGCTCCAGCGCCTCCTCGTCCCGTGCGGTGATGATGGCCAGTTCGGCGTCGGCATCGATGACGTGGCTGGTGTCGACCAGGGCCCCGTCGACCTTGCCGGCCAGTGCGGCCTTGGCCAGGCCCGGGCCGATGTCTGCGGCGACATCGTGGACCGAGACCGGGTGATCAAACTCGCGGCGGCTGCCGTCAGGGAGGGTAATTGTGGGCATTGTGCTGAACTCCAGTGGTGACCGATACGAGGGGCCACTTGTTTAATCTGAAAAAGGGGACAGATTTATTTTTCCTTTACCGGCGATGCGGGAAATCCCCGACTTCCGGAAAAGAAAATAAATCTGTCCCCTTTTGAATAAATTGGTAGGCGCGATTGGATTCGAACCAACGACCCCCACCATGTCAAGGTGGTGCTCTAACCAACTGAGCTACGCGCCTGCGAGGCGGAAAACGATACCTTTACAGACCCCGGGTTGCAAGCACTGTCGCAGGGGTGAGGCAGGAATCTGCCAGCGACACCGCTGGGCCCGACGCAGGCGAAGTTTTTCCATTTGTTCAAGGGTGTTTCCTCTGCGTACTTTGCGCCTTTGCGGTGAGTCAGGTATTCACGGGCATCAATGGGGTTCAGGCCTGACGGCCTAGGCCGTCAGGCCCAGGTTGCCCTTTTCGATCCGCGCGATCTCGTCACGCAGGCGCGCAGCCTCCTCGAATTCCAGGTTGCGGGCGTGGGCATACATCTGCTGCTCCAGCTGGCCGACCCGATCGGCCAGCTGCTGCGGGCTTAGCCGGCCGTAATCGGCCAGTTCCTCGGCCACCCGCGCGAAGCGGCGCGCCGTGCCCGGTCCCTGTGCAATCGCGCCTTCCATGACATCGGCCACCGCCTTGCGGATACCCTGCGGGGTAATGTTGTGGGCGGTGTTATAGACCTGCTGTTTCTCACGCCGGCGCTCGGTCTCGTCGATGGCCCGGCGCATGGATCCGGTGATCTCGTCGGCATACAGGATGGCCTTGCCCTTGAGATTGCGCGCGGCCCGCCCGATGCTCTGGATCAACGCGCGCTCGGAGCGCAGGAAGCCCTCCTTGTCCGCATCCAGGATGGCGACCAGCGAGACCTCCGGCATGTCCAGTCCCTCGCGCAGCAGGTTGATGCCGACCAGCACATCGAACTTGCCCAGGCGCAGGTCGCGGATGATCTCCACGCGCTCCACGGTATCGATGTCCGAGTGCAGGTAGCGCACCCGCACCCCGTGCTCGGCCAGGTACTCGGTCAGGTCCTCGGCCATGCGCTTGGTAAGCGTCGTGACCAGTACGCGGTCCCCGTCGGCCACGCGCAGGCGGATTTCCGACAGCAGGTCATCGACCTGGCTCCCGGCCGGGCGCACCTCGATCTCCGGGTCCACCAGCCCGGTCGGCCGCACCAGCTGCTCGACCACGGCACCGGCATGCTCATCCTCGTAGGGCCCGGGGGTGGCCGAGGTAAAGATCGTCTGCGGTGCGAGGCGCTCGAATTCGTCGAAGCGCAAAGGACGATTGTCCAGCGCCGAAGGCAGGCGGAAACCGTATTCGACCAGGTTCTCCTTGCGCGAGCGGTCGCCGCGGTACATGCCGCCCAGCTGGGGGATGGTGACATGGGACTCGTCGATCACCAGCAAGGCATCCCCGGGCAGGTAATCGAACAGGGTCGGGGGTGGCTCCCCGGGCCGGCGCCCCGACAGGTAGCGCGAGTAGTTCTCGATGCCGTTGCAGTAACCGAGCTCCGCCATCATCTCCAGGTCGAACAGGGTGCGCTGTTCCAAGCGCTGCGCCTCGACCAGCTTGTTGGCCTGGTGCAGCTCGGCCAGGCGCTCCTTGAGCTCGACCTTGATCTGGTCGATGGCCCCGAGGATGGCCTCACGCGGCGTGGCGTAGTGGGTCTTGGGATAGATGGTCAGCCGCGGCACCCGTCGCAGGACCTCGCCGGTCAGCGGGTCAAACCAGGACAGCGCGTCGATCTCGTCATCGAACAGCTCCACCCGCACCGCCTCGCCATCGGACTCGGCCGGGAAGATGTCGATGACCTCGCCGCGCACCCGGTAGGTGGCACGGTGCAACTCGACATCATTGCGCGTGTACTGCAGTTCGGCCAGCCGCCGGAGAATGGCGCGCTGGTCCGCCTTGTCGCCCCTGACCAGGTGCAGCACCATGCTCAGGTAGGCCTGCGGGTCGCCCAGGCCGTAGATGGAAGACACGGTGGCTACGATGATGGCGTCCGGCCGTTCGAGCAGGGCCTTGGTGGCCGAGAGTCGCATCTGCTCGATGTGTTCGTTGACCGAGGCGTCCTTTTCTATATAGGTGTCCGAGGACGGCACATAGGCCTCGGGCTGGTAGTAGTCGTAATAGGAGACGAAATACTCCACGGCATTGCACGGAAACAGCTCGCGCATCTCCCCGTAGAGCTGCGCCGCCAGTGTCTTGTTGGGTGCGAGTATCAGGGTCGGCCGCTGCACGGCCTGGATGACATTGGCGATGGTGAAGGTCTTGCCGGAACCGGTGACGCCCAGCAGGGTCTGGTGGGACAGGCCGTCGTTCAGGCCCTCCAATAACCCCACGATGGCGCCGGGCTGGTCGCCGGAAGGCGTCATCTCGGTGATCAGGTGAAATTGTTCGGTCACGGGCTATTATCGAATTCGCTGAGTTTGCGTATGATTGGGGCCTCGGCCATGCCACCACCAGACAGGGATCGCAACCTTGAACACCATCACGCTTTCCAACCGGGTACAACGTATCAAGCCCTCGCCCACCCTTTCGGTGACGGCACGCGTCGCCGAACTGCGCGCCGCCGGCCGTGACATCATCGGGCTGGGCGCGGGGGAACCGGACTTCGACACGCCTGACCACATCAAGGCGGCCGGCATCGAGGCGATCCGCAGCGGCTTCACCCGCTACACTGCGGTTGACGGCACCCCGGAACTCAAAAGGGCGATTATAGCGAAATTCAGCCGTGACAACGGGCTGGAGTACATCCCTGAACAGATCCTGGTTTCCTGCGGCGGCAAGCAGAGCTTCTTCAACCTGGCCCAGGCACTGCTCAACCCGGGCGACGAGGTCATCATCCCGGCGCCCTACTGGGTGTCTTACCCGGACATGGTGCTGCTCGCGGACGGGGAACCGGTGATCATCCCGGCCGGCGTCGAGACCGGTTTCAAGATCACCCCCGACCAGCTGGCCGCCACCATCACCCCCAAGACGCGCCTGTTCGTGATCAACAGCCCGTCCAATCCCACGGGGGTCGCCTACACGCGCGCCGAACTCGCGGCACTGGGCGAGGTATTGAAACAGCACCCGCAGGTACTGATCGCCACGGATGATATGTACGAGCACATCCTGTGGAGCGCGGAACCGTTTTCCAACATCCTCATGGCCTGCCCGGATCTCAACGCGCGCACCATCGTGCTCAACGGGGTCTCCAAGGTCTATGCAATGACCGGCTGGCGGATCGGCTATGCCGGCGGTCCGGCCGGACTGATCAAGGCCATGAAGAAGGTCCAGTCGCAGAGCACCTCCAACCCGACCTCGATCTCGCAGGTCGCGGCCCAGGCGGCGCTGGACGGCGACCAGGCCTGCATCCAGCCCATGCTCAAGGCCTTCAGGGAACGTCACGATTTCGTGGTGGCGGCGCTCAACGACATCCCCGACGTGCACTGCCTGCCCGCAGACGGGACCTTCTACTGCTTCCCGCAGGTCCAGGCCGTGATTGACCGCCTGGACGGCATCGCCGATGACATCGAACTCGCCGAGCACCTGCTGGACAAGGCCGGGGTGGCGCTGGTGCCGGGCTCCGCCTTCGGTGCACCGGGCTATATCCGGCTGTCGTTCGCAACCGGGATGGACACCCTGGGAACCGCGCTGGAACGACTCTCCACGGCACTGACTGCCTGAGGCGACAGCCGCCGACAAAGAGACACGCGACCGTCTGACAACCTGGCCGCGCGGTCTGTTTCATAATCGTTCTATAAAACGACAGTACCCGGACGGTGCTGTCATCCAGCCGGCGTCTCCAGGGAGGGAGCGATGCCCGCAGGCATTACAGGCCGTCGCCAGCGACTGGGGCCCTGCCACCACACTGGACTGACCCTGCCCGAGTTGCTGGTCACCCTGGCGGTTGTATCCGGCCTGGCCGTTGCCGCAACCAATGGCCTGCCCGGCTTCATCCAGACCAACCGCATGGCCGCCGAGGTCAACGCCTTCGTCACGGCGCTGCAGCTCGCACGCAGCGAGGCCGTCAAGCACGGGCGCCGCGTCGTGCTGTGCCCCAGCGCCGACGGCGAGTACTGCGCAGACAGTTCACAGTGGAAGCCGGGCTGGATCCTGTTCGCGAGCGACAACCGGGAACGCGAGGCAGACGAGGCACTGCTGCAGTCAGGCAACCCGCTGGGCGCGGGTATCCTGATGCGCTCCGGCAACTACCGCAAACGCATCGTCTACCAGCCGGACGGCAGCAGCGGTGGCAGCAACAGCTCCTTCACCTTCTGCGATACACGTCGGCGTGCCCCTCCACGCGTTATCTGCCTGTCGAATACCGGGCGACCACGCCTGACCCGGACGCGCTGCGATGGCCGGCCGATCGACTGCCCGTGACCCGTAACCGCCCCTTCGGCCCGGTTTTACAGACTGGCACGGCGCATTGACCGAAAACCCCGCCATCCAGTATGATCTGCGCCCTCGTAGTCCCGAATATTCCCCGGTAGCTCAGTTGGTAGAGCGGGTGACTGTTAATCACTAGGTCGGCGGTTCGAGCCCGTCCCGGGGAGCCATTTCAATCGGTTAGCGTAATTTGATCAATTCGTCATTGCGACGACTGCATGGATGCAGGAGGTAGAGTTACGCAGTGACGAAGCAATCTGTGACTGGCTGATTTCACTGCCACGAGATTGCTTCGCTTGCAATGACCTGTCAGATACTCCCCAGGCAATCCTCCCGCGCCTGACCCCGTCAGACCCGCAAACCCACAGGGCCCAAAGTGCCACGCCCGACATAAAAAAGGGGGATGATCGCTCATCCCCCTTTGTGGTTGATTACAGACTAACTACAACTGCCACCGTGATTACCTGACGACAGTGGATGCCACGGCGGTATCGTCATCCGGATCGCCATCGACAATCTCGACTGTCCACAGGATTTCGCCTGCAATCGTTGGTGCAACCGGAGTCGGGTAGAAATAACGTGTACGACCGTTACCCGTGGGATCAGAGACTTCCTGGGTCTCTCTGTAGATCTCTGAACCACCTTGGGTACCCACCACTGTGGCCTCTGCTATGCCGTTGGTATCACCGTTGTTCTTGACCACCAACCTGACGCGAATGTCCTTGATGTGATTCAGCTGTACATGCTTGGTCACCCAGAATTGTGCAATGTCGAGGTCAACCTGCTTCACTTCGCAGATATCATTGTCCTCGTTACAGCTCTGGGTCGACGGATCACACGGTGGCACACCCGGCTCGCATAGACCAGTGCTCAGGTTGCAGGTCTCGGATCCGTCACAGAACGCCCCGTTGTCACACTCGGCATCTGACTGGCAACCACCAATCGGCTCGCAGACGTTTCCGGCCTCGTCGCAGGTCTCGCTGGCCGGATCGCACGGCGGCGTACCTGCCTGGCAGTCATTCACAGCGTCGCAGGTCTCGGATCCGTCACAGTACAGACCGTTGTCGCAGTTGCCGTCATTCGGCGCATTCGTAACCAAACCTGTGGCCGGATCGCACGAGTCAACCGTACAGGCTACGCCATCGTTCGGATCGACCGGGGTGCCCGGCAGGCACTGACCGGTGCCTGTGTCGCAGGTCTCGACTCCATCACACAAGTCACCGTTAGCGCAGTCCGCATCCGACGTGCAGCCGATCGGCTCGCAAACGTTTCCTGCCTCGTCGCAGGTCTCGGTGGCCGGATCACACGGCGGCGTACCCGCCTGGCAGTCGTTCACCGGATCGCAGATCTCTGACCCGTCACAGAACTCACCGTTGTCGCAGAGACTATTGTCCGGCACATGAACAACCACATCGTTGACCTCGTCACACGAGTCGTCCGTGCAGCCCACACCGTCATCGATCACCGGCGGCGTGCCCGACTCGCACTGACCGGTACTTACGTTGCAGATCTCGGCCCCGTCGCAGAACAGACCATTGTCACACTCGGCATCCGACTGGCAGCCAATTGGCTCACAGACATCACCGGTCTCGTCGCAGGTCTGGGTGGCCGGATCGCACGATGGCGTACCCGCCTGGCAGTCGTTCACCGGATCGCAGGTCTCCGACCCGTCGCAGAACAGGCCGTTATCACAGTTGGCGTCATTCGCCGCATTCACGACCACGTCGTTGACCTCGTCACAC
>CAMYJZ010000072.1 GCA_947258845.1 uncultured Ectothiorhodospiraceae bacterium | reverse complement strand
GTCCACGTGCGCATAGTGACGATTCGGCGACTCGTACTCCACGTGCGCCGTCGCAATCGTAATCCCGCGCTCACGCTCCTCCGGCGCATTGTCAATCTGATCATACGCCTTGAACTCACCGCCCTGCTGCTCAGCCATCACCTTCGTGATCGCCGCCGTCAACGTCGTCTTACCATGGTCCACGTGACCTATCGTTCCCACGTTTACATGCGGCTTCGTTCGCTCAAATTTTTCCTTGGACACGCCTGTTTACCTCGTAACTTTTCAGATTGATTGTCAGGATGCTTTCTTGATTACGGCATCGGCAATATTTGCCGGCGCCTCTGCGTACTTCTCGAACTCCATCGAATAGGTTGCCCGCCCCTGGGTCGCGGACCGCAGGTCGGTGGCATAGCCGAACATCTCGGCCAGCGGTACCTCGGCCCGGATAATCTTCCCGGCCGGCCCTTCCTCCATGCCCTGGGTGATCCCGCGGCGGCGGTTCAGGTCGCCCATCACATCACCCAGATAGTCTTCCGGGGTCACGACCTCGACCTTCATGATCGGCTCCAGCAGGACCGGGCTGGCGTTCAGTACACCGGACTTGAAGCCCATTGAAGCGGCAATCTTGAAGGCCATTTCACTGGAATCGACATCGTGGTAGGAGCCGTCGTACAGCGTGACCTTGACGTCGACCACCGGGTAGCCGCCCAGAATACCGTTTTCCATCTGTTCCTGCACCCCTTTATCGACCGAGGCGATATATTCCCGGGGAACCGCGCCGCCGACGATCGCATTCTCGAACTCGTAGCCCTCGCCCGCCGGCCGGGGTTCGATCCTGAGCCAGACATGGCCGTACTGGCCGCGGCCACCGGACTGGCGCACAAACTTGCCTTCCTGCTCGACCTTCTTGCGGATGGTCTCGCGGTAAGCAACCTGCGGGGCACCCACGTTCGCAGCCACGCCGAACTCGCGCTTCATGCGGTCGACGATGATATCCAGGTGCAACTCGCCCATGCCGGAGATAATGGTCTGGCCGGATTCCTCGTCGGTATGAACGCGGAAGGAGGGATCCTCCTTGGCCAGCTTCTGCAGGGCGATGCCCATCTTCTCCTGGTCGGCCTTGGTCCTGGGCTCGACGGCCACGGAGATCACCGGCTCGGGAAAGTCCATGCGCTCCAGGGTGATCACCTGCTCCGGGTCGCACAGGGTATCACCGGTGGTGACATCCTTGAGGCCCACCGCAGCGGCGATATCACCGGCGCGCACTTCCTTGATTTCTACGCGGCTGTTGGAATGCATCTGCAGGATGCGGCCGATGCGCTCCTTCTTGCCCTTGACCGGGTTGTAGACGGTGTCGCCTGAATTCAGCACACCGGAATAGACCCGGAAGAAGGTCAGGTTGCCGACGAAGGGATCGGTGGCAATCTTGAAAGCCAGCGAGGCAAAGGGCTCGTCATCGGCGGGGTGACGCTCGGCCTGGGTTTCGTCGGCGTCATCCAGGTGACCGACAATCGACGGCACGTCTACCGGTGAGGGCATGTAATAGATAATGGCGTCCAGCATGGCCTGCACGCCCTTGTTCTTGAAGGCCGAACCGCACAGCGTGGGAACAATCTCGTTGGCCAGGGTACGCTTGCGCAGACCCTCGCGGATCTCGTCCCCGGTCAGGTCACCCTGGTCCAGGTATTTTTCCATCAGGGCCTCGGTCGACTCCGCGACGGCCTCGAGCATGTGCTCGCGCCACTGCTTGCAGTCATCGACCATATCAGCGGGGATCTCCTTCTCCTCGTAGGTGGTCCCCATGTCGGCCTCGTTCCAGTAGACCGCCTTCATGCTGATCAGGTCGACTACTCCCTTGAAGCTGTCTTCGGCACCGATGGGCAACTGCAATGGCACCGGGTTGGCACCCAGGCGGGTTCTGATCTGCTCGACGACGCGCAGGAAATCGGCACCGGCACGGTCCATCTTGTTGACAAAGGCCATGCGCGGCACGTGGTACCTGTTACCCTGGCGCCACACCGTCTCGGACTGGGGCTCCACTCCGCCGACCGCGCAGAATACGGCACAGGCACCGTCCAGCACACGCAGGGAACGCTCCACCTCGATGGTGAAGTCCACATGTCCGGGGGTGTCGATGATATTGATGCGGTGCTGCTCGAACTGCTGGTCCATACCCTTCCAGAAACAGGTCGTTGCCGCGGAGGTGATGGTGATACCACGCTCCTGCTCCTGCTCCATCCAGTCCATCACTGCAGCGCCGTCGTGCACCTCGCCGATCTTGTGGGACACGCCGGTATAGAACAGGATGCGCTCGGTCGTCGTCGTCTTTCCGGCGTCAATATGCGCCATGATACCGACGTTACGATAACGCTCAATGGGGGTCTTGCGTGCCACTGTCCTGTCCTGACCTGACTGTCTCTGTATGTATAAATGGTTAAGTTCTGGTTACCACCGGTAATGCGAGAAGGCCTTGTTGGCCTCCGCCATGCGGTGGGTGTCTTCACGTTTTTTCACTGCCGCGCCACGGTTCTCGGAGGCGTCGAGCAACTCGCCTGCCAATCGCAGCGGCATGGACTTCTCGCTGCGCTTGCGGGCGGCATCCAGCACCCAGCGCATGGCCAGGGTGGTGCGTCGCACCGCGCGCACCTCTACCGGTACCTGGTAGGTCGCACCGCCAACGCGCCGCGATTTCACCTCGACCATCGGTCGTATGTTATCGAGTGCCTTGTCCAGGACGCCAAGCGGATCCTCGTTGCCCTTGTCGGCAATCTGGTTCAGGGCTCCGTAGACGATCTTCTCCGCCACGGACTTTTTGCCCGACTGCATGACCATGTTGATGAACTTGGCCAGCATCTCGTTACCGTATTTGGGGTCCGGGAGTATCTCCCGCGCGCCGATGACTCTTCTTCTGGACATTCGCTACTCTCAGTTCGCTTTGCTGTGGTTCCGGTTAATCAGGACTTGGGCCGCTTGGCACCGTACTTGGATCGTCCCTGGCGGCGGCTCTGCACGCCTGAGGTATCGAGGCTGCCGCGTACGGTGTGATAGCGCACACCCGGGAGGTCTTTCACACGGCCGCCGCGAATCAGCACGACCGAGTGCTCCTGGAGGTTATGGCCTTCACCACCAATATAAGTGGTCACCTCGAAGCCGTTGGTCAGGCGCACGCGCGCGACCTTGCGCAGGGCCGAGTTCGGCTTCTTCGGGGTCGTGGTGTACACACGCGTACACACGCCACGCTTCTGCGGACACGCCTCCAGCGCAGGCACATTGCTCTTCTCGCGCTTTCTGCTGCGCGGCTTGCGCACTAACTGATTGATTGTGGCCATGTACGAAACACCTTGAAAATTAAGCGGAAAAATCATACTCCCGAAAACAAACGACAGGCCGGATGACCGGCCTGTCGATGGGAAGCGGAATTTTAGAGACAGGGCATAGCCCTGTCAAGAAAGTTTTTTAATCCGGCCCGCGTGTTGCATCACCGTCCCGGATTTTTCGGGCAGGCCGTCCAGCTCCCCGGAACGGCCTGTCCGGCACCGGATCCAGACTGAGTCCAGACCCCCTGAAAATGCCTGTGCGGCAGTCCGGGCTCAGGACTCGGCAACGTCCTCCGCCTGGCCGCTTTCCGGGGTTTCCAGGGAAACCATCTCCTCGACGATCTCCAGCGTATCCAGGTCCCGCTGCCGGCGCCGTTCCTCGTGGTAGGCCAGGCCGGTGCCGGCCGGTATCAGGCGCCCGACGATGACGTTCTCCTTGAGCCCACGCAAACCGTCCCTGCTGCCTCGAACGGCGGCCTCGGTAAGGACCCGGGTGGTCTCCTGGAACGACGCGGCCGAAATAAACGATTCCGTCGCCAGCGAGGCCTTGGTAATACCCAGCAACAGGGGTATCCAGCCGGCCGGCTCCTTGTTATCACGCCTGAGCTTCTCGTTTTCCTCCAGTACCCGGGCGCGCTCGAGCTGTTCACCCTTGAGGAAGCTGCTGTCGCCCGTGGAGCTTATCTCGGCCTTGCGCAGCATCTGGCGCAGAATGACCTCGATGTGTTTGTCATTTATCCTCACGCCCTGCAGGCGGTAGACGTCCTGGATTTCCTTGACCAGGTACTCGGCCATGGCCGAGGTGCCCAGCAGGCGCAGGATATCGTGGGCATTCGGCTCGCCGTCAACCAGGGTCTCGCCCTTCTCGACGTGCTCACCCTCGAACACGGTTACATGGCGCCACTTGGGAATCAGTTCCTCGTGCGCCTCACCGTCCGTGCCGGTAATAATCACCCGCTGTTTGCCCTTGGTGTCCTTGCCGAAGCTCACGGTACCGGAGATCTCGGCCAGGATGGCGGGCTCCTTCGGTTTGCGCGCCTCGAACAGATCCGCCACCCGCGGCAGACCACCGGTAATGTCACGGGTCTTGGATGATTCCTGCGGAATACGTGCGACGACATCACCCACCTCAACCGAGGCGCCCTTATCCAGCCCCACGATGGCACCGGCAGGCAGGAAATAGTGCGCGTCCAGGTCGGTGCCCGCGATCTTCAGGGGTTTACCCTGCTTGTCGAGCAGCCGCACCATCGGGCGCTTGTCCTTGCCCGCGCTGCCGCGCTGCTTGGGATCGGTGATCACCTTGCTGGTCAGGCCGGTGATCTCGTCAGTGGTCTCCTGGACCGTCACACCCTCGTCGAAGTCCTTTAATTCCACTACACCGGCCACCTCGGTCACGATCGGGTGGGTGTGCGGATCCCAGTTCGCGATCACGCTGCCACCTTCCACCGATGCGCCGTCAGCGGCGCTGATGACCGCGCCGTACGGCACCTTGTAGCGCTCGCGCTCGCGGCTGAATTCATCGACGATACCGATTTCACCGGAACGTGATACCGCGACCAGGTTGCCGTTCTTGTCTGTCACGGTCTTGATGTTGTGCAGGCGCACCGTACCGCCAAACTTGACCTCGACGCTGTTAATCGTCGCCGAGCGGCTGGCGGCACCACCGATATGGAAGGTGCGCATGGTGAGCTGGGTGCCCGGCTCACCGATCGATTGTGCAGCGATCACGCCGATTGCCTCGCCCACGTTGACCATGTGGCCACGCGCCAGGTCACGACCGTAGCAGGACGCGCAGACGCCGTAGCGGTTTTCGCAGGTGATCGGTGAACGCACTTTCATCTCGTCTACGCCCAGCTGCTCGAGCCGGTCGACCCAGTCCTCGTCCAGCAGGGTGCCTGCGGGTGCAATAACCTTCTTCTTGCCGGGCAGGGTGACATCCTCGGCGATAAAGCGGCCAAGCACACGCTCGCGCAGCGGTTCCACCACGTCACCACCCTCGACCAGCGGGTTCAGCACCAGACCTTCCTGCGTGCCGCAATCGTTACCGATGACAACCAGGTCCTGGGCAACGTCCACCAGCCGGCGCGTGAGGTAACCGGAGTTCGCGGTCTTGAGGGCGGTATCGGCCAGGCCCTTGCGCGCACCGTGTGTCGATATGAAGTACTGCAGCACGTCCAGACCTTCACGGAAATTGGCAGTGATCGGGGTCTCGATAATCGAGCCATCCGGCTTCGCCATCAGACCGCGCATACCGGCCAGCTGGCGAATCTGGGCAGCGGAGCCGCGCGCGCCGGAGTCGGCCATCATGTAGACGGAATTGAAAGACGACTGGCTAACCTTGTTGCCCTCTGCATCGGTGACCTCCTCGCTTCCCAGGCCTTCCATCATGGCCTTGGCCACCTGGTCATTGGTTCGGGACCAGATATCCACAACCTTGTTATAGCGCTCACCCAGGGTCACCAGGCCCGAGGTGTACTGGTTCTGGATCTCCATGACCTCATCCTCGGCCACGGCGAGTATTTCCGCCTTGTTATCGGGGATCGCCATATCGTTGATACCGAAGGAGACCGCAGCACGGGTGGCGTAGGAGAAGCCCATGTACATAAGCTGGTCGGCAAAGATAACCGTCTCTTTCAGGCCGACCCGCCGGTAACAGGCATTGATGAGGCCGGAGATGGCCTTCTTGCTCATGTTGGTATTCACCTGGCTGAAGGGCAGGCCCTCGGGCAACAACTCGGACAGCAGCGCGCGCCCGACGGTTGTCTCGACCAGGCCGTAGCTCTTCTGCGCCCCCCCTTCCTCGTCGAGCTCGGTGGTATGCAGGCGCACCTTGATCTTGGCGTGCAGCGAGACGAAGCCGGCACTGTAGGCACGGTGTACCTCCTGGATATCCGCGAACACCATGCCCTCGCCCTTGGCATTGATCGACTCGCGGGTCAGGTAGTACAGACCCAGCACCACGTCCTGCGACGGTACGATGATCGGTTCGCCGTTGGCAGGTGACAGGATATTGTTGGATGACATCATCAGGGCGCGCGCCTCCAGCTGCGCCTCCAGCGACAGGGGTACGTGCACTGCCATCTGGTCACCGTCGAAGTCGGCGTTGAAGGCGGCACAGACCAGCGGGTGCAGCTGAATGGCCTTGCCCTCGATCAGCACCGGTTCGAAGGCCTGGATACCCAGGCGGTGCAGGGTCGGGGCGCGGTTCAGCATGACCGGGTGTTCGCGAATGACCTCTTCGAGGATATCCCAGACCTCCGGACCCTCGCGCTCGACCAGCTTCTTGGCGGCCTTGATGGTGGTCGCCAGTCCGCGCAGCTGCAACTTGCTGAAGATAAACGGCTTGAACAGTTCCAGCGCCATACGCTTGGGCAGACCACACTGATGCAGTTTCAGGGTCGGACCCACCACGATCACGGAACGCCCGGAATAATCGACGCGCTTGCCCAACAGGTTCTGGCGGAAGCGCCCCTGCTTTCCCTTGATCATGTCGGCCAGCGACTTGAGGGGGCGCTTGTTGGTCCCGGTAATGGCGCGCCCGCGGCGGCCATTGTCCAGCAGTGCGTCCACCGACTCCTGCAGCATGCGCTTTTCATTGCGCACGATGATGTCCGGCGCATTCAGTTCCAGCAGTCTCTTCAGGCGGTTGTTACGGTTGATGACCCGGCGGTAGAGATCATTCAGGTCGGAGGTGGCGAAGCGGCCGCCGTCCAGCGGCACCAGCGGGCGCAGTTCCGGCGGCAGCACCGGCAGCACCGTCAGGACCATCCATTCCGGACGGTTGCCGGACTCGAGGAAGGACTCGACCAGCTTGAGGCGCTTGCCGAGGCGCTTCAGCTTGGTTTCCGACTTCGTGCTGCCGATCTCGTCACGCATCTTGGCGCCTTCCAGCTGCAGATCGATATTGCGCAGCAATTCGAACACGGCTTCGGCACCCATGCGGGCATCGAATTCATCACCATTTTCCTGGATGGCCTCGAGATAGGCCTCATCCGAGAGCAGCTGACTGCGCTCCAGTGTAGTCATGCCGGGATCGACCACCACGTAGGCCTCGAAATACAGTACCCGCTCGATATCGCGCAGGGTCATGTCCAGCAGCAGGCCGATGCGTGATGGCAGCGACTTGAGGAACCAGATGTGGGCGACCGGACTGGCCAGTTCGATATGCCCCATACGTTCACGCCGTACCTTGGCCAGGGTGACCTCGACGCCGCACTTCTCGCAGACTACGCCGCGATGCTTGAGGCGCTTGTATTTACCACACAGGCACTCGTAGTCCTTGACCGGGCCGAAGATCTTCGCGCAGAACAGGCCGTCGCGTTCCGGCTTGAAGGTACGGTAGTTGATCGTCTCCGGTTTCTTGACCTCGCCATAGGACCAGGAGCGGATCATGTCCGGTGTGGCATCGAAGTCGTCAGTTTGACCTTGCGGCTTTAGCAGATTCAGTAAGTCTTTCATCGTCTCTCCCGATCGTGGAGCTTCGAGTTACGTTGTAGTCAAGGGCAAGCTGTTTGTTAGTCCTGCTCAAGTTCCATATTGATACTCAGCGAGCGTATTTCCTTCACCAGCACGTTGAAGGACTCGGGCATGCCGGCATCCATACGATGGTCGCCATCCACGATGTTCTTGTACATCTTGGTGCGCCCGTTCACATCGTCCGATTTCACGGTCAACATTTCCTGCAGGGTATAGGCAGCGCCATAGGCCTCGAGCGCCCAGACCTCCATTTCTCCGAAGCGCTGGCCACCGAACTGCGCCTTGCCGCCCAGCGGCTGCTGGGTCACCAGGCTGTAGGGCCCGGTCGAGCGCGCATGCATCTTGTCATCCACCAGGTGGTTGAGCTTGAGCATGTACATGTAGCCCACTGTCACCTGGCGGTCGAAGGCATCGCCGGTACGCCCGTCGTAAAGGGTGGTCTGACCGCTGGCCGGCAGGTCCGCCAGTGCCAGCATGTTCTTGATCTCGTCTTCCGAGGCACCGTCGAATACCGGCGTCGCCATGGGCACGCCCTTGCGCAGATTCTGTGCCAGATCGATGATTTCATCATCGCCAAACGATTTCAGGTCTTCCTTGCGCCCGCTGCTGTTATAGACCTGATCCAGGAACTTGCGCACCTCGGGGATCTTCTGCCGGGCATCCAGCATCTTGCCGATCTTCAGGCCCAGGCCCTTGGCCGCCCAGCCCAAATGGGTCTCCAGCACCTGGCCCACATTCATACGCGACGGCACACCCAACGGGTTCAGGACGATATCCACCGGCGTGCCGTCCACGGTGAACGGCATGTCTTCCAGCGGCTGGATCATGGAGATCACGCCCTTGTTGCCGTGGCGGCCAGCCATCTTGTCACCCGGCTGCACCCGACGCTTGACCGCCAGGTACACCTTGACCATCTTCAGCACGCCCGGTGCCAGGTCGTCGCCGGTGGTCAGCTTGGCCTTCTTTTCCTCCAGGCGCTTGTCGAACTCCTTGCGCAGCGCCTTGAGCTGTTCCCCGGCCTTTTCCAGGTTCTTGTTGGCCTCTTCATTGCGCAGCCGCACCTCGAACCACTTGTCACGGCCGATCCCCGCCAGGTAGTCCCGGGTGACCTTGGAGCCGGCGGCCAGCTTGCCCGGGCCGCCCTCGGCAACCTTGCCCTGCAGCAGCTTCTCGACGCGCTGGAAGATATCGTCTTCCATGATGCGCATCTGGTCATTGAGATCCTTGCGGATAAGTGCCAGCTGTTCTTCCTCGATCTGCAGGGCACGCTGGTCCTTTTCGACACCATCACGGGTAAACACCTGCACGTCGATTACGGTGCCGTCCATGCCGCTTGGGACGCGTAGCGAGGTATCCTTCACATCGGATGCCTTTTCGCCGAAGATCGCCCGCAGCAGCTTCTCTTCCGGTGTCAGCTGGGTCTCGCCCTTGGGAGTGACCTTGCCCACGAGGATGTCGCCGGGCTTGACCTCGGCACCGATATAGACGATGCCCGATTCGTCCAGCTTGGCCAGGGCGCCTTCGCCGACGTTGGGGATATCGCCGGTGACCTCCTCCGAACCGAGCTTGGTATCCCGGGCCACGCAGGTCAGTTCCTCGATATGGATAGTGGTGAAGCGGTCCTCCTCAACAACACGCTCCGAGATCAGTATGGAATCCTCGAAGTTGTAGCCATTCCAGGGCATGAACGCGACCAGCAGGTTCTGTCCCAGCGCCAGCTCACCCATGTCGGTACTCGGTCCGTCTGCCAGCACGTCGCCACGGGCTATCACATTACCCGGCGCAACCAGCGGACGCTGGTTGATGCAGGTATTCTGGTTGGAGCGGGTGTACTTGGTCAGGTTATAGATATCGACACCGGGTTCGCCGGCGACCGTCTCGTTGTCGTTTACGCGCACCACAATGCGCGCGGCATCGACGGAATCCACGACACCGCCACGCTTGGCGACAACGGTCACTCCCGAGTCAATCGCCACGGTGCGTTCAATGCCTGTGCCGACCAGCGGCTTCTCGGTACACAGCGTCGGGACCGCCTGGCGTTGCATGTTCGAACCCATCAGGGCGCGGTTGGCATCGTCATGCTCGAGGAACGGAATCAAGGCGGCGGCCACGGATACGATCTGCTTGGGTGACACGTCGATGTAGTCGACCTGGTCCGGCCCCGAGGTCATGAATTCATTCTGGAACCGGCAGGTCACCAGGTCGTCGATGAGCTTGCCCTTGGTGTCCACAGTCGCATTGGCCTGCGCGATGGTGTACTGGCCCTCCTCGATCGCCGAGAGATATTCCACCTTGCTGGTGACCCGGCCTTTTTCGACTTTCTGGTACGGGGTTTCCAGAAAACCGTAGTTATTGGTACGCGAGTATACCGCCAGCGAGTTGATCAGCCCGATGTTCGGGCCTTCAGGGGTCTCGATCGGGCAAACCCTTCCATAGTGCGTAGGGTGCACGTCGCGCACCTCGAAGCCGGCACGCTCGCGCGTCAGGCCGCCGGGTCCCAGCGCCGAAACGCGGCGCTTGTGGGTCACTTCCGACAGCGGGTTGTTCTGGTCCATGAACTGGGACAACTGGCTGGAGCCGAAAAATTCCTTGATGGCTGCCGCGACCGGCTTGGCATTGATCAGCTCCTGCGGCATCAGGCTCTCCGACTCGGCCAGACTGAGGCGTTCCTTGACGGCACGCTCGACGCGCACCAGCCCGATACGGAAGACGTTCTCCGCCATCTCGCCAACGCAACGTATGCGGCGATTGCCAAGATGATCGATGTCATCGACGATACCGTTGCCGTTGCGGATATCAATCAGCACCTGCATGACCGCCAGGACATCTTCCTTCGACAGGGTACCCTCGCCGGTAAGTTCCTTGCGACCGACGCGGCGATTGAATTTCATCCGTCCCACTGCAGACAGGTCATAGCGATCGCTGGTGAAAAACAGGTTCTTGAACAGGTTCTGTGCGGCCTCCTTGGTCGGCGGTTCACCCGGACGCATCATGCGGTAAATTTCGACCATGGCCTCGAGGTCCGTTGTTGTCGGATCGATGCGCAAGGTGCTGGATATATACGGCCCGCGGTCGAGATCGTTCACGAACAGGGTCTTGACCACCTTGACCCCGGCCTCGCGCAGCTTCTCAAACAATTCCGGCGTGATTTCATCGTTGGCGCTGGCAATCAGCTCGCCGGTTTCCTTGTCGATGATATTGTGGGAAATGATTTTACCGAGCAGGTAGTCTTCCGGGACTACCAGCGTCTTGATTCCGGCCTTTTCCAGCTCACGGATATTACGTGCCGTGATCCGGCGCCCCTCTTCGACCACCACCTTGGACTTGACCTTGATGTCGAAGGTCGCCGTTTCACCTCGCAGGCGTTCGGCCACCAGGTCCAGCTTGATATCCTTCTTGCCTATGTGGAAGCTGTTGGTTTCAAAAAAGATGTCCAGGATCTGCTCGTTGTCATAACCCAGCGCACGCAACAGGATGGTGGCCGGCAGCTTGCGGCGGCGGTCGATACGCACGAACAGCGAATCCTTCGGATCGAATTCCATATCCAGCCAGGAGCCGCGGTAGGGAATTACCCGCGCTGAGAACAGCAGCTTCCCGGAAGAATGGGTCTTGCCCTTGTCGTGATCGAAGAACACACCGGGAGACCGGTGCAACTGGGACACGATAACGCGCTCGGTACCGTTGATAACGAAGGTACCGTTGTCGGTCATCAGCGGGAGCTCGCCCATGTAGACTTCCTGCTCCTTGATGTCCTTGATCTTGCGGGCATCGGCCGGGGCGTCCTTGTCATAGATGATCAGCCGCACCAGGGCACGCAGGGGAGCGGCGTAGGTGAGGCCGCGCATCTGGCATTCCTTGACGTCGAAGACCGGCTCACCGAGCCGGTAGCTCACGTAATCGAGTGCTGCGGTGCCCGAGTAACTGACAATCGGGAATACCGACCTGAAGGCGGCATGCAGGCCCTTCTCGCCCCGTGCGTCGGGCTGGCTGTCCGCCTGCAGGAAGCCACGGTAGGACTCGAGCTGGGTCTCCAGCAGGTATGGAA
>CAMYJZ010000071.1 GCA_947258845.1 uncultured Ectothiorhodospiraceae bacterium | reverse complement strand
GAGATATTGCCCGTAGCCTTCCTTCTCCAGGTCTTCCCTGGGGATAAATCGCAGTGAAGCGGAGTTGATGCAGTAGCGCAGCCCGGTGGGCTCGGGCCCATCATCGAAGACATGGCCGAGATGCGAGTCGGCCAGCCGGCTGCGGAGTTCGATGCGCTTCATGAAGAATTTCGTGTCTTCATGGGTTTTCAGTGCACTTTCCTCGATCGGTCGCGTGAAGCTGGGCCAGCCGGTGCCGGACCTGAACTTGTCGGTGGAGCTGAACAGGGGTTCACCGGAGACGATATCGACATAGATCCCGGCATGCTTGTTGTCCCAGTATTCGTTCTGAAAGGCGCGCTCCGTACCGTCCTCCTGGGTCACCTCGTATTGCAGCGGGGTCAGGCGCTGGCGCAGGGTTGCGTCATCGGGTTTCCGGAAGCCGTCCGCATCCCGGGGGGCTTCCGTGGCCGTGTCCATGTCGTTTACACCACCAGCATTATCCGCACCGCCAGGCGCCAGCAGGAACAGGCTGGCGGCGATACCCGCGATGACCAGCAAATAACCCGACCATTTCATAGTCTTGACCCTTGAGAGTGATCCGAATGCAGATATTGACCACGTGAATGCCAGGAAGTTTATCCCGGTACCGGGAAAAAACCGCAGAATTGTCGCGGCAGCCTATTTATCCTGCTCGAACGGGTAGGGGAGCGAGCGCAGGGTGAAATCCGGGCCACCGCCGGGACCGAAATACAGGGGTCCTGCGTCTGCCATGCTGATCTGGATCACGGCCAGGGCGCTGTAGCCACCGTCGGGGTGAGGCTGGGCATCGACGATACGCCCGGCGGCCTGTTCACTGTCGCCGGTACTGTAAACGGCATCGCCCGGCTGTGGTTGCGCGTCGCCGTCGACGTGACCGAGATACAGGCGCCGCTTGAGTTTTCCCAGGTACTGGGTGCGTGCCACGATCTCCTGCCCCGGGTAGCAGCCCTTCTTGAAATCCAGCCCGTTGATGAGCTGCAGGTTGAGCATCTGCGGGACGAACAGGTCCGTGGTGGCTGCGTAGATATCGGGAATTCCGGCCTGGATCTGCAGCAGGCGCCAGGCTGCCATACCCACCGGCGCGCCGCGCACGTTGAGCGCCTCCCAGAGCGTGCGTGCCGCATCGATGGATCGGGCATAAACCTCGTAGCAGGGCTCGACACCGGGCACCCGCAACAGGGTCAGGCTATCGGTATGTGTTGCCTGGTGGAGTTGTTCCGGCAATTTCCCGGCGGCGCCCAGGAGTTCGTCGTCCTCGTCCTCGCCGGAAATGCCGATACGCACGAAATTCTCACCGGCATCCTCCAGGGTGACATCGGCACGCAGCACAAACAGGCGCAGGCGCTGCAGCACGGTCTCGAGGGTGTCCGCCGGAAGTCTCAGGTAGTAGGTGTCGTCCCGCCGGAACAGCCGGAACAGGCCGATCACCCGGCCCTTGGGGGTGCAGTAGGCCGCCAGCTGGTGGCTGCCCTCGTCGATCCGGCTGACGTCATTGCTCAGCTGCGACTGCAGGAAGTCGGCCGCGTCCCTGCCGTGCACCGCGATCACACCCAGGTGGCTGAGGTCGCTGAATACCAGGCCGCTCAGGGCGACCTCGCGCTCGCGCTCCGGATTGCCGTAGTGCATGACCAGTCCGTCCCCGAACTCGGCCCCGGCATCGGTGAGAAAGTCTTTCCAGTCGGTCTTCATCGATCAATGTCCAGCCTGCGATTAGGATGAAATTCTAGTTTAACTGCCGCGGTCTGTCTGCAGCCAGTCGGGGGTATGCCGGTTGACTGGTGTTCGATACATGGCAATGGTATAAAAGCATGCAGCAATGAACATACCCCATGCCTAGCCAGCGGTCTGCGCCTGTATTTCTTAACCTTTTCCGGATCCGCTTTCCGGTGGCCGCGATCACCTCGATTGCACACCGGGTATCAGGGGTGCTGCTGTTCCTGTTCTTCCCGTTTCTGGTCTGGCTGCTGGATCTGTCACTGCAGGGCCCGGATGGCTATGCGCGCGCACTCGCGCTGCTGCAGCCGCTGTGGGTACGCCTGGGGCTGGCACTGATCGGCTGGTCCCTGTTGCACCACCTGCTGTCCGGTATCCGTTTTCTGCTGATCGATATCGATGTGGGGGTCTCCCTGGGCGCGGCGCGTCGCACTGCCTGGGCCGTGAATATCATCGGCGTCCTGCTGGGCCTGGCCTGCCTGTGGTGGTTGTTATGAGTCGGCATGTTCATGGACAGCGTCCCTGGCTGTTGCAACGCCTCAGCGGTGTCTACCTCGCCGTCTACCTGGTCTATGTCATTGCCGGCAGCATGCAGCACGGCGCCTATTCATACGAGGAGTGGCATGCCTGGCTGGGGCACCCGGTTATGGGCATCGCAACGGCCGGGTTTATCCTGGCAATGCTGGTGCATGGCTGGGTCGGCATGCGTGATGTCATTCTCGATTATGTCCACCCCCTGGGTATACGGCTGTTGCTGCTGGTGTTGATCGGGCTCGCGCTGATCACCTGCGGGCTATGGGCCCTGCGCGTACTGGTGCTGGCGGCCGGCTAGACGGATATGAACATACCCAGCCGCAGATTTGACACCCTGATCATCGGCGCCGGCGGCGGCGGCCTGCGTGCCGCCCTGCAGCTTTCCAGTGCCGAGGCCCACGTGGCCGTGGTCTCCAAGGTGTTTCCGACCCGCTCGCACACGGTGGCGGCCCAGGGCGGCGTCAATGCCGCGCTCGCCAACGTGCGTGACGACAACTGGCACTGGCACATGTTCGACACCGTCAAGGGCAGTGACTACCTGGGCGACCAGGACGCGATCGAGTACATGTGCCGGGCGGCACCACAGGCCGTCTACGAACTGGAACACTTCGGGGTGCCGTTCTCGCGCCTCGATGACGGTCGCATCTACCAGCGCCAGTTCGGCGGCCAGAGTATGAACTTCGGAGGTGAACAGGCGGCTCGTACCTGTGCTGCGGCCGACCGTACCGGTCACGCCATCCTGCAGTCCCTCTACCAGCAGAATATCCGCGCCAAGACCCATTTCTTCGATGAATTCTTTGCCGTGGACCTCATCCGTGATGCAGAGGGCTGTCTGCTGGGTGCGCTGGTCATGGAGATCGCCAGCGGCGAACTGCTGCTCATCCAGGCCAAGACCACCCTGCTGGCCACCGGCGGGGCAGGTCAACTGTTTCGTACCAATACCAATGCCCTCATCAATACCGGTGACGGCATGGCCATGGCCCTGCGCGCCGGCATTCCGCTGCAGGACATGGAGTTCTTTCAGTTCCACCCGACCGGTATCGCGGGCAAGGGCATGCTGATCACCGAAGGTGCGCGCGGCGAAGGCGGTTATCTGGTCAATGCCGAGGGCGAGCGCTTCATGGAACGCTATGCACCCCATGCAAAGGACCTGGCCAGTCGCGATGTCGTCAGCCGCGCCATCGCTACCGAGATTCGCGAGGGGCGCGGCTGCGGTGAACACAAAGACCATGCGCTGCTGAAGCTGGACCATCTCGGCGCCGAAACCGTACACAAGCGCCTGCCGGGTATCTGTGACATGGTCGGGACCTTCCTGGGTACGGACCCGGCCGTGACCCCGATTCCGGTGGCGCCGACCGCGCACTACACCATGGGCGGGATCCCGACCAACCGTTTCGGGCAGGTGATCATCCCGGAACAGCAGGGACCGGAGGAACCGGTGCCGGGGCTGTACGCCGCCGGTGAGTGTGCCTGTGTCTCGGTTCACGGTGCCAACCGCTTGGGCGGCAATTCGCTGCTGGACATCCTGGTCTTCGGGCGCGCGGCCGCCAACCACATCGTCGATTATCTAAAGGAAAACCGTTACCACAGGCCACTGCCGGAGGGCGCTGTAGAGCGGGGCCTGGCACGCCTGGCACGCTGGGAACAGAAGGGCGAGGGTGAATCGGTGGACGCGCTGCGCAGCGAGCTCGCCCGCGTGATGGAAGATAACTGCGGCGTATTCAGGACCGAGGCGGTCCTGAGCGACGGACTCGACAAGGTCAGCGCCCTGGCCGAACGCATGGCCGATGTACGCCTGCAGGACCACAGCGCAGTGTTCAACACGGCACGTATCGAGGCCATGGAGCTCGAGAACCTGATGGATGTGGCGCTGGCCACCGTGGCCTCGGCACTCCAGCGCAAGGAAAGTCGTGGCGCACACTCACGCATCGACTACCCGGAGCGCGACGACGTGCGCTGGCTGAAACACAGCCTGTATCACGCCGGGACGCGCACGGTCGACCACAAACCGGTCAGGACCAAGCCGATTACGGTCAGTTCCTTCCCGCCGAAAGAACGGGTCTATTAGCCCGCATTTCTCACCGGGCGGCGGTAGATTCACATACATTACTGAGGTAATGAACGGAATGCAGATCAGCAACAAGACAGTGTGTATTTGTGCATTGCCTATCCCGACCCCGGCTGGTTCTCGCGCGCCCGGACTTGCGATGTACAGGGAAGTGCAAGTGCCGCGGGAGGCAGGATGCCGGGAGCGGCCGCTTCACTCAAGTGGTAGCTACGGCTGCATCGCTTCGAGGGGCGGAAGAGGGGCCCTGTCGCGCAGCGGTGGGGATCTGACCCCCGGTGTAGCGATGACCCGCGGTGGCCGTCGAAGCGATATCCCGCCCACCGGCGGTCACATCCCCGGCTACGCCGGGGCCCCTGCTCTGCGCCTCGAGCGGGTCCTTCACTCCAGCGCGGCGTCCGGACACACGAGTCCTCGGCAACTGCTCCCTGCGTTGCTCTACCTCGTGCATCCATGCAGTCGTGCGTCAACATCCGGGATCCCGGTGAGAAATGCGGGCTAAACCAGAGGCGCGGCCACCATGAAATTCTCCATCTACCGTTATAACCCGGAACAGGACACGGCACCTTACATGCAGGACCTGGTCCTGGATGACAGCAAGATCAGGCCCGGCATGATGCTGCTGGACGCGTTGCTGCTGCTCAAGGCGCAGGACGAGACCCTGAGCTTCCGGCGCTCCTGCGGCGAAGGGGTGTGCGGCTCGGACGGCATGAATATCAATGGTCGCAACGGGTTGGCCTGTATCACGCCGCTGGTCTCGCTCAGTACACCGGTCGTGGTTCGTCCCCTGCCGGGCATGCCGGTCATCCGTGACCTGATTGTCGACCTCGAGCCGTTCTACCGGCAATACCGTGCCGTGAGTCCCTTCCTGATCAACAACGACCCGGTGCCGGAGGTGGAACGCCGCCAGTCACCGGAACAGCGCGAAAAACTGGATGGGCTGTATGAATGCATCCTGTGTGCCTGCTGTTCGACCTCCTGTCCGTCCTTCTGGTGGAACCCGGACAAGTTCCTGGGTCCGGCCGCCTTGCTGCAGTCCGCACGCTTCCTCGCTGACAGTCGCGACCAGGCGACCGACGAGCGGCTGGGCAACCTGGAAGGCCCCTTCAAACTGTTCCGCTGCCACACCATCATGAACTGTGTCGAGGTCTGTCCCAAGGGCCTCAATCCGACACGTGCCATCGGCCGGATCAAGGAACTGATGGTCAAAAGGTCGATATGAGTATGCCCGGGGACATGTCTGAACATACCTCGCATACCCGTAACCGGCTGGCCTGGCAGTGCCGGCGCGGCATGCGCGAACTGGACGAGCTGTTGAACGGCTTCATGGCCCGGCACTATGCAGGACTCGGCGATGAGCAACTGACCGCCTTCACGCGCCTGCTGGAATATCCGGACAGCGTCCTGCTGGAATGCCTCATGGGGCGCATGGTGCCCGCTGACAAGGATGTCGCACAAATTGCCCAGGAAATACGCCACACCACTGCACCTTGAGCTCGGCAGATCGCGACTGCTGTGGCTGTACCTGACCCTGCTGCACGGGGCGATACTGGTGACACTTCCATTCGTGCAACTACCCGGTAGTTTCGTTCTCCTGCTGACGCTGGTCCTGGTCCTCAGCTACCTTCGTTACCGCCGCCTGTATTGGCTGGCAGCCAACCCGGATTCGATCAGGTCGCTGGTATGGGGTTCCGCCGAGCGGATGCAACTGACCCTCGGGTCCGGCCAGGGGGCCGGCGCAAGCTTGCTGCCGCACGGGTTTGTCCTGTCCTGGCTTGTTATTCTGCACCTCAGGCTCGACACGGGCCGCAAGCGATATCTCGTCGTGCTGCCCGACATGCTGGACGCCGACGGTTTTCGCCGCCTGCGGGTTCGACTACTGCTCGATATGAAGCAGATTGTGGACTGGAGAGGGCGATAACAAATGGAAAACGGGGACATTCTGCTTTTTTTGTAATCAGAAATTATCGAAGTAATAAACAGTGAAAAAAGCAGAATGTCCCCGTTTATTTGTGTTCGGTCGGATTCTGTTGCTGGCCAGCATGCTGGTGGCCTGTGCAGCGCCACCGGATGACATCATCCGCCTCGGGATTGCCAGCGCCCCGGCCAACCTCGACCCCCGCTTTGCCACGGATGCGACCTCGGCGCGCATCAATCGCCTGCTGTACCGGCGGCTGGTCGATTTCGACGAGCGGATTCGCCCGGTCGCCTCGCTGGCGACGTGGGAAGCACTGGCGCCGGACCACTACCGCTTCAGACTGGCGCCGGATCGAGAAACCTTCCATGACGGCCAGCCCGTAACGGCGCGTGACGTGGCCGCGACCTACCGCTATATCCTGGACCCGGAAAACGCCTCGCCGCACCGCAGTGCACTGACACTGATCAGGCGCATCGAGGTACTGGATGAGGCGACCCTGGACTTCCACCTCGAGCGGGCCGACCCGCTGTTTCCCGGCTACCTGGTAATCGGTATCGTACCGGCCAGGGCAGTGCATGACGGACATCCTCTCCATGAGCAGCCGTTGGGTAGCGGGCCGTTCCGCTTCCAGGGCTGGCCGGAGCCGGGGCGCCTGCGCCTGGAACGTATCGGGGACGGACAGATCATCGAGTTCTTGCGGATCGGTGATCCGACGGTACGGGTGCTCAAGCTGTTGCGTGGTGAAGTGGACCTGCTGCAAAACGACCTGCCGGCGGAACTGCTCGGCTACCTGGACAGGCAGGACGGGATCACCGTCAGCTACGGCCCCGGCAGCAACTTCGCCTACATCGGCTTCAATCTCGAGGATCCGATGACCCGCGAGCTGCGTATCAGAAGGGCCATCGCCTATGCCATCGATCGTGATGCGATTATCGAACACGTGCTTGCCGGTGCAGCGAAACCGGCCGCGGCGCTGCTGCCCCCGGACCACTGGGCCGGCGACCCGGCGCTCAGGCCCATTCCCCATGCACCACAGCAGGCACGCCGCCTGCTGGCCGAGGCGGGCTATACGGACGATTGGCCGCTGGAACTCGAGTACAAGACCTCGACGGACCCGGTGCGGTTGCGCATTGCCACCATCATCCAGCAACAGCTGGCAGAGGTCGGGGTGCGGATGAAGCTGCAGAGCTATGACTGGGGTACGTTCTACGGTGACATCAAGGCCGGGCGCTTCCAGCTCTACAGCCTGGCCTGGGTCGGCATCAAGACCCCGGACATCTTTCGCTATGCCTTCCACAGCGGTTCACTGCCGCCGGAAGGCGCCAACCGCGGGCGCCTGGCAGACCCGCACACCGATCGAACGATCGAGGCCGCCGAGCAGGCCGCCTCATTCGATGCCCAGGCCGGTCACTACCGGGCGGCTCAGGCCAGACTGCTGGAGCTGTTGCCGTATGTACCTCTCTGGTACGAGGACCACGTGGTCGCCGCCAGGGACAACATCACAGGCTATCGACTGGCCCGGGACGGAAATTACGATGGCCTGCGGCATGTCAGGCATGCGCATCACTGAGCGCTTGTTTCTGCGGCATCGGCACACAGACAGCACGCCGGGCGTGACTGGATCTTGACCCGCATCCTCTGGCTGTGCTGGGAGGAATCAGGCGTATTCGACAAAATAGATGGCGGTACCCAGGGCTATCAAGGCGATTTCCACCACGCTAATCCAGAGAAGCATATAGGTAATACGGCGTCCG
>CAMYJZ010000070.1 GCA_947258845.1 uncultured Ectothiorhodospiraceae bacterium | reverse complement strand
ATGCTGCAGGTCGACGGGCAGGGCATCGAAGGCCGCCTGGTTGATCAGGCATTCCAGGGTGGTGCCGGGCTCGTGCCAGCCGGGGTAGTAATAGTGCTTCGCCGCCTTGTGCAGGCCGAAGGCCAGATCATTATAGGGGCCGACCCATTCCGTGGCATCGATGGCACCCGATTGCAGCGAGGTGAAGATCTCGCCGCCCGCCAGGTTCACGGGGGTGCCGCCCGCACGCCTGAGGACTTCACCGCCGAGCCCGGGGATGCGCATCTTCAGACCCTCGAGATCCCCGAGGCTGTTGATCTCCCGGTTGAACCAGCCAGCCATCTGCACACCGGAATTACCGGCCGCTGCCGGGATCAGGCCGAAGGGTGCATACACCTCCTGCCACAACTCCATGCCACCGCCGTGATACAGCCAGGCGTTCATCTCCTGGGCGGTCAGACCAAACGGTACCGCAGCGAAGAACTGGGCGGCCGTGCTCTTGCCCTTCCAGTAATAGGCCGCTCCGTGACCAAGCTCGGCCGTCCCGCGGGACACCGCATCGAATATCTCGAGCGCCGGCACCAGTTCACCGGCACCATAGACCTTGACTCTCAGGCGGCCACCGCTCATTTCGCCGATGAGTTGCGCCAGCTTGTTCGCGCCCGTACCCAGGCCGGGGAAATTCTTTGGCCAGGTCGTGACCAGCTTCCAGCTAATGGTCTCGCTGCCGGGACCGGGCGTCGCTTCGGATGGCTCTTCAAGCTGTTGACAGGCGGTCAAAAAGGCGCCGGTCAGCAGCGCGCCACCGCCCGCCTTGCCGAGAAAATCACGTCGTTTCATCTACGCCCCCCGTATCCCTGAATGGTGAAAAAAGGCCATTGTACCCGGGTCCCCCGTCCTTGGCCTGCGCTGGCAACAATACCCGGCGGGATTGGCGTAAATTTATTCTCCAACTCATCTTGATATTCCACATACTTATGTCATAGTATTCAGCGAACGCATTCAGTATCAAAGCTAGTACACTAATTATACAAACATAAATAATACGCCCTCACGCAACCCGACTGGCACGAACAGGCGCCGAATTGGAGGAGGTTCCGGGACAGGATCATGCTGAGTGAGCTAAAAACGATACAAACACGCTTTACTGCACTGATCATCACGGGTCTGCTGCTGGCGCCGATTGCCGGCCTGGTCAGCGCCGTGCTGTTCGGCCTGATCACCCCCGAGGAACTGGGCGACCCCCAGACGGCGGCCATCCTGGCCAGCTTTGTACTGGGTACGACACTCTGGTCTTATGCCTATTTTTCAAGTTTTTTCAATAACTTGGGAGGTTTCTCCCGGCAGCGGCCCGGCACCGGCCTGAGCATCCGCCAGCAACAGCGCCTGGCGCGGTTCAGCCGGGATTACTGGAGCTGCTACATCCTCTATGCCCTGGCGACCCCGGCGCTGTTTTTCCTGGCGACCCAGAAACCCATCGCCACCTCACTGGGACCGTTTATACAGCTCATGCTGCTGCAACTGTCGGTGGCCGCCCTGGTCGGCCTGCCGACCTACCAGCTGGCACTGGACCTGATCGGTAAACTGGCCGGCCACCTCAGCATGCAGAAGATACAGGTGAGCCTCAAATCCAGGATTATGCTGCTGGGCGGTTTTGTTCCGCTGCTTTCCTACTCTGTCTTGATGAACTACCAGCTGCAACAGAGCGGTCGCCTGGAACTGGACCATGTGGCCATCTGGCTGACCCTGGTTGCCATCACCATCACCATTACCCTGTTTTCGATTCGCAGCCTGTCTCAGGCACTGATGCCGGTACAGGAACTGTTCATGCGCAGCGGTGCCTCGAAGCATGCCGACCTGGCCAGGCTGAGCCCGCAATCGACCGATGAGATCGGCTTCATGACCCAGGCACTCGGCAAACTGTTCCGGCGCCTCGGTGAACAGGAAACCCACATGCGCGCCGTCGTCGACAATGCCGCCGAAGGCATCATCGTCACCAACGAGCAGGGACTGATCGAGACCTTCAATCCCGCCGCGGAAAAACTCTTCGGTTACCTGGCCAGCGAGATTTGCCAGCGCTCCATCAAGTCGCTGCTGCCCGACCTGGTCGACGATGAGAACCGGATATGCCCGCTCGATGCTGAAACCGAACTCAAGGGCTTTCACCGCAACGGCGCACCAATGCAGATGTCGGTGCGCACCAGCGAGATGCACATCAACGGTCGCCACATGTACACATGCCTGGTCGCAGACGTCACCCGGCGCAGGGCCATCGAGAGCCAGTTGAAAGAGGCCGAGATCCGCTACCGCGACCTGGTGGAAACCGCGCATGACCTGGTATGGACCGTGGATACGCACGGCCAGCTTACCTATATCAACCGCGCCTGCCTGAGTATCTACGGTCTGGAACCCGAGGCCATGCTGCAGCGGCAGCTCCACGAGTTCAGGTCACCTGACCACCCGCCGATTGACAAGGAGGCCATCGAGGAATTGCTGCAGGGCAAGGACCGGGCACAGTTCGAGACAGTGCACCTGGATTCGGAAGGCAAACCGCATTTCCTGAGCTTCAGCGCGAAAACCCATACGGACACAAACGGCACAGTCATTCGTATCAGCGGTACGGCGCGTGACATCACCGAGCAAAAGGCATTCCAGCACCAGCTTTCCTATCATGCCGAGCATGATTCGCTGACCGGACTGTTCAATCGCAACTATTTCCAGCAGGAGCTGGACCGTACGGTGGCCCGCGTGGCACGTAACGGTTCCGCCTGTGCCCTGTTCTATTTCGATCTCGACCAGTTCCGCTACATCAATGACACCATAGGTCATCCGGCGGGTGACCGCCTGCTGGTCGAAGTGGCCGCATTGCTGGCGTCGCACGTACGCGATGGCGACCTGCTGGCCCGCTTCGGCGGTGACGAGTTTACCCTGTTGCTCTACAACATAGACAAACGCGACGTCCTGCGCGCGGCGGAAAATTTTCGCGGCTTGTGCGATGACTACAAGTTTATTGAGGCGGGCAAATCCTTCAACATTACCTGCAGCATCGGCGTGGCCATGATCGACCCCAGCGTGGCAACGGCCGAAGAGGCCTTGTCGCATGCGGACCTGGCCTGCAATATGGCCAAGCAGCAAGGCCGCAATCGCGCCAATCTGTACAACCCGGCCGACAGTGACAAGGCCGGCATGGCAGCGGACATGGGCTGGGCAACCCGGGTACGTGAAATGCTCGAGCATGACCGCTTCCAGCTGGTCTACCAGCCGATTGTTTGCATCTCCAGCGGCCAGGTCTGCGACTACGAGGTGCTGGTGCGCATGATCTGCAATGACGGACAGATCATCCTGCCGGGCGGTTTCATGCCCGCGGCGGAACGTTTCGGCCTGATTCACAGCGTTGATCGCTGGATCGTCAGCCGCGCCATCAAGCAACTCGGCCAACTGCATGCGCAGGGACGCAAAACCAGTTTTTCCATCAATCTGTCAGGCAAGGCTTTCGAGGACGCCGGGCTGCTGCCACTGATCCAGGAGACGCTGGCCAGCACCGGCCTGGAACCGACCCTGGTCACCTTCGAGATCACCGAGACAGCCGCCATTGCCAACCTGGCCGCTGCAGAGGAATTCATTAGCGCCCTGAAGGACATCGGCTGCCAGTTCGCGCTGGATGATTTCGGCTCGGGCTTTTCTTCCTTCGCCTACCTGAAACACCTGCCGGTCGACAAACTCAAGATCGACGGCGGCTTCGTGAAGGGCATGGCGCACAGCTCGGTGGACCAGGCCATGGTCGAATCGATGAACCAGGTCGCCCATGCACTGGGCAAGCAGACCATTGCGGAGTGCGTCGAAAACGAGGAGACCCTGCAGATACTCGGGCAGATGGGCGTCGACCGCGCCCAGGGCAACTTCATTGGCCGGCCAAACGAGGACCTGCTGGACATCACCCGGGCGGCGCAGGCCACCGATCTGACGCTACAGACGCACTAGGGAAGACCTGAATTAATCCATCATTCGTCATTCCGGCGAAAGCCGGAATCCGGTAACTGCCTGATTACCAACCACTGGATTCCGGGTCGCAGCTCAGCCCCGCCCGGAATGACCGCGTGATCAGACCTTCCCTGACCTGCATTTTTCCAGGCGACCCGGATCAGGCACCCACCCGCTCCAGGTTTGCATAGGAGACCACCAGCCACTTGGCTCCGGCGTGGGTGAAATTCACCTGTACCCGTGCATTGGTTCCCTGGCCTTCATAATTCATCACCACGCCTTCACCGAATTTTCTGTGGCGCACATGCTGGCCGAGCCTGAGTGATGCGGGCATCGCGTCCGGATAGACATTGGCACCTGTGGATGTCGCCATGCGCGGCTGGCTGACACTGACCCGCGGACGGATCTCTTCGATCAGCGACGCGGGTATTTCGCTGATAAAGCGCGACGGCAGGCTGTAGGTCTCGGAACCGTAGAGCCGGCGGCGCTCGGCACAGGTCAGGATCACCTGCTCGCGTGCCCGGGTGATGCCGACGTAACAGAGCCGGCGCTCTTCTTCCAGGCGTCCGGGCTCATCGACTGAACGCTGGTGCGGGAACAGGCCCTCCTCCATGCCGCACAAAAAGATCAGCGGAAATTCCAGACCCTTTGCGGAATGCAGGGTCATCAGTTGTACACAGTCTTCCCAGGCATCGGCCTGACCCTCGCCGGCTTCCAGGGCGGCGTGCGAAAGGAAATCGGACAAGGGGTCCAGCTCGGTCTCGCCATCCATCTGGTACTCGCGCGCCGCATTAACCAGTTCGCGCAGGTTCTCGATGCGTGCCTGGCCCTTTTCGCCCTTTTCCTTCGCAAAGTGGTCGAACAGGCCGCTGGGTTGCATCACATGCTCCACCTGCTCACCCAGGGGCAGATGTTCCAGCCCTTCCGCCATTCCCTCCACCAGCCGGATGAATGCCAGCAGGGCATTGCAGGCCCGCGCGGCAAGCTGGCGTTCATCCGCCACCGCGGCGGTGGCCTCCCACAGCGAGATCCGTCGCTCGCGTGCCGTCTGGCGCACCGCGTCCAGGGTGCGTTCCCCGATACCGCGTGGCGGGTGGTTGACCACCCGCTCGAACGAGGCATCATCCGCGCGGTTGCTGCACAGTCTTAGATAGGCGAGCGCGTCCTTGATTTCTGCACGTTCAAAGAAGCGCAGGCCGCCATACACCCGGTAAGGCATGCCGCACTGGATCAGGCGTTCTTCGAACACGCGCGACTGTGCATTGGAACGGTAGAGGATGGCGACGTCGCTGCGTGCCTGGCCCTGTTCCACTTTAGCCTGGATGCGTTCGATCACGAAGCGCGCCTCGTCCTGCTCATTGTAGGCCGTGTACCACAGGATCGGTTCGCCCGCCGGGTCATCGGTCCACAGCTGCTTGCCGAGGCGCTCGGTGTTGTTGGCGATAACGGCATTGGCCGCCTTGAGTATGGTGCCGGTCGAGCGGTAATTCTGTTCCAGGCGCTGTACCCGCGTGCCGGGGAAGTCCTTCTTGAAGCGCTGTATATTTTCAACCCGTGCGCCGCGCCAGCCGTAGATGGACTGGTCATCATCACCTACCACAGTAATGCGCCCCGTATCACCCGCAAGCAGCCGCAGCCAGGCATATTGAATGGTATTGGTGTCCTGGAACTCGTCCACCAGGATATGGTGGAAGCGCTGCTGGTAGTGCGCCAGCAGGTCGGGTTGCTTTAGCCACAACTCGTGTGAACGCAGCAGCAGCTCGGCGAAGTCCACCAGGCCGGAGCGCTGGCACAGGTCCTCGTAGGCCGCGTAGATCTCGACCTGGCGCCGCAGGTGCGGGTCGTTGCGGTGCTCAATATGCTGCGGGCGGCGCCCCTCGTCCTTGCAGCTGTTGATGAACCACTGCAACTGCCTGGGAGGCCAGCGGGCCTCATCCAGGTCCATGGCCTTGAGGACGCGACGGATCAGGCGCTGCTGGTCCTGCGCATCGAGGATCTGAAATCCCTGCACCAGACCGGCCTCCTGCCAGTGACTGCGCAGCAACCGGTGGGCAAGCCCGTGGAAGGTGCCTACCCACATGCCGCCAGCCGGGGCATCGATCAGCTGCTCGATGCGTCCACGCATCTCGCCCGCGGCCTTGTTGGTGAAGGTCACGGCCAGGATAGAGTACGGCGACAGGCCCTCGACATCGATCAGCCAGGCGATCCGGTGCACCAGCACGCGGGTCTTGCCGCTGCCGGCACCGGCCAGCACCAGCAGGGGATCGGGCGGCGCGCACACCGCCTCGCGCTGGGCATCATTCAGGGACTCGATGATCCGGGAGACGTCCATGGCCGCGTGGTCAAACCCGCCGGTCATGGGAATATCCGCTGGAGCAGGTCTTGTGGGAGTACAGATCCAGGGCTGCCCGTGACACGGCAAACGGGCAAAGGCGGTGGTCAATCGGCATGCCGCTATTTTATCGGTAAATGCATCCCCAGAGATAGCTTCCCGGCAGGACGCCCATCTCCAGGGTCTGGATTGCAGAATACTGCAAAGACAGCGACAATCTCCTAATAATCAGGCAATATCTCCTGTTCATGAGGCCTGTCACCGGCAACTGACAGGAATCACCGGCATGTGCCGACAGAGCATGGGACTAAAAGCAACTGCAAGGTGGTTTGAATGACTGAAATCTTTATCCTGGTGCTGATTGTCGCGGTTATTGCGTTCCTGGTGGTCATGGCCCGCCGACCGCCCAAACAGCGGCATGCACGCAGCCATAAACACACTCACACGGGTCAACAGGTACACAAGCCGCCAGAGGGAAACAAGCCGCGTACGAAACGCGACGAACTCAACAAACTGCGAGCGAACAAACACTTCTGGGGGGTCGAGATACACCAGCCCGGCTGCGCCGAGGCGACCAAGCTGACCGGCAAGCAGTTCCCTATCCAATCGGCCCCGGAACTGCCGGTGGAAGGCTGTGGTGCGGCCCAATGCTCCTGTATTTACATAGGTGTGAAGGACCGCCGCACCCTGCGACGCCGGCTGAGCCATGAGCGCCGGGATGAGTTGCGCTTCGAGCCGGAGAAATCCGACCGACGCTCACACAAGGATCGCCGCAAGAGTATCGAGAAATGGCGTAATCGGGACTAGCCCGTATCCTGCCGGCTTCCTGGATTGCCGCCGGCGAGTACGGCCCGTCAGCCGCACTCGCCGGCAAACCTGATCAGGCAACCTCGGCCAGCAGTTTCCGGTATTTCGGGGAGTTCAGGTTTGCCGTTCTCGGCTTGGAGCCGCCCAGGTAGGCTTCCAGGGTCACCGTCGGCACCTTTTGCATATCGACCAGGGGATGCATGGTGCACTTCTCGCAGGCAATCAGTTTCGGCTGTGCACCCGCCGGCGCCTTGCCAACAGGTCGCTCGCGCAGGTTTTTGCAGGTATTGACACTCAGATAGGCTTGCTGGGGAATGCAGTAAAACATCTGTTCCTTATCCACTTCCATTACTCCTGTGCCGGCCAGTCAGCGTGGCCGACTTTTACCAGTAAAACGAATAACTATACCAGAATTCTGGACAGACCACAAACTCTGACTTGATTTTCAATCAGTTAGCATCCGCTCGTGACCATCGGGCCGCTCAAATCCATCGGCCTGTAGAATGCGGGAATGCAGTCTCCTCAAAGGACGCCTTTTATGGGAAAACGGGTAACCCTGGTGCTCGGTAGCGGGTCGGCGCGCGGTCTGGCGCATATTGGCGTGATTCACGTCCTCGAAGAGGCCGGCTTCGAGGTATCCGCCATTACGGGTTCTTCCATGGGCGCGCTCATCGGGGGGATCTATGCGGCCGGCAAGCTGGACAGCTATGTCGACTGGGTCAGGTCGCTGACGAAAAAGGACGTCCTCAAGTACCTGGACGTTTCCTTTCGCGACACATCAGGCATTCTCAAGGGCGACCTTATTTTCGAAACCATGCGCGACCTGGTCGGCAATGTTTCGATTGAGGACCTCCCCGTACCGTTTATCGCCGTGACAACGGACCTGACGGCGAGGAAAGAGGTCTGGCTGACGCATGGCAAGCTGTTCGAGGCGATCCGGGCATCCATCGCAGTTCCCGGCGTTTTTTCACCTCAACGGATTGCCGGTCGCTGGATGGTGGATGGTGGCTTGCTCAATCCGGTGCCTGTTACCCCGGCTGCGCAGACAATC
>CAMYJZ010000069.1 GCA_947258845.1 uncultured Ectothiorhodospiraceae bacterium | reverse complement strand
TGTCCATCTCGACTTCAATGGCGCGCGCCCATTGCTCGGCCAGGGCGCGTGTCTCAAAGGTTTTGGTTTGCAGGGGCTGGCCCTTTTTCCGGACCTGTGCCTGCCACTGGTAAGCGCCGCGTTTTCGGAAGGTTGCCACTGTCACACTCCGTTCATTCGCGAACGAGTGTGACAACAGTGTGACAAATAATCAGTCAGTAACCCATACAGGGGGTGTCGTGGTTTCTAACTAATTGAATTGATTGGTGGGCGATACTGGGATTGAACCAGTGACCCCTGCCGTGTGAAGGCAGTGCTCTCCCGCTGAGCTAATCGCCCTCTATTTCCAGAGAAGCAGAATAGTACGGTGACGGGCACTGCGGGTCAATCGCTTCCCGCCGCCAGCGCAGAAAAATACTTCTATCAATCAATCTGCTAGAATCCGGTGCTTCGATTCGGGCCGGTCGGCCAATACTCGGTACAACTAGATGGGAACCAGGGCATGCTAGAACTCAAGGAAGTGAAAATCGGTGTCGTGGGCCTGGGTTACGTGGGTCTGCCACTGGCCGTCGAATTCGGCAAGCAATACCCGACAATCGGCCTGGACCTGAAAGCAGACCGGGTCCGGGAACTGCATGCCGGTAACGACAGTACCCTCGAGGTGACGCCCGCGGAACTGGCCACGGCGAAGCAACTGAGGTTTACCAGTGACCCAGGTGAGCTGGCCGCTTGCAATGTGTTCATAGTGACGGTACCGACACCCATCGACCGATATAATCGCCCCGACCTGTCCTACCTGGAGGGTGCCAGCGAAACCGTTGGCCGGCTGCTGAAGAGCGGGGATGTGGTCATCTACGAATCCACCGTATTCCCCGGTGCGACAGAGGAGGTCTGTGTACCTGTTCTCGAGGCCGTGTCGGGCCTGGAATTCAACAAGGACTTTTATGCCGGCTACAGCCCGGAACGGATAAACCCGGGTGACAAGGAGCACCGCGTTACCACTATCCTCAAGGTCACCAGCGGGTCGACGCCCGAAGTCGCGGACTTCGTGGATGCGCTGTACAAGAGTGTGATTGACGCGGGGACCCACCGGGCCAGCAGTATCCGTGTCGCTGAGGCGGCCAAGGTGATCGAGAATACCCAGCGTGACCTGAACATCGCCCTTATCAATGAGCTGGCGCTAATCTTCAACCGCATGGGCATCGATACCCAGCAGGTGCTGGAGGCGGCCGGCACCAA
The DNA here is from genome assembly GCA_947258845.1 of uncultured Ectothiorhodospiraceae bacterium. Lineage (GTDB taxonomy): Bacteria > Pseudomonadota > Gammaproteobacteria > UBA9214 > UBA9214 > CAMYJZ01. Next base: position 7,705 of record CAMYJZ010000069.1, on the reverse strand, counting down.
GTGGAATTTCCTGCCGTTCCGCCCGGGCCTGGTCGGCGGACACTGTATCGGTGTCGATCCCTACTACCTGACCCACAAGGCCCAGGAGATCGGCTATCACCCGGAGATTATCCTGGCAGGCCGGCGCATCAACGACGGTATGGGCAGTCACGTGGCCGAACAGGTCGTCAAGCTGATGGTGAACAACAAGATACAGGTGTCCGGGTCGAACGTTCTCATGCTCGGGCTGGCCTTCAAGGAGAACTGCCCGGATCTGCGTAATTCCCATGTCGTGGATGTGGTTAGGGAATTGCAGGGCTATAACGCCCGGGTGGATGTGCACGACCCCTGGGTCGATGCTGACGAGGCCAGGGAGGAATACGGTGTTGAGCTTGTTCACGAACCCCCCGGCAATGACTATGATGCTGTGGTCATTGCCGTTGCACATGACCAGTTCAGGGAACTCGGTGCAGGTGGTCTGCGTGCCTTCTGTAAGCCCGGCGGCATCCTGTTCGATGTGAAATATCTGTTACCGGCTGAGGCGGTTGACGGGCGGTTGTGATCTGCCTGGCAAGCACTGTTCATATTTGTAAAGGATAAAATCCCAAATGAAAATACTTGTTACCGGCGCTGCCGGTTTTATCGGATCGACGCTTTCCCTGAGGCTGCTCGAGCGCGGGGACGAGGTCGTCGGCATCGATAATCTGAATGACTATTATGATGTGAAGCTGAAGCAGGCACGTCTGGCGCGAACCAGCAACTATGATGGCTTCACCGATGTCCGTATCAATCTGGAAGACCGTGATGGCATGGCGCAGGTCTTCAGACAGCATCGGCCGCACCGAGTCGTCAACCTGGCGGCCCAGGCGGGAGTCCGCTACTCGCTTGAGAACCCGCACGCCTATGTGGATACCAACCTGGTTGGTTTCACCAATGTCCTCGAAGGCTGTCGCCATAACGGGGTTGAACACCTGGTCTACGCCTCCAGCAGCTCGGTCTACGGTGCCAATACCAATATGCCGTTTTCGGTGCATGACAATGTCGACCACCCGGTCAGCCTGTATGCGGCCAGCAAGAAAGCCAACGAGCTCATGGCGCATACCTACAGTCATCTCTACCGCCTGCCGACCACCGGCCTGCGTTTCTTTACGGTCTATGGGCCGTGGGGAAGACCGGACATGGCCTTGTTCCTGTTTACCCGGAACATCCTGGCGGGTGAGCCCATCGATGTGTTCAATTACGGCAAGCACCGGCGTGATTTCACCTATATCGAAGATATTGTGGAAGGTGTGATCCGCGTGCTGGACCGGATACCGGAACCCAACCCTGAATGGTCCGGCGATGCGCCGGACTCGGCAACCAGTACAGCACCTTACCGTCTGTACAACATCGGCAATAACCAGCCTACCGACCTGATGCGCTACATCGAGGTCCTGGAGGAGTGCCTCGGCAAGCAGGCGGAAAAGAATCTGCTGCCACTGCAGCCGGGCGATGTGCCGGATACCTATGCCGATGTCGCGGACCTGGTCGCCGACATGGGCTACAAGCCACAAACCTCTGTGGAGCAGGGGGTCGCCAATTTTGTCGCCTGGTACCACGACTACTTCGGGCAGTGAGTCTCACGGGGAATTCGATATCTATCTAATTGCATTAATAAAACAATATAAGTATATGTAATTTAATGATATTAATATCCATTCTATTGTAGGCAGATGGATGGCGTGGGATAATAAGCACCCAGGCCAATGGCGGTCTGATTGTTGTTCAATTCAGCACAAAGGCAGTGACTATGGAGAGCGGAAGTTGCGGTGCCGAACCGTTCGCATTGAGGGTCATCGGCGACAGCATGGCACCCGAATTTAACGACGGCTGCATCATCATCATCGATCCGGAGGGTGTGATCACCGACGGCTGCTACGTGCTGGTGCGCCACGAAGAGGAATACATCTTTCGGCAGCTGGTCTTTGCCGGGGGCAGCTACAGGCTGCAGGCCCTGCAGAAAGGGCACGAGACCATCGAGATGCCGAACCTGGACACGGTGGCGGGTGTCATCGTGCAACAGGCCGGCCGGCGTCGGGCCGACCGCAAGCACTACGTCTGATTTTCAGTGGACGTGTGTTGTCTGCCGGGACCGGCCTGGTCCGGCGTTAACCTGGCGGTAAAGAAGTCGTCACCCTGTTCCACCGGCACCATCTTCCCGGCCGCGTTCACCAGTGGCAGTTCATAATCGTTCCAGCCCCGCAGCCCGGTCTTCATAGAGGCGACATTCCGGTAACCCATCAGCTGCATGGTAAAGGCGGCAAGCACACTGCGATTGCCCGAGCGGCAGACCACGACGATTTCGCGCTCGCGTGACTCCACAAGTTCCACGAGGGTCTCCTCATAACCGTACTCACATGCCGATTCGAGAATTCCACGGGGTACGTTCACCGAGTCCCTGATATGCATGGTATCGAATTCAGCCGGTTCGCGCACATCGAGGATCAGGGGCGGGGAGTCACTGGCGAGTTTTTCCTCTATATCCCAGGGAAAATATTCCGTGACATGTTGCAGGCTTTCGGAGACAAAATCGGTAAAGCGTTTCATCATCGCCAACCGCCCTGAATCAGCCCGTATCGTTCTGGTCGCTGCTGCGACTGGCGCGCAGTCCCTGTTCGACTGCCATGACAGCGGCCTCAACCCGTGAGTGGACACCCAGTTTCCGCAGGATGGATTTCACGTGTAGTTTAACCGTCCCGTCCGAGATGCCGAGGTTGCGTGCAATGACCTTGTTGCTCTGGCCCTCGGCCAGCAGGGCGAGGATCTCTTTTTCCCGCGGTGTCAGCTTGGTGAAAGGGCTTTCCTCGGCAGGTGCGATACTGTCCCCCTGGACTACGCGTGCCAGTACCGGCGCCAGGTCCGGGGCGACGACGGTTTTGCCATTGACAATGTCACGCAGGGCTAGCACCAGCTGGTCCGGCTCCATATCCTTGAGCAGGTAACCCTGGGCGCCATTGCGCAGCGATTCCACCAGGTCGCGTTCATCGCTGCTGGTCGTCAGCATGGCAACGGGTTTGCTGAAACCGTTCTGGCGCAATTGCCGGAGTACATCCATGCCGTCCATTTCCGGCATCCGCATATCGAGCAGGATGACGTCAGGGTTGAGCTCCCTGGCCAGTCGCAGTCCCTCCTGACCGTTCCCGACGGCTGCCAGGACATTGATATTGCGCCGGCTCAGCAGTCCCTCGAGGCCTTCCCTGAACAGCGTATGGTCGTCTATCAAAATGATACTGAGGCTCATGCCTTGCCGCCTTGTGTTTTGGGTCCTTCGAATTCAAGTACCAAGCGGGTGCCTTCGCCGGGCTCGCTTTCGATCCGCAGTACTCCGCCAATTCGGGATGCGCGTTCACGCATGATGGTCAATCCTACGTGTTCACCCGCCGATCCCTGAGCTGTTTCCCTGAATCCGATACCATCATCCTCTATCAGGATATAGTAGTTCTGATTATGGCGATGGCGCAGCATGATGCGTACGGTCTTCGCCTGGCTGTGCTTGCGGATGTTCCAGAGCGCCTCCTGGATGACACGCAGGATCTGTATCTCGGTTTCATCCGCCAGCTTGTCGACGGCCCATTCCTTCTGCAGGTAGGTTCTGATCCCGGTCTCGCTCCTGAACTGGCTGACGATCTGCTCGATGGCACCGATCAGGCCACGACCGGATACCGGTGCGCGGAAATTGGCGATCAGTTCGCGCAGCTCGGTATTGGCCTCGTCCAGGCTGTTCTCGATTCTTTCCAGTTGCTGCCAGGTGGTGGATTCATCGCCCTGGTGCATGGTCTCGTCAAGTACCCGGACCTGATAGCGGATACTGGCCAGGCTTTGGGCAAGTGAGTCATGCAACTCGTGGGCGATGCGGGTGCGTTCCTCGCCGATCAGGTGCTTGTGGGTTTGCTCATTGCTGCGTGAACGCTCGATGGCGATACTCAGGTGATGGCCGATGCTGTTTAGCAGCGGCTTCATTGGCTCGATACGTCCGAGGATATCCCTTTCAAGGAACAGGTTGATGACCCCGACGATATTCCCGCGGTAGCGCATCGGCACGGACACCAGCGCAATACCCTGCTTCTGGAAAAACGGTCTGCCGGCGATCTTCTCACATTTATCGAGGTTATTATCGACCCAGATCTTGCCCTCGGTCATGGCGCGTTCATACAGACAGCGCCGGACGTCGGCGCGTTCGCGCATGATCAGTGACTCATCGATGCCGCTGCTGGTGCCCAGTTCCACCCGCTGCGGGTGATAGGCCAGCCAGATGACGGTGGCCTCTGCCGTGGTGATGCGTTTGAGGGTGAACAGGAAACGGTTCAGCAGGTCATCCAGGCCGTGCGCGGTGTTGATGCTGGAAACCACCTCATACAGTACCTGCAGGGAGGCGAATTCGGGTTCCCTGGATCCGGACACGTCCGACCCGGATTCCGCCGGGGTGCGCAGCCGGCTGCCCAGGCGGTTCAGGTCATCTGCCAGTCCGGCACAGCTGTTGTCGATCGGGGTAGGTATCGGGTCGGAGTAGCGACCCTCCCGCAGGTTCCGTGCCCAGGACCTGATGTGGCCCAGCAGATCCAGTAGATGGTTCTGAACCAGGGAGAGAATGGAGAATACCAGCCCGCAGCCAGCGGCAAACAGCAGGCCGGTGACGAGGATACGGCTGGTGCCGGTGATGACCGCCGCGGGGCCCGCCAGCGCAACCAGACAGAGCAGTACCAGGACCAGCAGCAGACCGGAGAGGCGGAGCAGCAGCCGTCCACGCAGTGTCAGCTTGCCGGGTTCCACGAAGGCTGAACTGTGTGTCGCGCTGCGAGGCATTGGCTGGCCAGAGAGGATTTTCTCTTCGGTTGTCCCCGGGTTAATCGGCACTGTATCCGTGGCAGTCCGGCCGGGTGGTTTCAGACTTCATCCGGAGGCTTGAAACTCGGGTCGTTGGGATTCATGAAGATGAACGTGTACGAATCGGGTTCAAGCTCGACAAAATCCAGGGTCATCCCCTGTACCAGGGTCATGCTTGATCCGGATACCACGATATCGATCCCCTCTGACTTGATATGGATGTCGCCGTCCATCTGGTTGTCGTCGAAACCCATGCCATAGTGGATGCTGCCATCGGGATTCTTCGTGGCTGCGATGCGCATGGCAAGGTCGTTCATCTGGCCCTGCCTGGCAGATGTGCGGATCTGCTCTGCGGCGGCGGGTGTGATTGTGATCATACTGATTCCTCGTTATCTGATTTCGTATTATAAGGCGGTAGTGACGGCCGTGTCTCAGTGCCTGTGTTGTCTGACAAAGTCGGTAAAACGTCGTGCCCAGCGATGCTGCACGGTATCGCGCATGTGGCTGTAGCAGGCCAGCAGATTGTTGATGACGATGCCGTCGTGTTCGCCATCGATACCCGAACCCCGTTTGACCTCGTAGGCATAGACCATTGGTATGTCTAGATTTTCCAGGCTGGAGTAGTGGAATTCATGGGCTGAAAATTCCTCCCCTGCCGTGTCATGGGGCCATGGCAGCGGTGCCAGCTCCCGCAAGCGCACATAGCCGCGACCCTGGGGCCGGTCGTGCATCGTGACATCGCCGGGTATGACGCCGACCATATCGCAACGCTTACCCCGCCAGCTGATGCTTCTGGACAGGTACATCAGGCCACCACATTCGGCATAGGTCGGCAGACCGTTATCGATTGCATGGCGTATCTGTTCCCGGAGTGTGCTATTGGCCTCCAGCGCCTCCATGCGGGTTTCCGGGAAGCCGCCCCCGATAAACAGGCCGTCAAGCTCCGGCAGGTGCTTGTCCTCCAGGGTATTGATGTTGACCAGTTCGGCACCGGCCTGTTCGAGTGCCAGCAGATCATCCGGGTAATAGAAGCCGAAGGCAGCATCCCGGGCAATACCGATCCTGACCCTGTCAGCTGTCGGTGGCGGCTCGTATTGCAGTGGTTGGTACGCAAGCGGCCTGCTGCCGGCGACCTCGAGCAGCCGGTCGATGTCGACCTGGTCCCTGATGCCGTCCCTGATACGCTTGATGCGGGCTGTCGATGCGTCTTCCTCGTTGCTGGGGATCAGACCCAGGTGACGTTCGACAATCTCCAGTTCCGGGTTCCGGTGTACGCCGCCGAGGACCGTGACGTCGGTATAGTGCTCGATGACATTGCGCAGCTTGGCCTCATGGCGGCTGCCGCCCAGCTGGTTGAGGATGACACCGGCAATCTGTATGTCCGGCTCGAATGCCTGGTAGCCCAGGATCAGGGGAGCAATGCCGCGTGTCATCCCGCGGGCGTCGAGCACCAGGACGACCGGTGTGTCTGTCAGCTTGGCAAGGGCCGCGTTGCTGTTGCTGCCATCCAGATCGAGACCATCATACAGGCCCTTGTTGCCCTCGATGAGCGCGATATCCGCATCCCTGGAGTAATGGCCGACTGTGGAGCGTATCTCGTCCTGTGACATGCAGTAGAAATCGAGATTGTGGCAGGGTCTGCCGGCGGCCTGCCCGAGCCACATCGGGTCGATGTAGTCCGGGCCCTTCTTGAATGGCTGGACCGCCAGGCCGCGCTGCGCCAGGGCGGCACACAGCCCCAGGGTAATGGTGGTCTTGCCGGAAGATTTATGGGCGGCGGATATCAGCAGACGGGACATGGGCGGGTTGCCGATTGATGCCGATGATATTCACCGCAGAGGCGCAGAGGACGCAGAGAAGATTTCATTTGTCCCTAGAATTGCGTTAGCTGGCCATAAAAACAGGCCTTACATAACAGGTATTGCTTTGCGTACTCAGCGTCTCTGCGGTGGAAAGGTCTGGTAATTGATTACGCAGCTGCCTCGGCCGTTTTGCCCGCATGGTGCGGGTCGACCTGGTCATCGGCCAGGCTCTCCGGCAGGAAGCGCAATACCCGGATGCCGACCACCACGGCGGCCAGTGCAATGGCGATGCCGCCGATACCCAGGACGACCTCCGGCAGGCTCGGTGCATAGGCATAGATGCCGCCGTCGAAGAACGTGCTGGTGACCTCCATGCCGGGGAACAGTTCCAGCGGGTAGGCCTGTCCGCCGATAATGATGATGTATAGCTGTGCCAGGCCACCGATGATCACCAGCAGGGAAGCAAGACCGATCCAGCCACGGGACTTGCCGGTCACCGGGTGGTAGAGCAGGGCCAGCGGCACCAGGCTGCCGAGCAGGATCTGTACAAACCAGAACAGGTTCGTATAGACGCCGCCATCCAGCAGGATAAAGCGCTCTACACCGTGATGCTCGGTGATATAGAGATTGGTCAGGTGGTAGACCACGACGAAGTACAGGACCGCCGCGATGAACACGCCCAGCAGGTTCTTGAGCCGGTAGAGAATCAGGTCGCCGAGCGGTCGGTCGGACCATTTGCAGGCCGCCATTAGGACCAGGATAAAGATGGCCAGGCCGAAGGAAAACGACATGATGATGAACATCGGCGCCATCAGGGCTGCATCATAGGCCTCGCGCGCGACCAGGAAGCCGAAGATGGATCCGGTACCCGTGGTGAGTATCAGGCGCCAGATGAAGGCGGTGAAACCGGCCGGTCTGGTGTAGGCGTTCATCTTGCGTTCCATCATCATCCACAGGTACACGGCGACCACCGCGATGAAGCCGATATACAGGATGATGTTCCAGGCAAAGATCGACTTGAAGTTGTAATAGGTCATCGCCACGATCAGGCGGTCAGGGCG
>CAMYJZ010000068.1 GCA_947258845.1 uncultured Ectothiorhodospiraceae bacterium | reverse complement strand
AGCCCGCACTGTGGCAACCAACTCAAGCGCACTGGATGCCCCGAGCGCATGACCATGCATTGACTTGGTCGAGGTAACTGCCAATTTGTCAGCGTGGGCACCAAACACCCGCCTCAATGCCTGCGTTTCTGCGATATCATTAGTCATCGTTCCTGTCCCATGCGCGTTTATATAGCCTACTGATTCAGGCAAAAGTCCTGCATCTTTGATTGCTCTGTTTATTGCACAGGATATACCGCCAACATCCGGGCGGGTAATATGTCCAGCATCAGAAGATAACCCACACCCTGATAGCTCCGCATAGATACGCGCACCACGTCGGACAGCATGCTTGTGAGACTCAATCACAACCATACCGGCACCTTCACCGAGTACCATGCCAGTACGGTCCCTGGAAAACGGTCGACACGTGTCATTTGATACGACTCTTAACGCCTCCCAGGCCTTCAATAGGCCATAGGTAAAGGGTGTATCTGCACCACCGACAACGGCGATATCTACAAGCCCGGAAAGGACCATCATCCGACCCTGACATATTGCATGGGCAGCTGACGCACAGGCACTGGCAACTGAAAAAACCGGCCCTTTGATACCCAGGTGCATACTAACCATGCTGGCCGCGGCACTTGGCATACCTTTTGGAATAGTCATTGGGTGGGCACGCGAGCGTGCTTCTTTATATAAGCGTGAATAGGTTTCCTCGTCTGTTTGCTTGCCCCCACAGCCTGTCCCGATAATCGCAGCAGCCTCAGCCAGATTACCCCCTGAGACTTCCAGGCCGGCATCGTGTATTGCTTCACGTGCCGCCAAAATCGCGAATTGCGAAAATCGGTCTAGCAATGGCAGTTCGCTCGAGCTGAAGTGGCTTTCTGGCAGGTATCCGTTGACCGTGGCTCCCAGCCGTATTTTCACACCCTCATCAATCCCCACCAGTGGTGAGATACCAGATCGCCCCTCACACATACCAGCCCAGAAATCCGGGACATTCATACCGAGACCGCTGACACAACCAAGTCCAGTGATAACCACCTTAGTTGGCATTGTTCCTAGCGATTTCCGATCGTCAGCTCGAGATGATTAACGATATCCCGAACATTACTAATAGATTCAATAACTTCGTTTGGTATTTCGATATCGAACCGTTCCTCTAGTTCATACAGGATAGTTATTGCGCCGAGAGAATCGACACCAAGATCATCCAGTTCTGAATCGAATGAGATCTCAGTCACATGGCAATTTATGTGGTTAGCAATAACCTCGAATACTGCAGATTCCACCATAAGAACACCTAAAAAGAGTTCAAGATGATTAAAGATCTTTAAATGGTTGGCCGCTAATAGTAGTTATATATCCGATAGTTACGGAAATCTACATAGTATTCGGTGAATACCCACCAACGTAAATACATATTAATTTTTCGAAGGACGGACACGTTAAACATAATGAAGGATTTCCTCAAATCTGTTGGCTGGTTAGGAAGCCCCGAGCAAGAACAAGGGATATTACGCATTGTAATTTCATTGTCATTTCTATGCTATTTAGTGATCAATAATTTGACAGAAAACACGGAAGCACATGATTGGACCCTAGGTCTACAGATTGTATCCGGATTCCTAATATATTCATTCTTGCTGTTTGCTGCTGCCATGATTTGGCCGCAGCATGCCATTACTCAACGCGTCATAGGTATATGTATTGATATCAGTGTCTTTAGTTATGGATTGTATGTAACCGGTCCATTATCAGCACCTTGGTACGGCGTCTATTTATGGGTCACGTTAGGCAATGGGTTCCGATACGGAGAAAAGTATCTATATCTGTCAGGCGCCGCGTCATTGATTGGCTTCAGCGTTGTAGTGTTGACGAATGACTACTGGGCCTCACATAAAGATCTTGCTATTGGCCTAACAGCTACACTCCTAATAATTCCTGCCTATTCTGCATTACTAATCCGTCGACTCAATGAAGCACGCCAACGCGCGAATGACGCCAACCGCGCCAAGAGCGACTTTCTGTCAAGAATGTCGCACGAGATCCGTACGCCGCTTAACGGGATACTTGGCATGACAGAGTTGCTAAGACTAAAGCCACTTGAACCTGACGACAAGGAATGCGTGGATATCATTCACGCATCCGGCAGTACACTGGCTCGGCAGATCAATGAAATCCTTGACCTGTCGAAGATCGAAGCTGGCCAGCTGACGATTGAGCACATCAAATTCGATCTCTATGCACTGATCAGCACCACCTTGAGAATGTTTAGAACGCAGGCAGACAGCAAGCAACTGCAGTTGAACGAAAACCTGGACCCAATGACACCCTATTTACTGCAGGGTGACCCGCATAAATTACGCCAGATCATTATTAATCTGGTGGGCAATGCGATCAAATTCACAGAACAGGGCTTTGTCTCGCTACAAGTCCATCCTCTAGAGCTTGATGCCCAGCGAGCACTTCTGAGATTCAATATAATTGACTCAGGCATTGGCATTGATCCCGATCGGATTGATGCCATCTTCGATCCATTCACGCAGGCCAATAACAGTGTATCAAGAAACTTTGGCGGAACAGGGCTCGGCACCACAATCTGCAAAAACCTTATTGAACTTATGGGAGGGGAAATCGGCATCCAGAGCACTCCCGGTGTCGGAACCACCTTCTGGTTTGACATTCCTTTCGAGATTGCCAGCGTTGCCGGCGCAAATCATCAGTCATGGACCAATGAATGCACAGTACTCTATCTGAAATCGCCCGCAGATAACAATCGCGAAACCATCAATATTATGCGCGAATGGAAGATACCCTATGAGACCGTCACATCCATCGAGCAGGCTGCCAGCCATCTGCATACTGATACAGTGGACTCTGCCTACGACGCACTTGTAGTCGATGACGTACCATATGATAACGATCTATGTAATCTGTTAACGCCTAAGGACCAGAATGGACCCATCTCGACGATTCCCGTCGTACTGTTAAACTCTGACGAATTTCCGCCCGCGATCAAGGAGCTTGAGCATGAGTGGTTGTTCAAGATCGCATCGGGTGCCGATAAACAAATACTCTTCAATACATTGCATGCCTGTTATTCAAGGCACAGCACAGAGGATGATGTCCTGCACATTGCCAGCCGCCAGACCAAAGGGCAGGGAGGTGCAGGAGCCCTGAATATCCTTGTCGCTGATGACAACGCAACAAACCGGATCGTCATCAAGCGCATGCTCGAAAAAATGGGGCATATCTGCACCACAGTGTCAGACGGGGAAGAGGCCCTCAAGGCACTGGAACAGTCTGACTATGATGTCGTATTTCTGGACAAGAATATGCCTGGCTTGGGGGGTATCGAGACCTACCAGGCCTATTGCCTCGCACATGGCGGCACACATGATGTAAATTTCGCCATACTCACTGCTGATGCAACGGAGGAGTGCCGGGAAACATGCAGCGAGGCCGGCATAGAACTGTTCCTGACCAAGCCCGTATCACTGACAACCCTGCAAAACACCCTTGCAACACTCAGCAGGCCGAACAAGCCCCTCTCTGAAGAGAGTACGTACGAAGCCACTACAGAAGTATTGGATGCAGCGGAATTGCCAATCCTCGATGCGAAACAATTCGAGGAACTGAACCAGTTATCAGGCGACAGTACTGACTTCATTCTGGAGATGATGCGTAATTTCGAGACCGATGCAAACAAGGACTTCCAGTGCCTCGAATCGTCTGTTGCGAAACGTGACTGGCCGGCCTTCCAGGATGCCGCTCATGCATTGAAAGGCTGCGCCTTGTACCTGGGGCTGACCAGGCTGGCACAGCTGTGCCTGCAAAACCAGAACATCAGCAGAGATGATTTTACTGCCAGTGGCGTAACTCAGCTGCGTACTATTCGCCGCACCCTGGATGACTCCATCGAAGTACTGCACGATAAAGCTGATTTACTCGGCGCACAGGCCCAGAATTACTGAACCTGACTGATCACTTATATCCAGACTTATACTCATCTGCACCGGACTGCTCATCAGAAACAGTACTGCGGTCTGCCTGAGCACGGGAAAAATACTCCATCAGTCGCTTGTTTCTGTCATTCACCTGCATCGCCGCCTCGACCCATAAGTCAATGACATCGGTGAGTTCATCGTATTTAACAGGGTAAACACGGTCTACAGCCGCCTGGAAGCCCTGCAGGCCGGACACCAGGCCGATATGGCGCCTCATATAGTCAGCGGTTGCTTTCCGACCTTTGCCCTTCGGGGCCAGGATATCCACGACACCCAGTTCATAAAGCTCCTCGGCCGTATAAATCCGTTGATCCATAATCAGCTTGCGCGCAGTTCCCGGCGTAACCCGGCGCGCGAGCAAGGACAGGGCACCCATACCCGGAAACATGCCGAATGAAATTTCGGGGAAGCCGAATCTCGCCTGCGGCTCGGCAATCAGCAGATTGGCTGATAAGGCGGCCTCAAATCCACCACCCAGCGCCTCACCTTCAACAAGTGCGATGGTAGTGAATGGTGTATCATAATGTGTCGCGGTTGCGTACTGGATCTCGATACAGGTTTTGGCATAGTTGCGCAGACCCTCACGATCACCGGCCTCGATGAGCTGGATAAAATAGCTTAAATCACCACCCAGACTGAATGCCCGACTATCAGTCGAGGCAAGCACCTGGAACAACAGCCTGTCAGTTTGTCCCTGCTGATAACCTGATATCACCGCCTGCCGTATGGTGCGTTGCACAGCCCACACGTCTTCCAGCAACTCACTCGTAAAACATGGACGGCCATCATAATTGAACTCCACCCACACCGCCCGCAGCGGAGCATCCCGGGTCACCTTAAGGTGGCGCACCCGGTGTTGCAGAAGATCTACATTAGCTCCCAACGTCCGGCTCCTTCCTGAATAATTGTTGCGTGCGTCTCTGGTTGTTGTTGTTGTTGGAATACGCCAGCACAGATGGTGCTTGTATACCCCTAATTACATTAAATAACAAGTAGTTATAATAACATCCATAATAAGCCCTAGATGTTGTGATGATTTGTTGCTGATAACTATACATGTTGTAGTCGCAACTATTCATGGATACGGCGGTTAATCACTGGTGACAACCGCCGCACAGCTGAATTACCTAGGCCTGCTCAGGCCGAACCCTCAACAGCATGAGTCCGCCACCCACGAACAGCACCAGTAACGAAACAATCCCCGCGCGCGGGTTTCCTGTCATGGCACCCACCCAGCCCATCAGCAACGGCCCCAGGATGGCTGCGAATTTCCCCAGCATGTTATAAAAGCCGAAAAACTCTGCCGTACGCCCCACCGGAATCATGCGCGCATACATGGACCGACTCAAAGCCTGTATCCCCCCCTGCGCCAGCCCGATGCAAAAAGCCAGCACATAGAATTCCCAGACGTTTTCCATCATGGCGCCCCAGACAGTTACCATCATGTAAACCAGCAACGCCAGATAGATTCCGGCCTTGGGGCCATAGCGGCTACCGAATTGTCCAAACAACAATGCGGCCGGAAATCCTGTGAACTGGGTAATCAGCAACGCCAGAATCAGCCCCTGCTTGTCGAACCCAAGCGACAGACCGTAGTCCACGGCCATGCGTACGATGGTATCGACACCGTCGATATACAACCAGTAGGCGAGCAGAAAGATCCAGGCATTACGCAGCCGCCTGATTTCGTGCAACGTCTCCCAGATCCTTTTGAATCCGACAGAAAATACCGCTGCCGTCACTTCATGCGGGTGATCCCCGGGTTCACGGACATACAGAATCAGCGGGATCGAAAAAACCAGCCACCAGATGGCGACCAGTACAAACGACAGTTGAATTGCCGCATTGGTATCCGCCAGGCCAAATGACTGGGGATACAGTGACATCAGGATACTCAGTGTCAGCAACAGCCCCCCGCCCAGATAACCCAGCGAGAATCCCAGCGCCGAGGTCTTGTCGACGTCTTTCCGGTCACTGACAAACGGCAACAGCGAATCATAGAATATGTTGCTACCGGAGAATCCCACCAGTGCCAGGGCATATAAAAATGCGGCCAGCAGCCATTGTCCCTCAGCCACCATGTAAAGGCCGCAGGTCATCACGATCCCGAATGCGGCAAACAGGAGCAGCATACCCTTGCGACGGCCAAGATAATCCGCCACGGCACCCAGAACCGGCGCCATCAGCACGATCAGCAGGCTGGCAAGCGAATTGGCCAGGCCCAGCCTGAAGGTACTCTCGGTAACCGGGACACCCGCATTCCAGTATTCCTTGAAGAACAGGGGGAAAAAACCTGCAATCACAATGGTCGCGAAGGCCGAGTTGGCCCAGTCATACATGGCCCATCCCCATTTCTGGCGCAGTCGACACATGGTTGTCAGCTTATCGAGGTAATGAACCTGTAATCAGTGGTTTCATAGAATGCCTGTAATCGTGGATAATTCATTTCTCACGCACTGCCCAGCGTTCACTATGGTTACAGAAGCCAAAGCATTTTGGAACAACAAAACACTTGGGGAGATGTCTGCCAGGGAGTGGGAACAGCTTTGCGATGGCTGCGGCCGCTGCTGCCTGCACAAGCTGGAAGATGTCGATACGGGCCTGTTCTTCTATACCAATGTGGCATGCCGTCTGCTGGACGGGGAATCCTGTCGCTGCACGAATTACCAGGAACGCCTGCGTATCGTCCCCGACTGCCTGAGCCTGCATCCGGATGATGCCGGCCAGTTCGAGTGGTTGCCGGCAAGCTGCGCCTATCGACGCCTGGGAAACGGCCAGTCACTGGAATGGTGGCACCCGCTGGTCTCCGGCGACCCGGAGACCGTGCACCAGGCCGGCATATCGGTACGCGGGAAAATCACCAGTGAGAATGACGTCCCCAGGGAGCAACTCGAGGACCACGTCATACACTGGATCGATTTCTAGGTTCAGTGCTCCCGGGTGGCATTGAACCGGATGTCAGGCCAGCGCTCCATTGCCAGATCCAGATTCACCCGTGTGGGTGCGATATAGACCAGTGCACCACCCTGGTCCAGGGCCAGGTTCTCATAGGCCTTTTCCCTGAAACGTTCCAGCATCCTGTCATCGCTGCATTCCACCCAGCGTGCGGTGGCCACGGTTACCGGCTCGAACAGGCACTCTACCTTGTATTCGTCCCGCAGCCGGTGGGCGACCACATCGAACTGCAACACCCCCACCGCCCCTAGAATCAGCTCATTGCTCTTGAAGGGGCGGAACAACTGGGTTGCGCCTTCCTCGGACAGCTGATCCAGGCCCTTCTGCAGGGCCTTCATCCGCAGCGGGTCCTTGAGAATGGCACGGCGAAACAGCTCCGGGGCGAAATTCGGGATACCGGTGTACTTCAGTTCCTCGCCCTGGGTGAAGGTATCACCGATGCGAATAGTGCCGTGATTGTGCAGACCGATGATGTCCCCCGGCCAGGCCTCCTCGACATGCCCGCGGTCCGCGGCCAGGAAGGTCAGGGCATTGGCCACCTGCACATCCCGACCAATACGCACGTGGTGCATCTTCATGCCCTTCTTGTAGCTACCGGAACACACCCGCAGAAAGGCGATGCGGTCGCGGTGCTGGGGATCCATGTTCGCCTGGATCTTGAATACAAACCCGCTGAACTTCTGTTCATCAGGCATAACGGTGCGCGTGGTGTTTTCGTGCGGCCGGGGTGCCGGTGCGTACTGGACGAAATAGTCGAGCAACTCCTGCACGCCGAAATTATTGATGGCCGATCCGAAAAACACCGGTGAAAGCTCACCCCGCAGGTAGGTCTGCAGGTCGAAACCGTGGCTGGCACCCTGGACCAGTTCGATCTCCTCGCGCAGCTCCCCGGCCTGGTCACCCAGCACCTCGTCAAGCAGGGGATTACCCAGTCCTTTGATAGTGCTGACATCCTGGCGCACACTGCCCTTGCCCGGGGTGTAGAGATGCACGCTGTCGTCGATCAGGTGATAAACACCCTTGAAGCGCTTACCCATACCGATGGGCCAGGTGATCGGCGCACAGCGGATCTTGAGCACCTCCTCCACCTCGTCGAGCAGTTCGATCGGTTCGCGCCCCTCGCGGTCAAGCTTGTTAATGAAGGTGAAGATCGGGGTGGTGCGCAGCCGGCAAACCTCCATCAGCTTGATGGTACGCGTCTCCACACCCTTGGCCACATCGATCACCATGAGCGCCGAATCGACAGCCGTCAGGGTCCTGTAGGTGTCTTCCGAAAAATCCTCGTGGCCCGGTGTATCGAGCAGGTTGACCATGCACTCCCGGTAGGGGAACTGCATCACCGAGGACGTCACCGAGATACCGCGCTGCTTCTCCAGTTCCATCCAGTCCGAGGATCGCGCCGCCGAACAGCAGCAGCTTCTCGGTCAGGGTGGTTTTCCCCGCATCGGGATGGGAAATAATGGCAAAGGTGCGGCGCCGTGCCGCCTCGTGTTTCAGGCTGCTCATGTCGAACGGGAAGCGTTACTACAAGGAAAATAGTATTTTAACGCATACCAACGGCAACGTCGCCTACAACACGCGTGCCAGGATCAGGGCATCCTCGCGCCCGCCCTCCGCGGGATAGTAGTCCTTGCGCACACCGAGCTCGTTGAAGCCGTTCTTGCCATACAGGGCGAGCGCCGCCCGGTTGGACGGCCGCACCTCCAGAAAAACAACCTCGGCGCCGTGACGACGCGCAACAGATATAAAGTGCTTCAATAGGTTACGCCCGATTCCCTGCTGCAGGGCCTCCGGTCGTACGCACAGGTTCAGGAGGTGTGATTCGCCGGCCGCGACACTGATTACACCATAACCTTCAATGATGCCCTGCCGCTCACACACCCAGCACGAATAACCGGCCCGGAGACAGTCGCTGAAGATGATACGCGTCCAGGGATAGGGATAACTGCGCCGCTCGATCTCGATGACATCCGCCAGGTCGGCCTCCTGCATGGGTCGGAAGCTCAGGGTCGATTCATTCAGGATGGCGCTCATACGGGCAGGGACACGACCGGCGCCTAGGCGCCGCCCCCGCTGACGACTCGCTGCGCCAGTTGCAGGTCCTCCCAGGCCTTGCGTTTCTCCTGGGGGGAACGCAGCAGGTAGGCCGGGTGATAGATCACGACCAGCGGTATCCGGTCTTCTCCGTAGTGATACACCTTCCCCCTTAGCTTGCCGATCGCGGTATCGGTCTCGAGCAGATGGTGGGCGGCAATGCGCCCGACGGCCAGGATCAGCTTTGGATTGACCAGTTCGATCTGGCGTTCCAGGTAGGCACGACAGCAGGCTGCTTCAGCGGGTAGCGGGTCGCGATTGCGAGGCGGCCGGCACTTGAGGATATTCGTTATATACACCTGGTCGCGCCGGTAACCGATCGCCTGCAGCATGGCCGTCAGCAGCTGCCCGGCGCACCCCACGAAGGGTTCACCCTGGCGGTCCTCGTCTTCGCCAGGGGCCTCGCCAATGACCAGCCAGTCGGCCGACCGGTCACCGCTACCGAACACCGTCCGGTTACGCGTTGCATGCAGGGCGCAGCGTTCGCAGGTGGATACCCGCGCCTCCAGGTCCGGCCAGTCAAGCGAGGAAACATCGAAATCTCCCGTCTGCGGTACCGGCAACCCGGACCCTGTTGCGGTTTCCACGGGTGCTGCCGGTGCGGGGACGGGGGGCACACGATTACGCGACAGCCATTGCTGGATGCCCATGGCCCGCAGGTACTCGCCGTGTGAAGGGACCCCCACCTTATGCGACTCTGCCACGAGGCTTATACATCCCCGAGCTGGGGATGCGCCCGCTCCTCGCGCCTGATGATCTTGTTGAGCGCGTTCACATAGGCCTTGGCCGAGGCGATGACGATATCGGTATCGGCTCCCTGGCCGTTGACTATATGGCCTTCCCGCTGCAGTCGCACCGTCACCTCGCCCTGGGAATCCGTCCCGCTGGTAATATTGTTGACGGAATACAGCTGCAACTCGGTATGGCTGTTGACCTGCGCCTCGATCGCCTTGAAGGCGGCATCCACCGGGCCGCTGCCGGCCGCCGATGACTGTTGCTCATCACCGTCGATCCAGAGCGTGACCTTCGCCTCGGGCACCTCACTTGAGCCACTCGTTACCGGCCTCCAGCCCGGACTCCGTCACCAGCGACTGCAGGTCCTCGTCGAAGATCTCGTGTTTCTTGTCGGCGAGGTCCTTGAAACGTGAAAAGGCCTTGTTCAGGTCCTCCTCGGATTCGAACTCGATGTCGAGATCCTTGAGCCGGGTACGAAAGGCATTGCGCCCGGAATGCTTGCCCAGCACGATCCGGTTGGCCGACCAGCCGACGTCCTGGGCACGCATGATCTCGTAGGTCTCGCGGCTCTTGAGGACACCGTCCTGATGAATGCCGGACTCGTGAGCGAAGGCATTGACCCCGACGATGGCCTTGTTGGGCTGCACGGCAAAACCGGTGATTCCGGACACCAGCCGCGAGCACGGTACGATCTGGGTGGTATCCAGGCCGGTCCGGCAGGGAAAGATATCCTGCCGGGTCTGCACCGTCATGACCACCTCCTCGAGCGCGGCATTACCGGCCCGTTCGCCCAGACCGTTGATGGTGCACTCCACCTGGCGCGCACCATTCAGGACGGCCGAGAGCGAGTTACCCACGGCCAGGCCGAGATCGTTATGGCAGTGCACGGAAAACACCGCCTTGTCCGAATTGGGCACGCGCTCGATCAGGGTCCGGATCAACTCCCCGAACTGGTGCGGCAGGTTGTAGCCGACGGTATCGGGGATGTTGACCGTGGTTGCACCGGCATCGATAACGGCCTCTATCACCCGGCAGAGAAAGTCTATCTCGGAACGCCCGGCATCCTCGGGTGAGAACTCGATGTTGTCGGTGAAGTTGCGCGCGCGCCTGACTGCATGCACCGCCTGTTCGACGACCTGGTCGGGCTCCATCCGCAGTTTCATCTTCATGTGAATCGGCGAGGTGGCAATGAAGGTATGGATACGCGCGGAGGCGGCCGGTTTCAGGGCCTCCCCTGCCCGGTCGATGTCCTTGTCCAGGGCACGTGCCAGGCCGCAAACGGTACTTTCCGTAACAGCAGCGGCAACGGCCTGTACGGCCTCGAAATCACCCGGGCTGGCTACGGGGAATCCGGCCTCGATCACGTCCACCCGCATGCGCTCCAGTGCCTTGGCAATGCGCACCTTCTCATCCCGGGTCATGGAGGCACCCGGGCTCTGCTCCCCGTCACGCAGGGTGGTATCGAATATGATTAATTTGTCATCACTCATGTCTGGCTCCGTTCTGGATCCGGCTGAATCGCGGGGATTCGGCCGCTTGTCCGGTCAGCCCACCGCCAGCATAACAAAGCGGCCAATTCTTTGGCGGTATCTGAAATATTGTTGTCTGCGTGTCACCTCGCCAGGTTTTGATATCAGTTGCCCGAAGGCAGCAGTCGCAGGACAAGCGGCAGCAGGCCAGTACCTTCCGTGGGGAAAGCCCGGATAGGGAGGTCGATTGGGTAGAGATCGTGGTTCATTATCAAAAACTATAAAACAAAGCCTTGCCGATGCCAAGGGTCAGGGACTGCCGTCCTCGCCCTGCCTGGTGCGCTTCTTCCGGCGTCGCCACAGGGTCAACACGGGGCCCGACAGGGCATAGACCAGGAAGCCCGCGAACAGGACCTTCGGCGGGTCAATGGAGGCGAACACATAGACCAGCACCACCAGCAACAGGGCCACAAACGGCACGCGGTTCTTGAAATTGAACTCCTTGAAGCTGTAGTAGCTGATGTTGCTGACCATCAGGCCGCCCATGAGGATAGTCAGGGCAGAGGCGAGGTAGACGATCTGCTCACCCGCTATCCCCAGGTCCGCACCGACCCAGACCAGCCCAGCCATGACACCGGCCGACGACGGGCTCGGTAACCCCTTGAAGTAGCGCTTCTCGGCGCTGGCAACCTGGGCATTGAAACGTGCCAGGCGCAGGGCCGCGCCCGCAGTATAGATAAAGGCGGATAACCAGCCGAGCTTGGCCCAGCCGATACTGATCATGGCCTGCAGCGACCATTCATACATCACCAGTGCCGGCGCCAGTCCGAAACACACCATATCCGAGAGACTGTCGTATTCCACGCCGAAGTCACTCTGGGTGTGCGTCAGGCGGGCCACCCGCCCGTCGATGCCATCCATTATCATGGCCACGAAGATGGCGATGGCGGCAGCCTCGTAACGCTCGCCCATGGCTGCCACTATGGCATAGAAACCGGCGAACAGACCGGCCGTGGTGATCATATTGGGAAGCAGGTAGATGCCGCGCCGTGACTTCTGCTCTTTATTTTCCTGATCGGCAGGTTGACCGTTGGCCATGTCATCACGCATGAATCAGTTTCCCAATGACATCAGAACCGCTTCTGACCCAGTCACCGGGCGACACGTCGGTACGACACGACTCCGGAAGATAAAGGTCGATCTGCGCCCCCAGGTGGATGAAACCGCAGCGCTGCCCCTGGCCGACCCGCTCGCCGAAACGCACATAGCACCGCGGCGCATTGTTCAGCGGCCCGCGATTCATGACCAGCACCACGTCGTCGCCCTCGTCGGTCTGCAGCCAGACGCCGTGCGGCGCACCGGGATCGTCCGGGTTACCGGGCGGCTCCAGCACCTTGCCCTCGACGGGACTGCGCGTCGAGTAGGCCCCGTAGGGATTCATCTGCATGGTCACCCTGATACCCTGACGGTTAAGGTAGGGGTCATGGGCCATGCCGATAGAGATGATCCTGCCGTCAGCGGGACAGACAACGGCCTGTGGAACGGATGGCACCTCGCGCTCGGGGTCCCTGAAAACAAACAGCAACGACAGGCAGATCGCCCACAGGACCAGGGACTGGTAGAAACCGATAAAATGCAGGACCAGCACCGCCGCCAGGACACTGGCCAAGAGAGGCAGCAGTCCTTCCCTGGCAATGACGGGATAACGGTTCATCGTGCTTGCATCGGGTTTCGGTCAACAGCGCGGATTCGGTGCAAGCACCGGGCAGCGGACAGTCAGTTGACGTTCTTGTCGACAATTTTGCCGGAACTGATCCACGACATCATGCCACGCAGTTTCTCACCCACGACCTCGATGGGGTGCTCACGGCCAATTCGCCGCTTCGCCTTGAGGGTGGCGGCACCCGCCTGGTTCTCGAGGATAAATTCACGGGCAAACTCGCCGTTCTGGATCTCGTCGAGGATGCAGCGCATTTCCTGCTTGGTCTCGCCGGTGATGACGCGCGGCCCGCGGGTAAGATCGCCGTATTCAGCGGTATTGGAAATGGAGTAGCGCATGTTAGCGATACCACCCTCGTACATCAGGTCAACGATCAGCTTCAGTTCATGCAGGCATTCGAAGTAGGCCATTTCCGGGGCGTAACCCGCCTCCACCAGGGTCTCGAAGCCGGCCTGTACCAGCGCAGTGGCACCGCCGCAGAGGACAGCCTGCTCTCCGAACAGGTCGGTTTCCGTCTCTTCCCGGAACGTGGTCTCGATGACGCCGGCGCGACCACCACCATTGGCAGAGGCGTAGGAGAGTGCGATGTCCTTGGATCGGCCACTGGCATCCTGGTAGACGGCGATCAGGCTGGGTACGCCCGCACCCTGGGTATAGGTGGATCGCACCAGGTGGCCGGGTCCCTTGGGAGCGATCATGATCACATCCAGGTCGGCACGCGGTTCGATCTGCTGGTAATGAATGTTAAAACCGTGGGCAAAGGCCAGTGCGGCACCCTGCTTGATATTCGGGGCAATCTGGTTACGGTACAGCGCGGCCTGGTGCTCGTCCGGCGCCAGTATCATCACCACGTCGGCGCCGTCCACGGCTGCTTCGATGGGCTTGACCGTCAGCCCGGCCTTTTTCGCCTTGGCCTCGGAGATGGAACCGGAACGCAAGCCGACGGTCACGTCGACCCCGGAATCCTTGAGGTTGTTGGCATGGGCATGGCCCTGGGAACCGTAGCCGATAATGGCGACCTTCAGGCCCCGGATGATGGAAAGGTCGGCGTCTTTGTCGTAGTAAATATTCATGTTAGCTACCTGCGGTTGTTACCCGTTGTTCAAGCCTGTCCTTGTATCCAGGCTTCCCGTTATCAGAAATAAGCCTGCTATCAGAGCTTCAGCGCCCGCTCACCCCGGGCAATCCCCGAAACCCCGGAACGCACGACCTCGATGATCAGCGCCCGATCCAGCACCTGCAGGAAGGCATCCAGCTTGTCGCCGGCGCCGGTCAGTTCAATCGTATAGGTCTTGTCGGTGACGTCGATGATGCGGCCGCGGAAGATATCGGAAACGCGTTTCAGCTCCTCGCGACCGTCACCCTCGGCACGCACCTTGGTCAACATCATCTCGCGCTCTATATGCGGACCATCGGTCATGTCCATGAGCTTGACTACATCGACCAGCTTGTTGAGCTGCTTGGTGATCTGCTCGATGATCTCGTCGGTGCCGCGCGTGACCAGAGTCATTCGCGACAGCGAGGGATCCTCGGTCGGGGCCACTGTCAGCGACTCGATATTGTAACCGCGCGCCGAAAAAAGCCCGGCCACCCGTGACAGGGCACCGGCCTCGTTTTCCATCAGTATCGAGATGATGTGTCTCATATCAGGATCATCTCGTTCTGGCCGCCACCTGCCGGAATCATCGGATAGACATTCTCGGCCGGGTCGGTGATAAAGTCCATAAAGACCAGCCGGTCCTTCATGGCCATGGCCTCTTCCAGGGCCGACTCGACGTCACCCGGTTTTTCGATCTTCATACCCACATGTCCGTAACTTTCAGCCAGCTTCACAAAATCCGGGAGTGATTCCATATAGGACATGGCATAGCGACCCTGGTAGAAGAACTCCTGCCACTGGCGCACCATGCCCAGGTAGCCGTTATTGAGGTTCACGATCTTGAGCGGCAGCGCATACTGCTTGCAGGTCGAAAGCTCCTGGATACACATCTGGATGCTGCCCTCACCGGTCACGCACACGACGGTCTCATCGCGATACGCCAGCTGCACGCCCATTGCTGCCGGCAGCCCGAAGCCCATCGTTCCCAGCCCGCCGGAATTGATCCAGCGCCGCGGCTTGTCGAACTTGTAGAACTGGGCGGCCCACATCTGGTGCTGGCCGACATCCGAGGTTACGAAGGCATTACCGTCAGTGGCTTTGTAGAGGGACTCCAGCACATACTGCGGCTTGATCAGCTCGCTGGTGTGATCGTATTTAAGGCAGTCCTTCGAGCGCCAGTCCTCGATCTGCTGCCACCAGTCCTTGAGCGCCGCCCCATCCGGCCTCTGCTTGCTGCCCTTGATGAGCTTGATCATGGCCTTGAGAACATTGTCTACACAACCGACGATCGGCACGTCCACCTTGACGTTCTTGGAGATACTCGAGGGATCGATGTCCACGTGCACAATCTTTGCATGAGGGCAGAACTTCTCTATATTGCCAGTCACCCGGTCGTCAAAGCGTGCACCGATGGCTATCAGAACATCGCAGTGGTGCATGGCCATATTGGCCTCGTAGGTCCCGTGCATGCCGAGCATACCGACAAACTGCCGCTCGGTTGCCGGGTAGGCCCCCAGGCCCATCAGGGTATTCGTGACCGGGTGGCCCAGCAGCTGTGCCAGTTCGGTGAGCGACCCGGCTGCGTTGCCCAGGATGACGCCGCCACCCGTGTAGATCATCGGGCGCTTCGCAGCGAGCATCAGTTTGACCGCGCGCTTGATCTGGCCGGCATGGCCCACGTGCACCGGGTTGTAGGAGCGCATGCTGACCTTGTCCGGATAACTATATTCCGTCTTTTCCGCCGTAATGTCCTTGGGGATATCCACGACCACCGGACCGGGACGACCCGTGGTTGCGACATAGAAGGCCTTCTTGATGGTTTCAGCCAGGTCCCTGACGTCCTTGACCAGGAAATTGTGTTTGACGCAGGGCCGGGTGATGCCGATGTTGTCGGCCTCCTGGAAGGCATCATTGCCGATCAGGTGCGTAGGCACCTGACCGGTGAACACCACCATGGGTATGGAGTCCATGTAGGCAGTGGCGATACCGGTCACCGCGTTGGTCGCACCGGGACCGGAGGTGACTATGACAACGCCCGGCTTGCCGGTGGAGCGCGCATAACCATCGGCGGCATGGGTGGCACCCTGCTCATGACGCGTCAGGATGTGCTGTATCTTGTCCTGCCTGTACAGGGCGTCGTAGATATGCAATACGGCACCGCCGGGATAACCGAAAATAATTTCGACCCCCTCATCCTGCAACGAATGGACAAATATGTCCGCGCCAGTCAGTTCCACCCGCATGATCTCCTGTGATCAGTCCCGCTGTGTAATTGCGCCATGAAAAAAGCCCGTTGGAACGGGCGTGCGAATCGAGGATCCAAGCAATAGTAGAAAGTACTGATATTACAGGTAAAGGTCAAGCATGGACGTATCCGGTAACGTACCGATCCCGGGCGCATCCCCCAGATTCCGGACTGTGACAGGGATCGCTTGTCCTGACCACAAAACAACCATAATATCAGCATAGATTCCAGTTATGGATAAGGCAACCAATTCAGTACAGGGGAAAAATCATGCTCCGAGGCCTCGCCCTTACAGCCGTTCTTGTCGTAATCACCTCTGTGTCTTCCGCTGCCGGCAAGCACGGTATCTACAAATGGGTAGATGACAGCGGCACTGTCCACTACACCCAGACCCCGCCGTCCAACCGAGAGACCCAGGAACTGAAGCCGCCCCCGGGCCCGGCCGACGACCCCGATGCCATCAGCAGCGAACTGAAGGAACAGGTCGATGCCATGGAAGATCGTCTTGCCGAGAAGCGTGAAGGTGCAGCCGATGCCCAGCAGTGGGCCGAGATCCAGAAGCTTCGCCGCGAGAACTGCGCGAACGCCAGGGCGAACCTGGCCAAGCTCCAGCAGGGCGGTAACCGGGCCTATCGGACCCCGGATGGCAAGGTCGTACGTCTGACCGAGGAAGAACGCCAGCAACGCATTGGTGAGACCAACCGGCAAATCCAGGAAAATTGCTCCCCCCCTGGCAAGGCGGGGCCGTAGCGCCATGCCGTTTCTCAGGATCCAGACCAACCAGGCCCTGTCGGCGGCCGACTCGAAATCATTGGCTGCCAGGTCCTCGGCCCTGGTGGCCGAGCAACTCGGCAAACCTGAACGCTATGTGATGACCTCGGTCGAGACCAGCAACGCCATGCAGTTCGCAGGCAATGATGCACCGCTGGCCTACCTGGAACTCAAAAGCATCGGCTTGCCCGAGTCCATCACCGCCGATGTCTCGCATGCCCTTTGTGAGTTGATGTTCGTTGAGACCGGGATCAGTCCCGAGCGCATCTATATCGAATTTGCCGATGCACCGCGCAAGATGTGGGGCTGGAACGGCAACACCTTCTGAACGCTGGTCGCAATACCCAGGGAGGCCGCGATGCGTTTGTTCTGGTTGCTGATCCTGGTGTTGCTTGCCGG
Organism: uncultured Ectothiorhodospiraceae bacterium; assembly: GCA_947258845.1. Taxonomy (GTDB): domain Bacteria; phylum Pseudomonadota; class Gammaproteobacteria; order UBA9214; family UBA9214; genus CAMYJZ01. The sequence continues at coordinate 1,828 of CAMYJZ010000068.1, read as the reverse complement.
CCTGTTTCTGTATCTTAATCCGGAATACAAGACCCGCCTGACGGAACTGGCCTCCGATACGGGTTCCACGCTCTCCCCGGCCGGTAAGACTGCAAGGCTTTACAAGTGGCGCGATGCCGAGGGCCTCTGGCAGATAACCGACCAGCCGCCACCAGTGGACATCGACTATGAAATGCTCGAGTACCACAGGGATGTCAATGTGCTGCCGCAGCCCCCGCAACTGCAGGAAAAATAGTGCCGCTGTACCCGGCCACCGTTTGGCCGCTACAATCTCCCGCCAGATCAATACATAGAGCCGGAAAACATCATGCGTCTGTCCCAGTTCCCCCTGTCCACCCTGAAGGAAACACCTGCCGATGCCGAGATTATCAGCCACCAGCTGATGCTGCGCGCCGGAATGATTCGCAAACAGGCGGCCGGAATCTACAGCTGGCTGCCGCTGGGACTCAGGGTCCTGCGCAAGGTCGAGGCCATTATCCGCGAGGAAATGAACAAGGCAGGTGCCCTGGAACTGCTGATGCCGGCGGTCCAGCCAGCCGAACTGTGGCAGGAATCCGGACGCTGGGAACAGTACGGACCGGAGCTGCTGCGTATCAACGACCGCCACCAGCGGGAGTTCTGCTTCGGCCCGACCCACGAGGAGATCATCACGGACATCGCGCGTCGCGAGATCCGCAGCTACAAGCAGCTGCCGGTCAACTATTACCAGATACAGACCAAGTTCCGCGATGAGATAAGGCCGCGCTTCGGCGTGATGCGCGCCCGCGAATTTCTGATGAAAGACGCCTACTCCTTCCATCCCGACCAGGACTCGCTGGAACAGACCTACCGGCTCATGTACCAGACCTATACACGCATCTTCACCCGGCTGGGCATGGACTTCCGTCCGGTACAGGCCGACAGCGGCGCAATCGGGGGCAACCTCTCGCACGAGTTCCACGTACTGGCCGATTCCGGGGAGGATGCCATCGCGTTTTCAGATGCCGGCGAGTACGCGGCCAATGTCGAGGCCGCAGCGGCCGTGGCCCCCGCCGGTGACAGGCCGGCACCGGCCAGCGAGATGCTGGCGGTGGCGACACCTGGCCAGCACAGTATCGAGGAAGTCTGCGCCTTTCTGGACATACCGGCGGAGCGCTGTCTCAAGACCCTGCTGGTACGGGGCACGGAGTCCGGGATCGTGGCCCTGGTGCTGCGCGGTGACCACGAGCTGAACACCGTCAAGGCGGAGAAGCAGCCCGCCGTTGCCCTGCCGCTGGAATTCGCCGGGGAGGAACAGATCAGCAACGCGGCCGGATGTTCGGCCGGCTCGCTCGGACCCGTGGGGCTCGCCATTCCGGTGATCGTGGACCAGGCGGCCGCACACTGTGCTGATTTTGTCTGTGGCGCCAACCAGGATGGCCGGCACCTGACCGGGGTGAACTGGGGGCGCGACCTGCCGGAACCGCAGACCGCCGACCTGCGCAATGTCGTCGATGGCGACCCGAGTCCGGATGGCGAGGGCCGGCTTGTGATTGCGCGCGGTATCGAGGTCGGCCACATCTTCCAGCTGGGCGACAAGTACAGCCGCGCCATGAAGGCCACGGTACTGGACGAACAGGGCCGCGAGATCGACATGGTCATGGGCTGCTACGGCATCGGCGTATCACGGATCGTGGCGGCCGCGATAGAACAGAACCATGATGCCCAGGGCATGATCTGGCCCGATCCGATCGCCCCGTTCCAGGTGGCCCTGCTACCGATGAACATGAAGAAATCACAACGCGTCCGCGAGGCCGCCGAGGTGCTCTACGTCGAGCTGCGCGCGGCCGGTCTGGAGGTCCTGCTGGAT
>CAMYJZ010000067.1 GCA_947258845.1 uncultured Ectothiorhodospiraceae bacterium | reverse complement strand
TGTGGTGCTGCTATCGGTACCGGAAGGGGATGACAAACCGGCCAAGTACCCGGTGATGTTCCGGGCCGCCGACCTGGTCCTGCTGAGCAAGTGCGATCTCCTCCCGGTGCTGGACGATTTCAAACCCGAGGCCGCCCGGCGCCACCTGCAGAACCTGGCTAACCCGGCAACGCTGCTCGAACTGTCGGCGAAAAGCGGCGCCGGCATGAATCACTGGCTGGAGTGGCTGGACCGGGAACTCACGGCGGCCCGACAGGCCGCGCCCGCCACGCTTGACCGGCCCGCCGGCTCCACCACCTCCGCCGGAACGACACCCTGAACACGCCATGAGCGATCCTGCACGCCACTGGCTGGAACGCATCCATGCCCTGGCGCTGCCCCCGCGCGTCAGGATCATGAATGTCTGCGGTGGACACGAACGTGCCATCAGCCTCGCCGGTCTGCGCGGCGCCCTGCCGGAAAACATCGAACTGATCCCCGGCCCGGGTTGCCCGGTGTGCATCTGCCCCGAAGAGGACGTGTTCGAGGCCATCCAGCTGGCACTCCATGAAGACATCATCCTGGTGGCATTCGGCGACATGCTGCGCGTCCCGGTCAACGCCCCGAAACGCGAGGCGCGCTCCCTGGAACAGGCCCGCAGCCTGGGTGCCGATGTGCGCCCCATCGCCTCACCCGCGGAAGCGGCCCGGATAGCGCGCGCGCACTCGGACAAGCCGGTGGTGTTCTTTGCCGCCGGTTTCGAGACCACCACGGCCCCGGTGGCCGCCCTGCTGGTCGAGGGCGTGCCGGACAACCTGCTGCTGCTGTTATCTGGCCGCCTGACCTGGCCCGCCGTCGCCCTGCTGCTGGAATCGGGCCAGCCCGGCTTTGATGCCCTGGTCGCACCCGGTCATGTGGCGACGGTCATGGGTCCCGAGGAATGGGCCTTCGTGGTCGAAAAACACGACATCCCCGCGGCGGTGGCCGGATTCACGCCGGAAAGCCTGCTGGCCGCCCTGTATTCCACCCTGCGCCAGTTGCTGGAAGACCGGCGCTTCCTGGATAACTGCTACCCGGAACTGGTCCGCCCCGGCGGCAACCGGGCGGCCCGCCGGCAGCTGCAGCAGACCCTCGACGTCACAGACGCCAACTGGCGCGGCATCGGCGTCATCCCCGATTCCGGGTTCGCCGTGAACAGCGCCTATGGAGCCCACGACGCCCGGCGCCAGTTCCCGTCCTATGCCGACGAGGCCCGCAAGCGTGCCGGTGAAATGCCGCCGGGTTGTGACTGTGCCCGGGTGGTACTGGGCAGGATCTACCCCAATGAATGCCGGCTGTACGGAGTGGCCTGCCGGCCGCGCCATCCCATCGGGCCGTGCATGGTCTCCGACGAGGGCGCCTGCCGTATCTGGTGGAGCAACGGCCTGCGTGAATCCGTGGTCCAACCGAAACACACAGCGGCAACCCCCTGAGTGACTCCGGATAAGGGTACGGCTCCCGCATCAGCGGACAACACGGCATGCGTAGCCCGCCGCCTGCTCATCGACGGCCGCGTACAGGGGGTGGGCTTCCGGCCCTATCTCTATCGCCTGGCCCGCGCCCACGGCCTGGACGGCTGGGTGCGCAACCGGGTGGGCGTAGTGGAGATCCACGTCCAGGGCAGTCCGGGTGCCGTGACCGCCTTCATCGGTGACCTGCTGGTCGATCCCCCGCCCCTGTCCCGGCCCCGGCTGGCATCCGAGGCTGCGGCTGAACCGGCGGATCTGGCCGGCTTCGAGATCCTCGACAGCCTTGACCAGGGCGAGGTCCGGATCCATGTGCCACCGGACCTGTACACGTGCCCGGACTGTCTGGCCGAGCTGGATGACCCCGCAAACCGGCGCTACCGCTACCCCTTTATCAACTGCACCCAGTGCGGACCCCGCTATACCCTGATCCGTGCCCTCCCCTATGACCGGGCCAGCACCACCATGGCCGGCTATGAAATGTGCCCGGCATGCCTGGCGGAATACCGGGACCCGGCCGACCGGCGCTTCCACGCCGAACCGGTGGCCTGTCCGGCATGCGGGCCCGGCCTGACCTTCCATTACGCCGCCGGGGAAACCGTTACCGGCAACGCGGCGGCACTGGCCGCCTGCCTGGCCGCCCTGCGCGACAGCCAGGTAGTCGCGGTCAAGGGCATCGGCGGTTACCACCTGCTGTGCGACGCGCGCAGCGATGCCGCCGTCAACCTCCTGCGCAGCCGCAAGCCGCGCCCGCACAAACCACTGGCCATCATGTTCCCGATGGACACAGACGACCCGCTCGGGCAGGTCAATAAAGCGGTACAGCTATCACCGGCACACACCGAACGCCTGTTGTCCGCGCAGCGCCCCATTGTCCTGGCCAGCAAAAGGCCGAACAGTCAGCTCTCGTCTCTACTGGCTCCCGGCCTCGACGAAATCGGCGTCATGCTGCCCTACAGCCCGCTGCACCATCTGCTGCTGGCCGGCTTTGCGGCGCCGCTGGTGGCGACTTCCGCAAACATCAGCGGCGAACCGGTGCTGACGGAGAACACGGCCGTCGAGCAGCGCCTGGGCCACGTGGCGGATGCCTTCCTGCACCACGACCGTCCCATCGAGCGCCCGGCCGATGACCCGGTCTACCGCGTCATCGCCGGGCGGGCACGTCCGCTGCGCCTGGGGCGTGGCGACACTCCACTGGAGCGGGACCTGCCGTTCACGCTGGAGCGTCCGGTGCTGGCCGTGGGCGGCCACATGAAAAACACCGTGGCGCTGGCCTGGCAGGACCGCGTTGTCGTGTCGCCGCACATCGGTGACATGGGCACGCCGCGCAGTCTCGCCGTGTTCGAACAGGGCGTGGCCGACCTGCAACGCCTGTACGGGGTCACGGCAGAGGCGGTGGTGTGCGATGCCCATCCCGGCTATGCCACCAGCCGCTGGGCGGAACGCTGCGACCTGCCGCTTAAGCGGGTCTTGCATCACCACGCCCATGCCTCGGCCTGCCATGCGGGCACCGATGATCAAGCCTGGCTGGTGTTCACCTGGGACGGGGTCGGCTATGGTGAGGACGGCAACTTGTGGGGTGGCGAGGCCCTGCGCGGCCGTCCCGGCAACTGGCAGCGCTTCGCCAGCCTGCGGCCCTTCCACCTGCCCGGGGGAGAGCGTGCCGGGCGTGAACCCTGGCGCAGCGCCGCCGCGCTGTGCTGGGAAACCGGCCGGGAATGGCCGGGGCTGCCCGCGGAGGCCGAACTGCTGCAACAGGCCTGGCGGCAGCGGCTCAATACACCGCAGACCACGGCGGCCGGCCGCTTGTTCGATGCCGCCGCGGCCCTCACCGGTGTGTGCCTGGCGGCGAGCTACGAGGGGCAGGGCCCGATGCAGCTGGAGGCGGCCTGCCGTGACCCGGCCGAACCGGTCGACATGCCACTGGTGCAACAGACATCGGGGCTGTGGACCAGCGACTGGGAACCGCTGTTGCCGATGCTGCTCGATGCCTCGCGCAGCATCGCCGGGCGTGCCGCCTGCCTGCATGCCAGCCTGGCGAGTACCCTGTTGCTGCAGGCACGCCACGCGCGCGAGCTGCACGCGATTGAACACATCGGACTGTCAGGCGGCGTGTTTCAGAACCGCGTGCTGAGCGAACAGGCCATGGCCCTGCTGGAGCGGGACGGCTTCGAGGTCACCCTGCAGGACGAGATCCCGGTCAATGATGCCGGGCTCAGCTTCGGCCAGGTGATCGAGTACGCTGCAACACAGGACACGCGCCGGGACAGCCCGGAAAGGGCTGATCAAGTCGTCATTCCGGACGGAACGTAGTGGAGATAAAGATATCACCGCGGAGGCGCAGAGAACGCAGAGCAGGATAATCAGTACAAACAAAAACCAGATAGCAAGATTACTCCGTGTCCCCGGGTTACGACCTCGGCCTTCAGTGGAGATCCGGAATCCAGTTGTTACCTATCGGGCGGTTACTGGATTCCGGCTTGCGCCGGAATGACGCAGGCTGGATTAATCACACCATATCCGGATAGTCGCAAGGCGCCCGCCAGGGCGGTCATGTCACCACCCGCCTCCGGCGATCCCGCAGGCACTGGATGAGGTATTTCTCCAGTTCCACCAGGATCAGCACCGAGGAGGCCACCAGCACAATGCGCAGCCAGGTGGCGGCGTCGAGGGCCGCGGTGCCGAACAGGGTCTGCATGGGACCGAGATAGGTGAAACAGAACTGGAAGAACAGCAGCAGGCCGACTGCCATTAACGCATAGCGGTTGCCGAACAGGCCGGCGCGGTTAAGGACCGGGGCGCAGATGTAGCGTGAATTGAACAGGTAAAAGATCTCGAACATCACCAGGGTATTGACCGCCACGGTGCGCGCCAGTTCGAGGTCCGCGCCGTGGTTGCGTTCCCAGATGAACAGACCGAAGGTGCCGGACACCAGGATCAGCGACACGAACAGGATGCGCCAGATGAACATGCCCGTGAGCAGTGGTTCGCGCGGGTTGCGTGGCGGCCGGTGCATGACCCCCTTCTCCGGCGGCTCGAAGGCCAGCGCCAGCGCCAGCGTGACCGCCGTGATCATGTTGACCCAGAGGATCTGCACCGGGGTGATGGGCAGCGAGCGGCCAACGGCGATGGCGGCGATGATGGTCAGGGCCTCGCCACCGTTGGTGGGCAGGATGAACAGGATCGCCTTCTTGAGGTTGTCATAGACGGTGCGGCCCTCCTCCACGGCATGGGCGATGGAGGCGAAGTTGTCGTCGGCCAGCACCATCTCGGCCGCCTCCTTGGCCACCTCGGTCCCCTGCTGTCCCATGGCGGTGCCGACATCGGCGCGCTTCAGCGCCGGTGCATCGTTGACGCCGTCGCCGGTCATCGCCACCACGTGCCCGTTGGCCTGCAGGGCCTGTACCAGGCGCAGTTTGTGCTCCGGGCTGGAACGGGCAAAGACATCGATGTGATTGACGATATCGCGCAACTGCGCGTCATCCATGGTCTCGATCTCGTTGCCCGTCAGCACCCGCTCACCGTCACCGATGCCCATCTGGCCCCCGATGGCAACGGCTGTCACGGCATGGTCACCGGTGATCATCTTGACGCGGACCCCGGCTGACTGGCAGCGCTCGACCGCCCGGATGGCATCCTCGCGCGGCGGATCGATGATGCCCACGATACCGAGCAGGGTCAGGCCGGTCTCCAGGTCGGCAAATTTGAGTTCACTGTGGGTGGACCCGGCCGCCCGTGAGGCAATCGCCAGCACCCGCTGGCCGCGCCGTGCCATGACGTCCATCTGCTCCTGCCAGTAGCCGATGTCGAAGGGGATTTCCTCGCCACGGGAACGCTGCTGGGTGCACATCTCGAACAGCCGCTCCGGCGCCCCCTTCACGTAGGCGAAGCCGTGCCCCGCGTGATCATGATGCAGGGTGGCCATGAAGCGGTGTTCCGATTCGAAGGGGATCACATCGGTGCGCGGCCAGGCCTGCTGCTCGAAGGCCGGATCCAGTCCCGCCTTGAGGCCCAGGCTCAACAGGGCGCCCTCGGTGGGGTCGCCGTGCAGGACCCATTCGCCCTTGTGCTCGTGCAGCGCGGCATCGTTGCACAACAGCGAGGCACGGGTCAGCTCGGCAAGAATGGGGTAATCGCCGAGCCGGATCTCGGCACCGTCCAGCTGGAATCCCCCGTGCGGGTTGTAACCGACCCCGCCGACCTCGAACAGACCGCTGGTCGTGGCCACTGACTTCACGGTCATTTCATTGCGGGTCAGGGTGCCGGTCTTGTCCGAACAGATGACGGTGACCGAACCCAGAGTCTCGACCGCCGGCAGGCGCCGGATGATGGCATTGCGGCGCGCCATGCGCTGCACCCCGATGGCCAGGGTTATGGTCATGATGGCCGGCAGCCCCTCCGGGATCGCGGCTACCGCCAGGCCTACTGCGGCGAGAAACATCTCCGCCGCGGAGTAATCACGGGCCATGACGCCGAAGGCGAAGGTCGCACCCGCGATGGCGATGATGGCAGCGGTCAGCCAGCGCGCGAATTGCGCCATCTGGCGTAACAGCGGCGTGGTCAGGGTTTCCACGCGCGCCAGCATGGCGCTGATCCGGCCGATCTCGGTGTGCACCCCCGTCGCCACCACCACGCCGGCCCCCTGGCCGTAGGTCACCAGGGTGCCCGAGTAGGCTATGGAAAGCCGGTCACCCAGCACGGCGTCGTCGGCCACTGCGGCGATCTGTTTCTCCACCGCGACCGATTCGCCGGTGAGCACCGCCTCCTGGACCTGCAGGCCCTTGACCCGGATCAGGCGCAGGTCGGCCGGTACCTTGTCACCGGACTGCAGCAGCACCACATCACCGGGTACCAGTTGCTCGGCCGGCAGCATGACCCGCTGACCGGAACGTAGCACCATGGCCTGCGGCGACAGCATGCGACGTATGGCGCGCAGGGCGTTCTCCGCCTTGCCCTCCTGCACGAAACCGATCACGGCATTGATCACCACCACGCCCACGATCACCCCCGTGTCCACCCAGTGGCCGAGCATCGCCGTCACGCCGCTGGCGGCCAGCAGCACGTAGATCAGCACGTTGTGGAACTGGAGCAGGAACCGTACCAGCGGGCTGCTGGTCTTGGGCTCAGGCAGGCGATTCGGCCCGTACTTCGCCATGCCGGTCTCGACCTGGGTTTCGCTCAGGCCCTGCGGGTCGGCCTGCAGTTGCGACAGCACGGCTTCACTGTCCAGCGCATGCCACGCCGGGCCATTGTGCGCGAGCGCGGCACCCTGCGCCTCGCGGGTTGCGTCCACACCGGAGCGTCGCCTCAGCATCAGGATACCGGCAACTGCCAGCACGGCCAGGGCAAGCAGAACCAGCAAACTAACAAAAAGCGCGTTTTGAAATGGCATGGCAAGACCCGAACTGTGAACCTGTCAGCAGGATGTTATCACCACCCGGCCCCGCATGGATCCACAGTCCTATCGACCTGGCAGACTACAGGTCCTGTTCACCGGCGTGCTGTTTCTCATCCAGTTTTTCATAATATTCCCGGCGAAAGTTCTCGAGCAGATCGCCGGTGGTCGCGGCGGGCACCTCGCTGACCTCCAGCACCGCGGCACCGAGCTGCACGCTCGCCTCCAGGGTCTCGGAAATGGCCAGGGTGGCTCCGGCCTTGCTCAGTTCCCGGCAATGGCTGCTGTCGTGGCCGCGCGCGTAGATCGGTGTATCGGGATAGTGCTGGCGCATGACACTGACCAGGCGCACGGCGGGCAGGGTCTTATCCAGGGTACTGACCAGTACCCGTGCCTGCCCGGCACCGGCCGCTTGCAACACGTCCACCCGGCTGGCATCGCCATAGAAGACCGAAAAGCCGTCGGCACGACCCTGGGTGACCCGGTCCGGATTGCTCTCCATACCCAGGTAGGGAATTCCCGCCGCATCCAGTAACCGTGCAATGCGCCGGCCCACACGGCCAAAGCCGGCCACGATGACGCAGGGCTGTTCAACATCGATTCCCGCCATGCTGATCTCGTGGCTGGCCGGCTTGTGATTCATGTAGCGTTCCAGGCGTTCGCCGAGATTTGCCATCAGGGGCGTGGTGACCATGGTCAGGGCAATAACCGGCATCAGCAGCTGAAACAGCTCCGGGACCATGACGCCATTGACCAGGGCCAGCCCGAACAGCACGAAACCGAATTCCCCGCTCTGGGAGAGCAGCAGCGAGGTACGCATGGCTTCAACGGCGCCCACACCCATGACCCGGCACAGGCCCCACAACAATACGGCCTTGACCAACAGCAAGCCGGCCACCAGCGCGGCGATCAGCAGCCCCTGGTCCCGGAACAGGCCAAAATCGATGGACATACCCACGGACATGAAGAACAGGCCCAGCAACAGGCCGCGAAACGGCTGGATGTCAGCCACCACCTGGTGACGGTAATGCGAGTCCGCCAGCATTAGCCCGGCCAGGAAGGCGCCCAGCGCCATGGACAGGCCCGCCACCGACATCAGCCAGGCCGTGCCCAGTACCGTGAGTATCGCGGTGGCGGTAAACACCTCTGCGGTGCGGCTGCCGGCCACCAGCTGCAACAGGGGCGTCAGCAGGAAACGGCCCGCCAGGACAACGACAACGATGATGAGTACGGCCTCGAGCACGGCGTACTCCACGCCCTCCACCAGGGAGGCGTCCTGTCCCAGCAGCGACACCAGCGCGAGCAGCGGGACGATGGCCAGGTCCTGCAGCAACAGCACTGAAAACGAGGTACGGCCGGTGACCGAACCCAGCTGGCCGCGCTCGCTTAGGATCTGGAGGCCGAAGGCCGTGGAGGAAAGCGCCAGGCCGAAGCCGACGACCACGGCGGTCTGGCCCGGGATACCGAACCACAAGGCAAAACCGGCCAGCACCAAACCGGTCAGGACAACCTGGGCGGAACCGAGGCCAAACACCAGGCGACGCATGATCCAGAGGCGTGCCGGTTTCAGTTCGATGCCGATAATGAATAACAGGAATACCACGCCGAACTCGGCGAGATGCCGAATCTCATCGACCTGGTCAATGATCCCGAGACCCCAGGGACCGACCAGCACACCGGCCACCAGGTAACCCAGCACCGAGCCCAGCCCAAGCCGCTGAAAAAGCGGCACCGCAACCACCGCGGCCCCGAGCAGGGCGAGCACATCAATCAGATAGTTGGTTTCCTGCATGCTACCCGGGTGGCTTCCAGACGCACTCACCGACTGCGTTTGGACAATCCCCTCTTCTATAGTTGTTGGAGTACGTATACCCAGACTTTACAATGTAACGGATCCGGGCGGGAGTTGCTGCTCCCCTTATAACTACCCGCGACTATCGGGCTGCAGATCCAGCGAACAAACCACAGGGAACACTACTCAGAATATGCCAGATACCCGCATCTCCCTGGCGCATGGCAATGGCGGCCGGTTCATGCGTGAACTGATCGAGCAGGTGTTCGCACGCCATCTGGCCAACCCCGGCCTGGATATACAGGCCGACGCCGTGCCACTGGCGCTGGCGCTGGATGACCGCGACCTGCTGTTCACCACCGACGGCTTCACTGTCCAGCCACTGGAATTCCCGGGGGGCGACATCGGCTCGCTGGCGGTCCATGGCACAACCAACGACCTGGCCGTCGCCGGTGCCGAACCGCGTTACCTCGCGCTTAACGCCTTCATCGAGGAAGGCATGGAACTCGCGCAACTGGACCGCATCATCGCCAGCCTGGCCACAGCGGCCAGGGCACTGGACGTGGCGGTGGTCGCCGGCGACACCAAGATCGTGCGCCGCGGCGAAGGTGGCGGGCTGTACCTGGCCACCACCGGCATCGGCATCCGCTACGGTCCCCGGCTTGGACTTGACCGGATCAGGGACGGCGACGCCCTCCTGGTCAGCGGCCCGGTCGGCGACCACGGTATTGCCGTCATGCTGGCACGCGAGGAATTCGGTCTGCACGGGAAACTGGCGTCCGATTCCGCCAGCGTATTGCCGCTCACCCGGGCCGCTATGGACAGCGGTGCCGTGCGCTTCATGCGCGACCCCACGCGCGGCGGCCTGGCCACGGTCTGCCACGAACTGCAGCAGGCAACGGGGCTGGGTGTACGGCTTGAACAGGCTGCAGTGCCGGTGCGTGACCCGGTACAATCGGTCTGCGACATACTGGGCTACGACCCCCTGTACCTTGCCTGCGAGGGCCGCGTGATCGCCGTGGTCGATCCCGGGGCCGCGGATAGCGTGCTGCAACGCTGGCGCAGCCTGCCGGAGGGTCGTGATGCCGCGCGCATCGGACAGCTGGATGCCACGGCACGCCATGTCACCCTGGTTACCGGGCTGGGAGGTGAACGCATCCTCGAGGAACTCGAGGACGATCCCCTGCCGAGGATCTGCTGATATGAAACTGCAAGAGATTGTCATACCCACGGGTGTGGCCCGCCCCGGCATGAAGGTGCGGGAAGGATTCGCGGAATG
>CAMYJZ010000066.1 GCA_947258845.1 uncultured Ectothiorhodospiraceae bacterium | reverse complement strand
GCTGGTTGAGGAGATGGACAAGTACATACCGGAGCCGGAGCGTGCGGTGGACGGTGATTTTCTGATGCCGGTGGAGGATGTGTTTTCGATATCGGGTCGTGGCACGGTGGTAACGGGTCGAGTGGAGCGTGGTGTCGTCAAGGTTGGAGAGGAGCTCGAGATTGTTGGCATCAAGGACACGCTGAAGACGACGTGCACGGGTGTGGAGATGTTCCGCAAGCTGCTGGACCAGGGTCAGGCGGGTGACAACGTGGGTGTGTTGTTGCGAGGCACCAAGCGTGAGGAGGTTGAGCGTGGTCAGGTGCTGGCGAAGCCGGGGTCGATCACGCCGCACACCAAGTTTGAGTGTGAGGTGTATGTACTGAGCAAGGACGAGGGTGGTCGGCACACGCCGTTTTTCAATGGTTATCGGCCGCAGTTTTATTTCCGCACGACGGATGTCACGGGAGCCTGTGATCTGCCGGAGGGAGTGGAGATGGTGATGCCGGGCGACAACGTGAAGATGACGGTATCGCTGATAGCGCCGATTGCGATGGAAGAGGGTCTGCGTTTTGCGGTTCGCGAAGGCGGCCGGACCGTGGGTGCCGGCGTGGTCTCCAAGATTATCGAGTGATAAACCTGGGGACGGAATTCAATTCCGTCCCCGGATAGCTGTCCGGGTAGCTGTCCCGGGATAGTTCAGGCGCGCCCGCGAATGCGGTCCGCCCCTACGACAAAATTGATTAACTGCGAAAATTGATATGAGCAACCAAAGAATCCGGATACGTCTCAAGGCCTTCGATCATCGTTTGATCGACAAATCTGCGGCCGAGATTGTCGAGACTGCAAGGCGCACGGGTGCGCAGGTGCGGGGACCCATCCCGCTGCCCACCAAAATGGAGCGCTTTACCGTGCTGATTTCACCGCACGTCAACAAGGATGCGCGTGACCAGTACGAAATCCGGACACACAAACGTCTGATGGACATCGTTGATCCTACAGACAAGACGGTTGATGCCCTGATGAAGCTGGATCTGGCCGCAGGTGTTGATGTCCAGATCAAGCTGAACTGAGGCCAGGTACGACGGGAACACAGATAATGACTATTGCAATTATAGGACGCAAGGCGGGCATGACGCGCATCTTCAGGGATGACGGTGTCTCTGTACCGGTGACTGTTATCTCTGTCGAGCCGAACCGTGTCACCCAGGTGAAGACCGTCGAGAACGACGGATACCGTGCGCTGCAGGTGACGACGGGCGCACGCCGTGCCTCGCGCGTGACCAGGCCGCTGGCCGGTCACTACGCCAAGGCCGGTTCCGAGTCCGGACGGGGCCTCTGGGAGTTTCGCCTGGATGAAGGCGAAGCTGATGAGATCGCGGTCGGTAGCGAGATCAAGGTCGATGTGTTCGAGGCAGGACAGAGCGTCGATGTGACGGGTACCTCGATCGGCAAGGGTTTTGCCGGTACGGTCAAGCGTCACAACTTCCACATGCAGGACGCCACTCACGGCAACTCGATCTCCCACCGTGCCCCGGGGTCGATCGGCCAGTGCCAGACGCCGGGCCGGGTGTTCAAGGGCAAGAAGATGTCCGGTCACATGGGCGACAAGCGCCGCACAACCCAGAATATCGAGGTCGTGCGTGTGGATGCGGAACGCAATCTGCTGCTGGTCAAGGGCGCTGTACCGGGTGCCAGGGGCGGTGATGTCATTATCCGTCCGGCAGTCAAGGCGCGTTAGGAGCGGGATGATGGAATTGAAATTGCAAGGCGGCGGTTCCGGCAAGCTGAAGGTCTCGGAAGACACCTTCGGTCAGGATTTCAGGGAGGCCCTGATACACCAGGTGGTCACGGCGTGTCTCGCCAGTGCGCGTGCCGGAACGGTCAAGCAGAAGACCCGTTCCGAGGTGCGTGGCGGGGGTGCCAAGCCGTGGCGTCAGAAGGGCACCGGGCGGGCACGTGCCGGCACCATCCGCAGTCCGCTGTGGCGTGGCGGCGGCAAGGTGTTCGCCAGTACGCCGCGCGACTATGCCCAGAAGATCAACCGCAAGATGTATCGCGCAGCGATGCGTTCGATCCTCTCCGAACTGGTTCGTCAGGAGCGCCTGGTTGCCGTTGACGAGTTCGGGGTCGATGCACCGAAGACCAGGGAACTGGCGGGCAAGCTAAAGGATCTGGGTCTGGACAATGTCCTGATCGTTTCCGATGCACCTGACGACAAGCTGTACCTGGCTGCCCGTAACCTGCCGAAGGTTGCTGTATGTGATGTGACAGATGCCGATCCCGTCAGTCTGGTCGGATTCGACAAGGTCGTCATGACGGCGAAGGCGCTCAAACTTATAGAGGAGCGACTGGCATGAATCAGGAGCGCTTGATGAAGGTTCTGCTGAGTCCGCTGGTATCCGAGAAGAGCACGCGGATTGCGGATGCCAACAGCCAGTATGTGTTCAGGGTGTTGCCTGACGCAAGCAAGCCGGAGATTCGCAAGGCCGTTGAATTGATGTTCGATGTCAAGGTCAAGGGCGTGCAGGTCACCAATGTGCGCGGCAAGGTCAAGCGCTTCGGCCAGTCGATCGGCAAGCGCGCAGACTGGAAAAAGGCCTACGTGACCCTGGCTGAAGGGCACGACATTGATTTTATGGGAGCGGACTAGCTCTGTTTCCGGATGCTGTAAGGGTTTGAATTATGCCACTCGTTAAAACAAAACCAACATCGCCGGGACGCCGTTTTGTCGTCAAGGTAACTACGCCTGACCTGCACAGGGGCGAACCGCATGCCGCGCTGATTTCTTCCAAGTCGAAGAGCGGCGGCAGGAACAACACGGGCCGTATTACAACGCGGCATCGTGGCGGTGGCCACAAGCAGCGTTATCGCATCATCGATTTCAAGCGTAACAAGATCGGCGTGCCGGCCAGGGTGGAACGTATCGAATATGATCCCAACCGTTCGGCGCATATTGCCTTGCTGCTCTATGCCGATGGTGAACGGCGCTACATCCTGGCTCCCAAGGGCGTGAAGGCGGGTGCCGAGATCCGTAACGGCAGTGATGCACCGATCAAGCCGGGCAATGCCATGCCGCTGCGCAATATCCCGGTGGGTACCCTGGTCCATAACATTGAAATGAAGCCGGGCAAGGGTGGTCAGATTGCGCGCAGCGCCGGCAGCGGTGTGCAGCTGGTTGCGCGAGAGGGCGAGCATGCCACCCTGCGTCTGCGCTCCGGCGAGATGCGCAAGATACCGTCAGACTGTATTGCCACCATCGGCGAGGTCGGCAATGTTGAACATAACCTGCGTTCGCTCGGCAAGGCCGGGGCGAAACGCTGGCGCGGTGTGCGGCCGACCGTTCGCGGTGTCGCCATGAATCCGGTTGATCATCCCCACGGTGGTGGTGAAGGCCGTACTTCCGGCGGGCGCCATCCGGTCAGCCCCTGGGGTACGCCGACCAAAGGCTACCGTACACGCAAGAACAAGCGTACCGACAACATGATTGTCAGACGTCGTAATCGCAAGTAATCACGAGGAACTCGAACTGTGCCACGCTCGATCAGAAAAGGACCGTTTGTTGACATCCATCTCCAGAAGAAGGTGGACAAGGCGGTTGCCGAAAACAGCAAGCGTCCGATAAAGACCTGGTCGCGTCGCTCGATGGTTTTACCGGAAATGGTCGGCCTGACCATTGCGGTGCATAACGGGCGCCAGCATGTGCCGGTGCTGATCAACGAGAACATGGTTGGCCACAAGCTGGGTGAATTTGCCCTGACCCGGACCTTCAGGGGCCATGTGGCGGACAGGAAGGCGAAGTAAGGGGATACAGAGATGCAGGTCAGTGCAACATTGAAGCATGCGCGGATTTCGCCGCAGAAGTGCCGTTTGATAGCGGACCAGATTCGCGGGCTGCCGGTTGAAAAGGCGCTTAATGTGCTGGTCTTCAGCCCCAGGAAAGCGGCCGGCATGGTGCGCAAGGTGCTCGAGTCCGCAATTGCGAATGCCGAGCACAACGAAGGCGCAGACATCGACGAACTCAAGGTTGCCGCGATCTACATAAACGAAGGTCGCACCCTGAAAAGGTTCAGGGCACGTGCCAAGGGTCGGGGAACACGTATTCTCAAACGCAACAGTCACATCACCGTCATGGTGGGTGACACAAACTAACAGGTAGAGGCGTAAAGACCAGTATGGGCCAGAAAGTACATCCAACAGGCATTCGACTCGGCATCGTCAAGGACTGGACGTCCACATGGTATGCCGACTCAAAGGATTTCGCCGACTACCTGAACACGGACCTGACAATCCGTGATTTCATCAAGAAGCGGCTTTCCCAGGCGTCGGTGAGTCGCGTGCAGATCTCGCGGCCGGCGCACAACGCCGTGATCACGATTCACACTGCACGCCCCGGTATCGTGATTGGCAAGAAGGGTGAGGATATCGACCGTCTGCGCAAGGAGGTGTCAGATCGCATGGGCATCCCGGTCAATATCAATGTCGAGGAGATTCGCAAGCCGGAACTTGACGCAACCCTGGTTGCTGAAAGTGTCGCCCAGCAGCTGGAGCGCCGCATCATGTTCCGTCGTGCCATGAAGCGTGCGGTCAGCAACGCCATGCGCATCGGCGCAGGGGGCATCAAGATCAGTGTTGCCGGTCGCCTCAACGGTGCCGAGATTGCCCGCTCGGAATGGTACCGTGAAGGACGGGTGCCCTTGCACACGCTGCGTGCGGATATCGATTACGGTACAGCCGATGCCAATACCACCTATGGTGTGATCGGCGTGAAGGTCTGGATTTTCAAGGGCGAGATTTTTGAGAAGGGCGAAGAGGTCGAGGCGGATACGGCTCGTCAGGCCGCGTCCTGATAGCGGAGATAGGTCATGTTACAGCCCAAGAGAACCAAATTCCGTAAACAGCAGAAGGGTCGCAACCGCGGTCTTGCTGTTCGCGGCGGCAGGGTGAGTTTCGGCGAGTATGCGCTGAAGGCGACGGCGCGCGGCCGGATGACGGCTCGCCAGATAGAGGCAGCACGTCGCACCATCACGCGCCATGTCAAGCGTGGCGGCAAGCTCTGGATCCGCGTGTTTCCGGACGTGCCGGTCACCAAGAAGCCGATCGAGGTGCGCATGGGCAAGGGCAAGGGCAACGTGGAGTACTGGATTGCACAGATCCAGCCGGGCCGCGTACTTTACGAAATTGAAGGTGTGTCTGAAGACATCGCTCGCCAGGCATTCAAGCTGGCAGCCGCCAAGCTGCCATTCAAGACAACCTTCGTTACCCGGACGGTGATGTGATGAAAGCTGCTGAGTTAAGAAACAAGTCGGTTGATGAACTCCGCCTGGAGCTGGGTAATCTGCTGCGCGAGAGTTTCAACCTGCGCATGCAACGCGGCACCGGCCAGCTTTCCCGTCCGGACCAGATGGGCAAGGTGCGCAAGGATATTGCGCGTATTTACACGGTAATAAACCAGAAGGTCAAGGCAGGTGATGCATCATGAGTGAGCAAGCCGAAGTTCAGCGAACCGTCACCGGCAAGGTCATAAGCAGCAAGATGGACAAGACGGCCACGGTGCTGATTGAGCGCAAGGTCAAACACCCGATTTACGGAAAGTACATTCGCCGTTCGACCAAGCTTCATGTGCATGATGCAGACAATGTATGCCAGGAAGGCGATACGGTAACTATACAACAGTGCCGTCCGCTGTCGAAGACGAAGTCTTGGCAGTTGGTGGATATAGTCGGGCGCAGCGAGTAGTCGCGGCTCTCTGGCGGTAATAATAAGGACGGAATGCAAGCATGATACAGATGCAGACAATCCTCGATGTCGCTGACAACAGTGGCGCGCGACGCCTGCAGTGCATCAAGGTACTGGGTGGATCACACCGCCGGTACGCGCGTATTGGTGACATCATCAAGGTCAGCGTGAAGGAGGCCATACCCCGTGGCAAGGTCAAGAAGGGTGAGGTCTATAACGCGGTCGTGGTACGGACCCGCAAGGGTGTGCGGCGCCAGGATGGCTCATTGATCCGCTTTGACGGAAATGCTGCCGTGCTGCTAAACAACCAGCTGCAGCCGATCGGTACACGTATATTTGGCCCGGTCACAAGGGAACTGCGCAGTGAGCGGTTTATGAAGATCATTTCACTTGCACCGGAAGTATTGTAGGACGGGACCATGCACAGAATCAGAAAAGGTGATGATGTAGTCGTAATCGCGGGCAAGGACAAGGGCAAGCGCGGCAGTGTGTTGCGTGTTATGCCGGATGGCCGGATTGTTGTTTCCGACGTCAACATGGTCAAGCGGCATACCAAGCCCAACCCCAATCGTGGTGTCCCCGGCGGCATTGTGGAAAAGGAGATGCCTGTCGATCCGTCCAATATTATGTTGTTCAACCCGCAAATCAGCAAGGGTGACCGGATCGGCTTCAGGTTTCTCGAGGACGGTCGCAAGGTGCGTTATTTCAAGTCCAATGAAGAAGTAGTGGACGTCTGATACTCGATAATTGGTAAATAGATATGGCCAGGCTGCAGGAATATTATCGTGACACCGTCGTCAAACAGCTCAGGGAGCAGTTTGGTTACAGGAATGTCATGGAGATACCGCGAATCACCAAGATCACGCTGAACATGGGCGTGGGCGAAGCGGTGGCTGATCGCAAGGTGATGGAGCATGCGGTCAAGGATATGATCAAGATCGCCGGCCAGAAACCGATCGTCAACAAGGCTCGCAAGTCTGTTGCCGGTTTCAAGGTGCGCGAGGGCTGGCCGGTAGGCTGCAAGGTGACCTTGCGCCGCACGCAGATGTATGAATTCCTGGATCGGCTGATCAACATCGCCATCCCGCGTGTTCGCGACTTCCGCGGCATGAGTGCAAAGGCCTTCGATGGTCGCGGGAACTACAGCATGGGCGTACGGGAGCAGATCATCTTCCCGGAGATCGACTACGACAAGATTGATGCCTTGCGTGGACTTGATGTCACGTTTACGACAACCGCTAAAACGGACGAGGAAGGCCGTGCGCTGCTGGCCGCGTTCAACTTCCCGTTCAGGAACTGAGGTAGCAAAATGGCCAAGAATTCCATGCTTGCCCGCGAAGACAGGCGCGCCCGAACCGTGCAAAGGTTCGCCGCCAGGCGTGCCGAGCTGAAGGCGATCATCAAGAGCCCCAACAGCTCTGACGAGGAGCGCTACAATGCACAGCTCAAGCTGCAATCCATGCCGCGTGATGCCAGTCCGTCCAGGCAGCGCAACCGGTGCCGTATTACCGGGCGTCCGCACGGCTACTATCGCAAGTTCGGCCTGGCCAGGAACAAGCTGCGCGAGGCCGCCATGCGTGGTGATATCCCCGGTCTGGTCAAGGCGAGTTGGTGAACGATTATGATGACTGATCCCATAGCCGATATGTTGACGCGCATCCGCAACGGACAGGCCGCCAGCAAGACGACGGTTTCCATGCCTTCCTCCAAGTTGAAATGTGCAATTGCACAGGTCCTCAAGGGTGAAGGCTATATAACGGATTTTTCCACTGATGATGCAACGGGCAAGGCGGTGCTCACAGTGACGCTTAAATACTATGAAGGCAAGCCCGTCATAGAGAAAATCCAGCGTGCCAGTCGTCCCGGTTTACGCCTGTACCAGGGCAAGGACGAACTGCCGAAGGTACAGGGTGGTCTGGGTGTCGCCATAGTCTCCACCTCGCGTGGCGTGATGAGCGATCGCCAGGCACGCGCCGCCGGTGAAGGCGGCGAGATTCTTTGTGTAGTCAGCTGATCGGGGAATCAAGATGTCCAGAATTGCCAATATGCCGGTAACTGTTCCATCCTCCGTAGAGATAACGGAGTCTGGCCAGATGCTGACCGTTAAGGGTCCCAAGGGTACACTGCAACACCGTCTGCACGGGCAGGTGGCCCTGACGCGCGAAGAGGCTGAACTCAGAATCAGCGCGCGCGATGAATCCAAGCAGGCCGTGGCGCTGTCGGGTACCACGCGGTCACTGGTGTACAACATGGTTACCGGTGTTGTTGACGGATTTGAAAAAAAGCTCCAGCTGGTCGGCGTCGGTTACCGTGCCCAGGCCAAGGGCAAGGTGCTCAACCTGACGCTGGGTTTTTCGCACCCGATCGACTACGAGCTGCCCGAGGGTATTACCGCCGAGACGCCCAGTCAGACCGAAGTGGTCATCAGCGGGATCGACAAGCAGCGGGTTGGCCAGGTGGCTGCAGAGATCCGCGCTTTCCGCCCGCCCGAGCCTTACAAGGGCAAAGGGGTGCGTTATTCCGATGAGGCGGTGGTCCGGAAGGAAGCCAAGAAGAAATAGGCATTATTATGGATAAGAAAACTTCACGTTTACGTCGTGCCCGGAAAGCCCGGGCGCACATCAGGGAACTGGGCACCACCCGTCTGTGTGTGCACCGTACACCGCGTCATATCTATGCGCAGATCATTGCGCCGGAAGGTGACAAGGTGGTGGCAAGCGCTTCCACCCTGGACAGCGATGTTCGCAAGGATGTCAGCAAGACCGGTGGCGTGGCAGCCGCGACAGTCGTGGGCAAGGTAATCGCAGAGCGCGCCAGGGCAGCCGGTATTACCCAGGTAGCGTTTGACCGTTCCGGATTTAAATACCATGGCCGTCTCAAGGCGCTGGCTGATGCGGCGCGTGAAAACGGCCTCGAGTTCTGAGCAAGGGTTCTGATATGGCAAGAGCAGATGCACAAACGCAAGGTGATGGCCTGCTGGAGAAGCTGGTCACGGTCAACCGCGTAGCCAAGGTGGTAAAGGGCGGCCGGCAATTCGGTTTCACTGCACTGACGGTTGTCGGTGATGGCGAGGGCCGGGTCGGTTTCGGGTACGGCAAGGCACGTGAAGTGCCGGTGGCCATCCAGAAGGCCATGGAAGCCGCGCGCAAGGACATGAAGACCATAAACCTCAATGGCGGTACCCTGCATTACCCGATTACCGCGCGCCACGGCGCTGCCAAGGTATACATGCAGCCGGCCTCGGAAGGTACCGGGATTATCGCCGGCGGTGCGATGCGCGCCGTGTTCGAGGTTGTCGGTGTGCGTGATGTGCTTGCCAAATGTATCGGTTCAAACAATCCGATTAATGTGCTGCGTGCCACCATGAACGGCCTGGAGAATATGCACTCTCCCGAAGAAGTGGCCGCCAAGCGTGGCATGTCGGTGCAAGAGATCCTGGAATAAGTCATGGCTGGAAACAAGAAAGTGAAGGTTACGCTGATGAAGAGTTTCAGTGGTCGCCTGCAGAGCCACAAGGACACCGTGCGTGGCCTGGGCCTGCGCAGGATCCGTCACAGTGTCGAACTGGACGATACGCCGGAAATACGCGGCATGATCAACAAGATCTCTTACATGTTAAGGGTCGAGGACTAGATAATGCGCCTGAATACTCTAAAACCGGCAGCCGGTAGCAGGAAGAACGGCAAGCGCGTTGGTCGCGGTATCGGCTCCGGGCTCGGCAAGACCGCCGGTCGGGGCCACAAGGGCCAGAAGTCACGTTCCGGCGGTTATCACAAGGTCGGCTTCGAAGGCGGCCAGATGCCGCTGCAGCGCCGCCTGCCCAAGCTCGGGTTCACTTCACGCAAGTCCCGCTTCGCGGACGAGATTCGCCTGCACGAGCTGGGCAAGGTGGATGCCGCTGTCGTTGACCTCGATGCCCTGAAGCAGGCCAACCTGGTTTCCCGTCACATCAAGAGCGTCAAGGTGATCGCCTCCGGCGCCATCGACAAGGCGGTGACGGTGCGTGGTATCAAGGTAACCAAGGGTGCCCGGGCTGCCATTGAGGCGGCCGGAGGCAGGGTTGAGGATTAAATGGCTCTAGGTCCTTCCATCACTGATGCTGCCAGCGGTATCGGGCAGACGAAAGAGCTGCGCCAGCGGCTCTTTTTCGTCATTGGCGCCATAATTGTCTTCCGCATTGGCACCTTTATTCCCCTGCCGGGCATAGATCCGCAGGTGTTGGCAGCCCTGGTCGAACAGCAGCGCGGCACCATCCTGGAGATGTTCAACATGTTCTCCGGTGGCGCCCTCGAGCGCCTGTCGATCTTCGCGCTGGGGATCATGCCGTACATTTCGGCATCCATCATCATGAACCTGCTGACCGTGACGGTACCGTCGCTGGAGCAGCTGAAGAAGGAGGGCGGTGAGGCCGGGCGTCGCAAGATCACCCAGTACACCCGCTACGGGACCGTCGGCCTGGCCACCATGCAGGCATTCGGTATTTCATCGGCATTGCAGGCCCAGCAGATCGGCGGCGGCGCCCTGGTGACCAATCCCGGCCCCGGATTTGTCGTGACCGCGGTGGTCACGCTGGTCACCGGTACGGTATTCCTGATGTGGCTGGGTGAGCAGGTGACCGAGCGCGGTGTTGGCAACGGCATCTCGATTATTATCTTTTCCGGTATCGTGGCCGGTCTGCCATCGGCCATCGGCGGTACGCTGGAACTGGCTCGCACCGGCGAAATGAACGCCCTGATGATCCTCGGGCTGTTTGCGCTGGCGATCGCGGTTACCGGCTTCGTGGTGTTCGTCGAACGTGGCCAGCGCCGTATTACCGTGAATTACGCCAAGCGCCAGCAGGGGCGCAAGGTCTTCCAGTATCATCCTGTTCCCGGCCACCATGGGTAGCTGGGTCGGCAGCACCGAGGGCATGGGCTGGCTGAAGGATATCTCGGCGACCCTGTCACCGGGGCAACCGCTGTACGTGATATTCTATGCCCTGGCGATCGTGTTCTTCTGTTTCTTCTACACGGCACTGGTGTTCAATGCCCGCGAGACGGCGGACAACCTGAAGAAGTCCGGCGCGTTCATCCCCGGCATCCGCCCGGGTGACCAGACGGCCCACTACATCGACAGTGTGATGACCCGCCTGACCACGGCCGGCGCGGTCTATATCACGCTGGTGTGCCTGCTGCCGGAGTTCCTGATCCTGTACTGGAATGTTCCGTTCTATTTCGGCGGCACCTCGTTGCTGATTATTGTTGTTGTGGTCATGGACTTCATGGCCCAGATCCAGGCGCATCTGGTGTCACACCAGTACAGCGGCCTGATGAAGAAGGCCAATCTGCGCGGCCAGGGTGGTGCCGGTCTGCTGCGTTGAGCGGCCGGATGTTTAATCAATCGAGAAGGTAACTGACATGAAAGTGCGTGCTTCGGTCAAGCGAATCTGCCGTAACTGCAAGGTGGTACGGCGCAAGGGCGTGGTGCGGGTCATCTGCAAGGACGGCCGCCACAAGCAACGCCAGGGCTGAGCCCCGGGCAGGATGCAAGACCTTGAAAACCCGCAATATATCAGCGCCGGCCCGCAGAGACGGGCCGCGTCCCTGACGCAGGCGCAGGCCGTTGTTTGTAATTGATTTTCTGATGACCAGAAGCTATCCTTACGCCCCTTTCGCGGCGCCCCGGGCGCCCGCTATGCTGGAGATGAAGTAAATGGCACGAATTGCCGGAATTAACATTCCAACTCACAAACATGCCGAGGTTGCCCTGACGACAATCTATGGCATCGGCCGGACCACTGCGCGCAAGATTTGTTCAAACTGCGGCATCAGCCCGGACATGAAAATCAAGGACCTGAGCGATCCCGAGATCGAGGCGGTACGTGGCGAGGTTGCCAAGCACACCGTCGAGGGCGACCTGCGTCGTACAGTCTCCATGAACATCAAGCGCCTGATGGACCTGGGCGCCTACCGCGGTATCCGGCACCGTCGCGGGCTGCCCATGCGCGGCCAGCGCACGCGTACCAATGCACGTACCCGCAAGGGGCCGCGGCGGCCGATTCGCAAGTAGCGATTTCAGTACATCAATCACTATCCAAGTTAACAGCTAACCAGGTAACAGCAGCATGGCGAAGGCAGCTACACGAACACGCAAGAAGGTGAAGCGGGATGTCTCTGACGGGATTGCCCACATTCATGCCTCATTCAATAACACCATCATCACGATCACCGATCGTCAGGGTAATGCCCTCGCATGGACTACGTCCGGCGGTTCGGGGTTCCGCGGTTCGCGCAAGAGCACGCCGTTTGCGGCACAGGTTGCGGCCGAGAAGGCAGGCGCGATCGTGAAGGAATACGGTATGAAGAACCTGGAAGTCGAGGTCAAGGGGCCGGGACCGGGCCGTGAGTCTGCCGTGCGCGCCCTCAACAATGCCGGCTTCCAGATAACCAATATCACCGACGTGACGCCTATTCCGCATAACGGCTGTCGGCCACCCAAGAAGCGTCGCGTCTAGCGCAGGAATCGAACATGGCAAAGTACACAGGATCCAAATGTCGCCAGTGTCGCCGGGAAGGCGGCAAGCTGTTTCTCAAGGGCGAAAAATGTTTCACGGCCAAGTGCGCGATCGAGAATCGTCCGTTCCCGCCCGGCCAGCACGGTCAGCGGCGCCAGCGCCTGTCTGATTACGCTACCCAGTTGCGCGAGAAGCAGAAGCTGCGGCGCATCTATGGCGTCCTGGAACAGCAGTTTCGCAACTACTACAAGCAGGCGGCACGCATCAAGGGATCGACGGGTGAAAACCTGCTGCAGTTGCTTGAAGGTCGCCTCGATAACGTGGTCTACCGCATGGGGTTCTCGTCCTCGCGCAGCGAGGGCCGCCAGTTGGTCCGCCATAATGCGGTCAGCGTGAACGGCAAGCGCGTCAATATTCCTTCGTTCCAGGTTCAGCCGAGTGATGTCGTCACCATTAACGAAAAGGCGCGTTCCCAGCTGCGCATTCAGTCTGCCCTGGAACTGGCGCAGCAGCGCGGCATTGCGGACTGGATCGATGTGGATGTCAAGAAGATGGAAGGCGTCTACAAGTCGCGGCCGGAACGCGGCGAATTGCCGGCCGATATCAACGAACATCTGGTCGTCGAACTGTACTCGAAGTAAGTAACTGAGGGATTATCAATGCTTGGAAATGTCAGTGAATTCCTGAAACCGCGCATCGTCGACGTTCAGGTCGCCAACGACAAACACGCCAAGGTCACACTGGAGCCGCTGGAACGCGGTTTCGGTCACACCCTCGGTAATGCGCTGCGACGCATCCTGCTGTCATCGATGCCGGGTGCCGCGATCACCGAGGTGCATATCGACGGTGTCCTGCACGAGTACTCGACCATTGAAGGCGTGCAGGAAGATGTCATCGATATCCTGCTCAATCTCAAGAAGGTCGCCCTGCGCATGCACAACCGCGACGAAGCCACCCTGACGCTGAGCAAGAAAGGGCCGGGCACGGTGACTGCCGGAGACATCACTGTCGATCACGACATCGAGATCGTGAACCCGGACCACGTCATTGCCAACCTGACCAAGGCGGGCGAGCTTTCCATGAACCTGAAGATCGCCAAGGGCCGTGGTTACCAGCCGGCCACCGCGCGCCAGAGCGAGGAGAGCGAGAGCATCAGTATCGGGAACCTGCGGCTGGATGCCTCATTCAGTCCGGTCAGCCGGGTTTCCTATACCGTGGACCGCGCCCGTGTCGAGCAGCGTACCGATCTCGACAAGCTGATTATCGATATAGAGACCAATGGCACCGTCGACCCGGAAGAGGCGATCCGCCACGCGGCAACCATTATGCAGGACCAGCTGTCGGCGTTTGTCGATCTCCAGGCCCGGTCCGAGGACAAGCCGCAGACCATGGAAGCAGACATCGATCCGATCCTGCTGCGCCCGGTGGATGACCTCGAGCTGACCGTGCGTTCCGCCAACTGTCTCAAGGCCGAGAGCATCTATTTTATCGGTGACCTGATTCAGCGCACCGAGGTTGAACTTCTGAAGACACCGAATCTGGGCAAGAAGTCTCTGACCGAGATCAAGGACGTGCTTGCCACCAAGGGTCTTTCACTGGGTATGCGCCTGGAAAACTGGCCACCACCCGGATTGAAAGCAAATGCAGCGGTCGACTCGACCCAGTTAACAGGTAGCTAGAACAATGCGTCATCGCAAGTCTGGACGGCAATTAAACCGTAACAGCTCTCACCGCAAGGCCATGTTCCAGAACATGGCCGTGTCACTGTTGCAGCATGAAGTGATCAAGACCACCCTGCCCAAGGCCAAGGAGCTGCGGCGCGTGGCCGAGCCGCTGATCACCATGGCCAGGAACGATAGCGTGCACAAGCGTCGTATCGCCTTCAGCCGTCTGCGTGACCGTGACACGGTCACCAAGCTGTTCAATGAGCTGGGCCCACGTTACAAGGACCGCCCCGGCGGTTACCTGCGCATCCTGAAGACCGGTTTCCGTGCCGGTGACAATGCGCCCATGGCCTACGTCGAGCTGGTCGACCGCCCGCAGGACGAGGCCGGTGAGGCCGATCCGGGGCTGGATTGACAGCGGTCCTGCACCTGCCAGGTCAATAAGAACCGGGCCTTGCCCGGTTTTTTTATGGCCGCGCCGGCCTGCCCGGTGACTGCGGCTCCGGAACCGCCTGCTATACTTCTGCGGTAATCGGGCTGGGAAGAGGGCGGTGCATGTTCTGTCCATCCTCACGGACGCCACTTTGCACAGACCGCAGCCACCATGGGGTTGTGGCCTGCGCCTGCCTGCTAGTGTGCCTGCTGGTTCCCTGGGTCCGGGGCGCCGAGCTTGCCGAGCTCCAGGTCGGTGAAAGCGAGGGGGTCTACCGTATCAGCCTGGTCATGCAGGTGCAGGCCCCGGCGCACCACGTGCAGCGGGTATTGACCGACTACCCGCGTATCTACCGTCTGAATCCC
>CAMYJZ010000065.1 GCA_947258845.1 uncultured Ectothiorhodospiraceae bacterium | reverse complement strand
AGCCGGCCGTCTCGCCGGCATCCGTGCCCCTGAATCCCCGCGTTTAAATTGGCCGTATTCAGTGTGCTGAGTTACAGGAAAGTATCTGAAGTAGCCATACTGCTGCCTACCTGTAAGGTCCGCTTGCAGTTGCGTTCCTGACCTTCAAAGAAAAACTCCTGAATTTCCGGAATGGGTCGTTCTTTCTCGTTTAGCCATTGATTATATAAGAAACGACTGTAGGGCCGGAATGGATCGGATACTGCCCCTCAGGTAAATCTTAATGTACTTAAATATCCCGATATTCCGATCATTCACGGAAACACTGCGTCTATAAGCCACACATCAACCTTATCGTCAGGTCTTGTCATGCAAGGCAGTATGCACTGTGCTTTTTTCGCATTCTGCGGCAATGCGGGGCCTGAGCCTGATCGGTCACAGACTATCCCAGGCTCGCTGGTCAGCCTGGCTCCTCACGTCCCAAGTAGCGACTGCAGCCAACGTCGATACAGCCGCTCGGCGACCTCTTGAGCGGCGGCGATCCTTCCGTCCAGCCCGGCTGTCATCTGCGCGGCCGACTGCACGCTAGGTGCGGGGTCTTTGAGTTCATCCGCGTACAGGGTCGCCCATTCCTGCACCATCGGCGCGGTCATTTCGACATGGCACTGCAGAGCAAGGATGTTGTCCAGCGCAAAGGCCTGGTGGGGACAGTGCGCATTCTCCAGGATGACCCCGGCACCGACGGGTATGGAAAAGGTCTCGCCGTGCCAGTGAAACAGCTCCATCGTGTCCGGTTGACCATCGAGCCAGTCGGCGGCCGTTGCGTTGTCTGCCTTGCTCACTGCGTGCCAGCCGATTTCGCGGACCCGGTTTTTCATGATTTCACCGCCCAGTGCCTTGCTGATGAGTTGCCCGCCCAGGCAATGTCCCAGTATCGGGAGCTGCCGGTCGGCAGCGGTCCGGATCAGCGCCAGCTCCTGTTCGATCCAGGGCAGCGGGTCGTTGACGCTCATGGGACCGCCCATGAAGACCAGGCCGGAACAGCCCGCGGTATCCGCTGGTACAGGCTCGCCCTGGTCAATCGCAATAAGCCGGTAGGGGATCTCGAGGTGGTCCAGTACCTCGGCCAGATAGCCGGGGCCTTCGCACTGGATGTGGCGGAATACGTACAGGGGTTTCATAATAGGATGCACTGATTATCTTAAGGAATCCGTTCCATGACATTATCCAGATTTCTTGTGCTCGGCCTAGTGCTCGGCCAGCTCGGGCTGACATCCACCGCGATCGCGGGTCCGGATGTGCGTGTGGTCGGTTTGTTCGCAAAGCGCGCCGTAGTGCTGATCGATGGCAAGCAGCGCATGCTTTCCGTCGGGGAGACCAGTCCCGAGGGGGTGAAGCTGCTCTCCGCGGACAGTGAGTCGGCCGTCCTGGTCGTGGGTGGTGTGGAGGTCAGGGGGACACTCGATGGACGCGTCAGCGCCCGCAAACAGTCGCCTGCGGCGCAGGAGGTTCAGATCCGCCGCAATAGCATGAGCATGTACAGCACGGTCGGGAGTATCAATGGTCTGCCGGTCAGCTTTCTTGTCGATACCGGTGCGACCCAGATCGCCATGAATGACGCCCAGGCGCGCCGCCTGGGCATCGACTACCGGGTGACCGGGGAACCGACCGCGATTACCACGGCGTCACGCGTGGAGCGCGCGTGGACCGTGGTGCTGGACTCGGTAAAGGTAGGGGATATCAACTTGCGCAATGTCGGCGCCATCGTGCTGGAGGGCCCGCAGCCCGATCAGGTACTGCTGGGCATGTCATTTCTCGGCCGCCTGGAGATCCGCAACGAAGGCCAGCTGATGACCCTGCGGCGAAAGTACTGAAGAAGCCGATTGCTGGCCAGAGTCTTAAAACTGTCCAGCCTCCTCAAATATCCAGATTATCGGCTGGCTACAAAAGGAACGCTGGCTGTATTGTGTTTAGCCTGATTAATCTGCCTGCTTGTTGTGCTCGATCAGCGCGTAGGCCGAGTGGTTGTGGATGGACTCGAAGTTTTCAGACTCGACCACGTAGGCGGCAATCCGCTCGTCGTTGTTCAGGCGGGTGGCGATGTCGCGTACCATGTCTTCGACGAATTTGGGGTTGTTATAGGCCTTTTCCGTCACATACTTTTCGTCGGGACGCTTGAGCAGGCCATAGAGTTCACAGGAGGCCTCCGACTCGACGATGTCAATCAGGTCCTCGATCCACACAAAGCCGTGTGTCTCGGCACTGACCGTGACATGGGAGCGCTGGTTGTGGGCGCCGTAATCGGAAATCTTTTTGGAACAGGGGCACAGGCTGGTGACCGGCACCACGACCTTGATATTCATCATGGCCTTGCCGTCACTAACCTCGCCCATCAGGCTGACATCGTAGTCCAGCAGGCTCTCGACCCCGGTGACGGGTGCTGCCTTGTTGATGAAGTAGTGGAAGTTCATCTCGATATGACCGGCCTCGGCCTCGAGCCGCTCGCTCATCTCGTGCAACATTTCCTTGAACGACTCGACCGTAATCTCGCGTTCGTGCTGATTAAGGATCTCCACGAAGCGTGACATGTGCGTGCCCTTGAAATTGTGGGGCAGATTGACGTACATGTTGAAGGTCGCGATGGTGTGCTGTTCGCCACCGTTGCGGTCCTTGACCCGGACGGGGTGCAGGATGTCCTTGATCCCCACCTTGTCGATCGGTATACGCCGGGTGTCCACGGTGTTTTGAACGTCGGCTATGGGATCGCATTTTGTCTGTGCCGGGTCAGTGGCTTTCATTGGTTCGGGTCCAGTTCGATCTTGAATAAGGTATCAGTTGCCTGACTTGCGCATCGCTGCAGCAGGCGCGCAAGGGTAACCATCCGGGATGGCTGAGGGAACATGCATAAGGGGTAGTTCGGGGACAGCCTCCCTGAATTCCTGAGTAATACGGTCAGATATTACCCTTGCGGTGGTTGTTTGGCAATCGCGGGACTGCCGGTCCAGGCGGTATTATCTATCTCTTTCAATGATATAGAGCGAAATCCAGCGTAGTGGATCGGCCCGCTCATCGAGCCCCGACAGACTGTCCATAGCCTCTTCGTGGAGTTCGGCAGCCCGCTGCTTGGCGCCATCGAGCCCGATCAGTGCAGCGTAGGTCGGTTTTTCGAGCGCCAGGTCGGCCCCGGGGAGTTTGCCCAGGGCGTCGGCCTCGCCCTCGACATCGAGGATATCGTCGCGGATCTGGAAGGCCAGCCCGATACACTTGGCGTAGTGGTCGAGCCTTTCCAGAGTCGCCTCGGCGAGTCCCGGGCGGGTGAGGGCGCCCAGCACCACACTGGCGCGGATCAGCGCCCCGGTCTTGTGGATGTGCATGTCCTCCAGTTCGGCGATCTCGAGTCGGCGCCCGGCCGCGGCCAGGTCGATTGTTTGCCCGCCGACCATCCCGCGGGAGCCGGCCGCCAGGGCCAGCGTCTCGATCATGCGCAGCCGGGTGGCAGCGTCACAGGCTGATTTGTCGCGCGCCAGGACATAGAGGCCCAGCGTCTGCAGGGCATCGCCGGCCAGGATGGCCATGGCCTCGCCAAAGGCCTTGTGGCAGCTGGGCCTGCCCCGGCGGAGGTCGTCGTCATCCATTGCCGGCAGATCATCGTGCACCAGTGAATAGGCATGAATGAACTCGACCGCGCAGGCCGGGCGATCCAGTTGTTCCCAGTCACTGCCGACTGCCCGGCCACTGGCATAGACGAGGGTAGGTCGGATGCGCTTGCCGCCATCGAGCACCGCGTAACGCATGGCCTCGTGCAGCACGGCGGGGTGGGTAGCGGCGGACGGCAGCCAGCGAGACAGGCCGCTCTCGAGACGCGCCTGACAATTCGCCATGAAGTTTCGCAGGGGCGGGTCAGGAATCTTCACTGTCGAACGGTACGATTTCTTCCTGGCCGTTTTTCTTCAACAGGGTCTCAACCTTCTGTTCGGCCTCTTTCAGGGCCTGCTGGCAGGCGCGCGTAAGCTGGACGCCCCGTTCGAAGTGCTGCAGCGATTGCTCCAGGCTCAGGTCACCCTGTTCCATCTTCTCCACCAGGGCCTCGAGCTCCTGCAGGGATTGCTCAAACTGCGGTGTTTGCGGTTGTTTTTTTGCCATTACTTGAATCTTTGATGCAATCCGCTTACGTTACCCCAGCCCGGCAACGAGGGTCAATTAAGACCCTGTTTCAGAGGAAAAGGCAGGTGCGGCTTGACTCCACCGGATTGCTGGGCTAAGTTTCTGACATTAGACAGAGTCTAAAACAGAGTGTGGGCTGCGGCCCCTGAATTCAAAAAACAAACCACGAGGAAAGTACTATGGAATTGAAAGGCAGTTCAACGGAACAAAACCTGAAAGATGCCTTTGCCGGTGAATCCCAGGCCAACCGCCGCTACCTGTATTTTGCCGCCAAGGCAGACGTGGAAGGCTACAACGATGTCGCCACGGTCTTCCGTTCCACGGCCGAGGGTGAGACCGGTCATGCGCACGGCCACCTCGAGTACCTGGAAGCGGTGGGCGACCCGGCGACCGGCCTGCCCATCGGTCCCACCGGAGATAACCTCAAGGCGGCCATTTCCGGTGAGACCCACGAGTACACCGACATGTACCCGGGTATGGCGAAGTCCGCCCGTGACGAGGGTTTTGATGAAATCGCCGACTGGTTCGAGACGCTGGCCAAGGCCGAGCGTTCCCATGCGAACCGTTTCCAGAAGGCGCTGGATAGCCTGGACGACTAGGCCCCGGCGCATCCACTCGACGGGGCCGGTCTGACCGGCCCCGTGTCATTTTCAGGGCAGCAAGGAACTCTCTAAATGGGGCAAAAAACCGAAGGCACACGTGAAGGCAGCCTGGAGGCACCGACACGCCATCCCCTGGACTGGACCGGTGCAAGTTTTCATGACGAGGCCGACCTGTTCAGGGAGCTGGAGCGGGTCTACGACATCTGTCATGGCTGCCGGCGCTGCTTCAGCCTGTGCAATGCCTTTCCGACACTGTTCGATGCCATCGACGAATCGGAGACTCTGGAGCTGGACGGTGTCGCGCGCGAGGTCTACTGGGACGTGGTGGATCATTGCTACCTGTGCGACATGTGTTACATGACCAAGTGTCCCTATGTGCCGCCGCATGAGTGGAACGTGGATTTTCCGCACCTGATGCTGCGCGCCAAGGCGGTGAAGTTCAACAAGGCCCGGCCGCGCCTGCGTGACCGCTTGCTGACCTCGACCGATACCGTCGGCAAGCTTGCCGGTATCCCGATCGTGACCGGGGCGGTCAATGCGGGGAACCGCTCCAGGGCCGGTCGCAAGCTGCTGCAAAAGACCCTGGGCGTGCATCCCGATGCCATTCTCCCCGGGTACCACGGCAAGACCCTGCGCAAGTCCCTGGCCGGCCTGGACGAGGCCGACAAGGCAGCCGAAGCGGCCGGTCCGACCCGGGGCCGGGTCGCCGTGTTCGCCACCTGTTACGGCAACTACAACGAACCACAGATCGGCCAGGACCTGGTTGCCGTCATGCAGCATAACCACATTCCCGTCACCCTGGTCGACAAGGAACAGTGCTGCGGCATGCCCAAGCTGGAGCTGGGTGACCTCGAGTCCGTGAAGGCCGCCAAGGAGGCGAATATTCCCGCGCTGCTGGCGCTGGTCGATGCCGGCTGGGATATCGTGGCGCCGGTGCCTTCCTGTGTGCTGATGTTCAAGCAGGAACTGCCGCTGATGTTTCCGGACGACCCGGATGTGATCAGGGTCAGGGATGCCATCTTCGACCCGTTTGAATATCTGATGTTGCGCTACAAGTACGGCAAGCTGAATACCGACTTCAAACAGTCGCTGGGCAAGATCGCCTACCACGTGGCCTGTCACCTGCGGGTGCAGAACATCGGCATGAAGACCCGTGATCTTCTGCAGCTGGTGCCGGATACCAGCGTCGAGCCGATCGAGCGCTGCTCCGGGCATGACGGGACCTATGCGGTCAAGCAGGAGTTTCACGAGACCTCCATGAAGATCTGCCGCCCGGTTGTGACCCGCGTGGAACGCGCCGCAGCCGACTATTACAGCAGCGACTGCCCGATGGCCGGTCACCAGATCGAGAACGGGCTGAAGGACGGACAGGCACCCGCGCATCCGCTGTCGCTGCTGCGGCTGGCCTACGGTATCTAGTACGGGGAACGACGATGGATAAACTGACCCGCAACGACCTCTATAGCCTCGAGCAGTACGCCGAGGTGCGTCCTGAATTCCGCGCCCGGGTCATCGCGCACAAGAAAGACCGCAATGTCCAGGTCGGGCCGGTGGCGACCATCTATTTTGAAGACCGCCAGACCATCCAGTACCAGATCCAGGAGATGCTGCGGGTCGAGCGGATCTTCGAGGCGGCCGGCATCGAGGAGGAGCTGGATGCCTACAACCCCCTGATACCCGATGGCTCCAACTGGAAGGCGACCTTCATGATCGAGGAGCCCGATGTGGACAGGCGCCGCCAGCTGCTGTCCGGGTTGATCGGAATCGAGGACCGGGTCTGGGTCAGCATCGACGGTCATGAGCCGGTCTACGCGATCGCCGACGAGGACCTGGAGCGCGACACCGAGGAAAAGACCTCCTCGGTACACTTTCTGCGCTTTGAACTGACGCCGGCAATGGTCGAGTCTGCCCGCCAGGGGGCGGCCATCAGCGTCGGCATCGATCACGAGAACTACACCCACCGGGTCGCGCCGCTGGGTGACAATATCCGGGCTGCCTTGCTTGCCGACCTGGTCTGAGCGGGTGATGCCAGCCAGGGCTGTCTTGGCTCCGGGTGACCCTGAATACAGGCTCGAAATGCGGCGGACGGCGCGTTAAACTGCGCTCCCCATGAAAGCCTGCGCACTAACCCGATTTTCATTCAGCTGTTTCTTACCGGCGCTGTTGCAGGCGCTGCTTGCACCGGTCTCGCATGCCGAGGACGACGCCGGCTGGCGCTCCGATAGCTTTATTCCGCCGGCACCCTGGCGTGAGCAGCAGGCCGAGCTGCCGGCTTACCCTGAAGAAGATCGCCTGCTTGAGGCGGTAATCGCAAGTGGCAACTACCCCTACCGCGTCTTTATCGATCCCGAGTCGCTCTCCATCGGTGCTGATCGCGTGGTGCGCTATGCCGCTGTGGTCACCTCCGCGGCCGGGGCGAGAAACGTTGCCTATGAAGGCATCCGCTGCAGTACCCGCGAGTATCGCCGCTATGCCTACGGTGCCAACGGCACCTGGCAGGCGCTGGATGACATACCCTGGGAGCGCATCAGGGAAACCGGTATGGGCCATTACCGTTACGCGCTGTACCGTGGCTACCTGTGCGATACCAGCAGCGACGCCCTGAAGCGTGACGAAATTCTTCGCAGGTTGCGCTATTCAAGGGGAGAGGTCCTGGATGAATAGCATCTCCCTGCAACTCAACCACGGACATGTAACATGAGTACGGCCTATGATGCCGCTGCGATCGAGATACTCAGCGGTCTTGAGCCGGTGCGCAAGCGCCCCGGCATGTACACCGACACGGCACGTCCCAATCACCTTGCCCAGGAGGTCATCGACAACAGTGTCGACGAGGCCATTGCCGGCCATGCATCGCGGATCGATGTGATCCTGTTCAAGGACGGTTCGCTGGAGGTGCGCGACAACGGCCGCGGCATGCCGGTGGACCTGCACCCGGAGGAGGGCATACCCGGTGTCGAGGTCATCCTGACGCGGCTGCATGCCGGTGGCAAGTTCTCTGACAGGAGCTACAGCTTTTCCGGCGGGCTGCATGGCGTGGGTGTGTCCGTTGTCAATGCCTTGTCGAAACACCTCGAGGTCTGGATCCGGCGCGGCGGCAATGAATACAACATGGCCTTTGCCGGTGGGGAACGGATCTCCGAGCTGGAACAGACCGGCAAGGTGGGCAAACAGAACACCGGCACCACGCTGCGCTTCTGGCCCGACCCGAAATACTTCGATTCAGACAAGTTCTCCCTGGCGCGACTGAAGCACGTATTGCGCGCCAAGGCGGTGCTGTGCCCCGGTCTGCAGGTGCGCCTGCATGACGAGGCCAGTGGCGAGAAGCTGGACTGGCACTACGAGGACGGTCTGCGTGCCTACCTGACGGGGGAACTGGGCGGGGTGTCGTGCCTGCCGGAAGACCCCTTTACCGGCAACATGGAGGGTAACCAGGAAGCGGCCGAGTGGGCGCTGGTGTGGCTGCCCGAGGGGGGTGACCCCGTGGCCGAGAGTTACGTCAACCTGATCCCGACGACGCAGGGTGGCACCCATGTCAATGGCCTGCGCATGGGCCTGACCGAGGCGGTGCGTGAATTCTGCGAGTTCCGCAACCTGCTGCCGCGTGGTGTGAAGCTGGCCCCGGAAGATGTATGGGATCGCTGCAGCTACATCCTCTCCGTCAAGCTGATCGACCCGCAGTTCAGCGGCCAGACCAAGGAGCGCCTGTCATCGCGCGAGTGCGCACCCTTTGTCTCCGGTGTGGTCAAGGATGCCTTCGGCCTGTGGCTCAACCATCACACCGAGGCCGGCGAGCGGATCGCCTGGCTGGCGATCGAGAATGCCCAGAAGCGCCAGCGCGCCGGCAAGAAGGTGGTACGCAAGAAGGTCACCTCCGGTCCGGCGCTGCCCGGCAAACTGGCAGACTGTGCATCCACCGACACCGATCGTACCGAACTGTTCCTGGTCGAGGGCGATTCGGCCGGCGGTTCGGCGAAGCAGGCCCGCGACCGCGAGTTCCAGGCGATCATGCCGCTGCGTGGCAAGATCCTGAACACCTGGGAGGTCGAGTCCAGCGAGGTGCTGGCGTCCCAGGAAGTGCACGATATCTCGGTGGCCATCGGGGTGGAACCCGGTGTCAATAACCTGAACAAGCTGCGTTACCACAAGATCTGCATCCTGGCGGATGCGGATTCCGATGGCGCACACATCGCGACCCTGTTGTGCGCACTGTTCCTGAGACATTTCGGTGCCCTGGTCGAGGCCGGCCACGTCTATGTCGCCATGCCGCCGCTGTACCGTATCGATGTCGGCAAGGAGGTCTTCTATGCCCTGGATGATGCCGAGCGCCAGGGTGTGCTGGACCGGATCGCGGCCGAGAAGCTCAAGGGCAAGATCATGGTGCAGCGTTTCAAGGGGCTGGGCGAGATGAACCCGATGCAGCTGCGCGAGACCACCATTGCACCGGAAACCCGGCGCCTGGCGCAGTTAACCATCGATACCGATGATGATACGCACGCGCTGATGGATATGCTGCTGGCCCGCAAGCGGTCTCCAGACCGCCGCAGCTGGCTGGAGTCCAAGGGCGACCTGGCGGATATTTAGCGACACCGGGGAATAGCCAGGGACAGCCCGGTAAATTCGCGAGGAGCGCGATATACAGGGACGTACAAGTGCCGCGTGAGGCAGGATAAGGTGAGACCGCAAAGCGGTCGAGAGGCTGGCCTGGGCCAAGCCAGGAGCGGCCAGCGACGAAGCAATCTGTCACTGATTTATCGCATCGTCAGGAGATTGCTTCGCTACGCTCGCAATGACGCGGGCAGCAATAGATCTGAGGTTCACTGATGGAAACACTCGAGCTTGACTACGAAGGCATTGAACAGCTGCCGCTGAAGACCTTTACCGAGAAGGCCTACCTGGATTATTCCATGTACGTCATTCTCGACCGCGCGCTGCCGCACATCGGCGACGGGCTCAAACCGGTGCAGCGGCGCATCGTCTATGCGATGTCGGAGCTGGGTCTGACGGCCGTCGCTAAATACAAGAAATCGGCCCGCACTGTCGGCGATGTGCTGGGCAAGTTCCACCCCCACGGTGATTCAGCCTGTTACGAGGCCATGGTGCACCTGGCGCAGTCCTTCACCTCGCGCTACCCGCTGGTCGACGGCCAGGGCAACTGGGGTTCCCCGGACGATCCCAAGTCGTTTGCCGCCATGCGTTATACCGAGTCAAGGCTGGCGGCCTACGCGGAAATACTGCTTGCAGAGCTGGGGCAGGGCACGGTCGACTGGGCGCCCAATTTCGACGGTACCCTGGATGAGCCTGAGCTGTTGCCCGCGCGCCTGCCCGCGGTGCTGCTGAACGGCGCCAGCGGAATTGCCGTCGGCATGGCAACCGACATCCCGCCGCACAACCTCACCGAGGTGGCCACGGCGGCCGTGCTGCTACTGGAGAAACCCAAGAGCACGCTGGAGGACCTGTGCGAGCACCTGCAGGGGCCGGACTTTCCAACGGGTGCCGAGATTATCACCCCGAAGGCCGAACTGATCGAGGCCTACAGGACCGGGCGCGGGAGTGTGCGTCTGCGGGCCCGCTATGAGAAGGAAAACGGCGACATCGTGATCACCGAGTTGCCGCACCAGACCTCCGGCGGCAAGGTTCTGGAGCAGATCGCGGCACAGATGACGGCCAAAAAACTGCCCATGGTCGAGGACCTGCGCGATGAATCCGACCACGAGAACCCGACGCGCCTGGTCATAGTGCCGCGTTCCAATCGCGTGGACACCGACACCCTGATGACGCACCTGTTCGCGACCACGGACCTGGAACGCAGTGTACGCATCAATCTCAACATGATCGGGCTGGACGGGCGCCCGCAGGTCAAGGACCTGCGCACCATCCTCAAGGAGTGGCTGGAGTTCCGCACCACTACCGTGCGCCGGCGCCTCGAGTACCGCCTGGAAAAGGTGTGCCGCCGCCTGCACCTGCTGGATGGCCTGCTGATCGCCTTCCTCAATCTCGACGAGGTG
>CAMYJZ010000064.1 GCA_947258845.1 uncultured Ectothiorhodospiraceae bacterium | reverse complement strand
GCGGCTTTGGCGGCATTCACGAACGGCTGCTGCGCGGCCTGGAGGCCGTGGCGGTCGGGGCGTAGGACGTGAAAGCTGTGTTGTAGGAGCGCTTTGTTTATGCCCGGCGCCTAATCGGGTGCAGGCGCGATAGACCACACGGAATCAGTAAGAAGTAAAGAGTAATGAGTGAGAAGAAAAGCTATCTCGCCACGGAATCCACGGAATCCACGGAAGGACACGGAAAAATTTACATAGATAAAAAGATTCACCGCACGACTGCATGGATGCAGGAGGTAGAGCAATGCATGGAGCAATTGCCGAGAGACGCAAAGGACGCAAAGAAAAGCACAATAACTATAAAAGCGACCAGGCAGGTCGGATTACACTGGTGCTAATTCGGCCTACAATCAATACGACCAGAAGTTTTTACAATTATGTTGTCTTTCTCTGCGTCCTTTGCGTCTCTGCGGTAAGATTCTTTTTTGCTAACAAGAAAACCCGTCACCATGCCAAAAAACAACGCCATTTCGCTTGCCATGACCGGTGCCTCCGGGGCGCAGTACGGGCTGCGGCTGCTGGAGTGCCTGTTGAGCGCCGGGCGCACTGTGTACCTGATGGTCTCCGCGCCCGGGCAGGTGGTTATCGGCATGGAGACGGATCTTGGTCTGCCGGGACGACCGGCGGAGATGCAGCGTTTCCTGAGTGAACGCTACGCGGCGACGCCCGGACAGTTGAGCGTCTTCGGGCGCGAGGAATGGACGGCGCCGGTCGCCAGCGGCAGCAGTGCGCCCGGGGCCATGGTTATTTGCCCGTGTACCACCGGCACCCTGTCGGCCGTGGCCAATGGCGCCAGCAACAACCTGATCGAGCGCGCCGCCGACGTGGTGCTCAAGGAAGGCCGCAAGCTGGTGATAGTGCCGCGCGAGACCCCGCTGTCGGCGATCCACCTCGAGAATATGCTGCGCCTGGCGCGCATGGGGGTATCGATCCTCCCGGCCAATCCCGGTTTTTACCACAACCCGACGGGCATCGATGACCTGGTGGATTTTGTCGTGGCCCGCATCCTTGATCAGCTGAACGTGGAACATGCGATTTCAAAACGCTGGAGCGATCCGGGTAAACCGTCGTGATACACAAAATGTAGGAGCGCCTCGTTTATGCCCGGCGCTTTATCGGGTGCAGGCGCGATTTATCAATAAACAATCTAGCAACGGAATCCACGGAAAACACGGAAAGATAAAAACCAAGTAAAAAGTAAAAAGTGATGAGTGAGAAGGAAAACAATCTCGCCACGGAATCACACGGAAATACACGGAAGAACAAAACAAAGCTGTAGAGGCAGACAACCACATAGGTTGAATCGGTAACTGTCAGATCTAGTCTGAACTACTACAGCTCAGCACCTGACTCTGCATGGTTGTGTTTGCAATTATTGTGCTTTTCTCTGCGTCTCCGCGGTAAGATTTTATTTTTATCGGATTTTATCTTTCCGTGTTCTTCCGTGGATTCCGTGGCCAGAATTCTGTTCTCACTTCTCACTTAAATCTTCCCACGCCAGCAGTATCTGGCCGTCCCAGTCGATGCGCTGGCTGAGGGGTGCCAGCCGCTGCACCAGTTGAATATCGACCTCCTGTTCCAGGATCTCCTGCAGGACGGTCAGCGGGGTATTGAAATCGATGTCGGTGCGCAGCGCCGAAACCAGTGGCAGCTTTTTATCCAGTACCAGGTAGGAGACGGTGCCGACCCACATCGGGGTCGGCGTGCCGCTGATCTCGGCATGGGCCGACCAGAGCCGCAGCACGGTGAGCCGGTCCAGTGAGTCGGGCCGGCTAACCAGCAGCAAATCATGATGCTGGCCGTCATGCACCTGGGGCAGGATGGGCATGCTGTTGATGTCCGGCTCCGGAGCCAGCCAGTTCAGGGCGCTGGATGGCCCCGGCCCCGGCGCCCTGTGCCAGCCCTGGCGTTCAAGCAATGCCTGCAAGCGCTGCAGTGATCCCGCCCACTGAATATTCATGGGCTGTTCGTTGCGGCCTTCCAGATCGATGCGGTAGTCCGGCAGCTGTTGCCAGTCGCCGTCCAGCCAGTCATTCCGGGTGAACGACCGCATCTCGACATGGGGCGCATACTGCGCCAGGTCCTGGCTGAAATTGCGCTGCACGTGCACACCACCTGCAATGAGCGTGATTACCGTCACCACAGCCAGGATGCCTTTCACCGGCAGGCGCGGTGCCGGGTGGCG
This sequence comes from uncultured Ectothiorhodospiraceae bacterium, assembly GCA_947258845.1. GTDB lineage: Bacteria > Pseudomonadota > Gammaproteobacteria > UBA9214 > UBA9214 > CAMYJZ01. The sequence continues at coordinate 13,775 of CAMYJZ010000064.1, read as the reverse complement.
GTCATAGGCAATCCCGATGAGGGCCACCCAGAACAGGCCCAGCGTGACACCGCCGAGCACATCGGAGAACCAGTGCACCCCCAGGTAGAGCCGCGAAAAGGCGATCGTCATGACGATGAGTCCCGCAACCGAGTACGGCAGCCAGCGGTGCTTGAAGGGAATTTCGCGCGCCACCAGCAGCGCCAGGAAGCCATAGACCACCAGACTCATGCTGGAGTGGGCGCTTGGAAATGAGTAGCCGCCGTAAGTGTCTATCGGGCGGGCGACCTGGGCCGAGTGTTTCAGCACGAAGGTCAGAACGCCGGCGCAGGCGTATACACCGACCCAGTGCAACGCGGCCTTGCTGTTGCCCTTGTAGGTAAGCCACAGGCTGCCACCCGCCAGCACTGCCGCGAGCAGGAGCTGCTCGCCTAACTGGGTCACCAACACCATGATCTGGTCGGCCCACGGTGTTCTCAGGTTCTGCAGGAAGTGGAACAGGTAGTTATCGAGATCACCCATGAAATCGCCATGCAGCACCTGGCGCGATATCAACAGCATCAGCCACAGGGTGATGAAGGACAGGCCGGACAGGATGGTCAGCCCGCGCGCCTCCGGGTGGTCGGGGTCGAGCAGTGAACCGGCCAGCGGCCCGATGTGGGGGTGGCTGCGGCTCCAGTGCAGGATGCGCTCCAGACCCGCCGCGGCGTGCGGTTGCACCAGCCGTCCGATACCGCGGATCAGCATCACCCCCAGCCAGGCGATGCCGAGCAGTACCAGCAGCAAAACCACCAGTCGTCCCGCGACCTCGGCCGCCAGCCCCAGCGAGGCGCCGAAGACCATGCCGGGGAGGATGTAGGCGGGGGCCCACAGTGCCGAGGCGATGCTGTCCACCAGCAGGAAGCGTGACCGGCGCATGTCCATCATGCCGGCAATGGCCGGCAGGATAGGCCGCACCGGCCCGACAAAGCGTGCCATGAAAATACTCTTGCCGCCGTGCCGGTAGAAGAAATCGATGCCCCGGTTTACCAGGCGCGGATAGCGCTTCAGCGGCCACATGACACGCAGGCGCTGGTGGTAGTGACGCCCGAGCAGGAAGCTGATGGTGTCACCGGCCAGGGCGCCGGCCGCGGCCCAGGCGAGAACGGGCAGCAGCTCCAGGGCGCCGGTGGCAATCAGCGCCCCGACACCGAAGAGTACCAGGGCGCCGGGTATCAGCAGGCCGATGACAATCAGTGATTCCAGCAGGGTGACAACGAAGATCAGCAGTCCGGACGTGTGCGGGTGCAGGGACACCCAGTCGAGCATGTTTTGCAACATGCCGTCCATATCAGCGTGGGATCCGGATGTCAGACATGCGTAATGGCAGCGTTTGCCCGGCTACAGCGTCTTGAATACCTGTGCTGCGTGCTCCAGGGTGGCGTCAATGACGGTGTCGTCGTGGGTCGAGGAGACAAACCCGGCCTCGTAGGCCGACGGTGCCAGGTAGACGCCGGCATCCAGCATGCCATGGTAAAAATGCTGGAAGCGACCCAGGTCGCAGCGGGTCACCTGCTCGAAGCGGGTGATGTCCGTGTCCGTGGTGAAGAAGAAACCGAACATGCCGCCGACCTGGTTGGTGGTGAAGGGGATGCCGGCCGCATCGGCGTGTTGCTGCAGGCCGGTCACCAGGCGTTTGGCGGCCGCGTCCAGCCCGGCATGGAAGCCGTCGGCGCAGGCGAGTTCCAGGGTCGCCAGGCCCGCCGCCAGGGCGACCGGGTTGCCGGACAGGGTGCCGGCCTGGTAGACCGGGCCCAGCGGGGCGATCTGCTCCATGATGTCGCGGCGACCGCCAAAGGCGCCGACCGGCAGGCCGCCACCGATGACCTTGCCGAGCGTGGTGAGGTCGGGGGTGACCCCGTAGTGCGCCTGGGCGCCGCCCGCGGCGACCCGGAAGCCGGTCATCACCTCGTCAAAGATCAGCACACTGCCGTACTCGTCGCAAACGGAGCGCAGGCCTTCCAGGAATCCGGGTACCGGGGGGATGCAGTTCATGTTACCGGCCACCGGTTCGACAATGATGGCGGCGATTTCGCTGCCGGCGACTTTGAAGGCCGCGCGTACGCTGTCCAGGTCGTTGTAGGTCAGGGTCATGGTGTGTTCGGCCACCGCTGCCGGCACGCCGGGGGAGGTCGGCACACCCAGGGTCAGGGTGCCGGAACCGGCCTTGACCAGCAGGGCGTCGGAATGACCGTGATAACAGCCCTCGAACTTGACGATGCGGTCACGGCCGGTGAATCCGCGGGCCAGCCGGATGGCGCTCATGGTGGCTTCGGTGCCGGAGTTGACCATGCGTACCAGCGCCATGGAGGGCACCTTGCTGCACAGCAGGGAGGCCATGCGCGTCTCGATCTCGGTGGGCGCGCCAAAACCCAGGCCGTTGGCGGCCGCCTCCTGTACGGCGCTGATCACCCCGGGATGGGCGTGGCCGGCGATCATCGGACCCCAGGAGCCGACATAGTCGATATAGCGCTTGCCATCGACATCGGTGAGCCAGGGGCCTGCACCGGTCGCAAAGAATACCGGATCGCCGCCGACGCCGCGGAAGGCGCGTACCGGTGAATTCACCCCGCCCGGGATGTGTTGGCAGGCGGCCTGGAAGTCGTCATGTGATCGAGACATTGTGAGGAGTCCTTCTTGTTCGGGATCGGTTCGTGCTTATCTTCTCACAACAGCGGGATTGTCGCATATGGCCTTAGTGGTGAGGCGTGAGGCGCGAGGCGTGAAGAGTGAGACGTGAGGAGTAAGAGGAGCGCCTGGCCGGCGCGATTAATCAGGAAAAAAATATAGCCACGGAATCCACGGAAGGACACGGAAAATCTATAGTAATAAGTGAAAAGTAAAGAGTGATAGTTTTGTAGGCTGGGCAAAGCGACAGCGTGCCCAGCAGAATCACGGTTGTTGGGTACGTCGCTAACGCTCCTTTACCCAACCTACTCATGACTACATAGCTGTTTTTAGCATAATTGTGATTTTCTCTGCGTTCTTTGCGCCTTTGCGGTTTTCTCACTTCTCACTCTTCACCGGGTTTTCAAACAGGGCCGCATAGCGCCGTGCCGCGGTCTCGACATCGGGCTGGCCGAACACGCCTTGGATTACGGCCAGCAGGTCGGCCCCGGCCGCAATCAGTCCGGATCCGTTTGCCGGGGTGATGCCGCCGATGGCCACGATCGGCAGATCGAGTTGTGCGCGTGCCTGCTCGAGCAGGGTTGTCTCTGCTTGCACTGCACCGGGCTTGGTGGCCGACGGGAAGAAGCGCCCGAAGGCTACGTAGCCGGCACCGGCCGCCGCGGCCTCGAGGGCGCGCTCGATGCGGTTGTAACAGGAGACGCCGACAAGCGCGTGCGGACCCAGCCGTTCCCGTGCCTGCGCAATGGACGCATCTTCCCGGCCGAGGTGAACACCCGCGGCGCCGACCCGTGCCGCCAGTTCGATGTCGTCGTTGATAATCAGGGGGACCCTCCGTTCCCGGCACAAGACCTGCAGAGCCGTCGCCTCCTGCTGACGGACATCGCGGGCCTTGTGTTTTTCCCGGTACTGGATCACGACCGCGCCACCCGCGATGGCCTGTGCGACCCGGGTGGTCAGTTCATCCGTGGGTATCAAACGGCCGTCCGTGACCGCATACAGCCCGTACGGCAACTCGGAAACTACCATTCAAAGCTCGTCATCACCGGTCCAGAAGAACCGGTGAGGCAGGTGTTGTCCCAGCCCCGGCCGGTAGCCATGGCGCAGCGCATTCCAGGTGTAGTCCTGGGCCTCGTGAAATGCCGTGAACGGTTCCAGCCCCTGTGCCAGCAGGCCGGCAATGCTGGCGGCCAGGGTGCAGCCTGAGCCGTGATAGCTGTGCGGCAGGCGTTCCCAGGTGAAGGTCTCCAGCAGGCGGTTGTTGTGATACAGGCGGTTAACGACCTCGGGGGTGCGCTCATGGCTGCCGGTCACCAGCAGGTACTCGACACCGTGGTCCATCAGGGCCTGGGCGCAGGCATCCAGGGTGTCCGCGCCCGTGACCAGGGCGCGGGCCTCCAGGCTGTTGGGGGTAAGTACCGTGGTCAGCGGCAGCAGCAGGGTCTTCATTGCCTCGATTATTCCCTGTCCACCGAGGGTGACACCATGACCCGAGGCGAGCACCGGATCCATCACCACCGGTATCTGGGGGTAATCGGTGAGGATGGTGTGAACCGCCTCGACGTTCTCGACACTGCCCAGCATGCCGAGCTTGATAACGGCAACCGGCATGTCTTCCAGCACTGCGCGTGCCTGGGCGATGACGTCGGTGACCTCCAGGGGCCTGAAGTCGGAGACATCCTGAGTATCCTGGGTGGTGAGTGCAGTGATCACCGTCGCGGCATGGCAGCCCTGGCTGGCCAGTGCCTCGATATCGGCCTGAATGCCGGCACCACCGCTCGGGTCATGGCCGGCAAATGCCAGCACGACCGGGATGTTTTTCATAGTGGATGTCATTTGCTGATCCTGTGCGGTAATGCCGCAACGGTAAACAAGAAAAAAGATCAATTCGCCACGGAATCCACGGAAGAACACGGAAAAATTTAAAGAAATAGAAGATTCACCGCAGAGACGCAAAGGGCGCAGAGAACTGAATAGTAATTATTTCAATAATATTTATTTAAATGAAATCATTCCTTCCGTGTTCTTCCGTGGGTTCCGTGGCCATTAATCTTTTGGCTATTTTACCTGTTTTGCCGCGTCCCGTGACGGTACAATGCGCGCCAATCCAGGCCCGTGACGTGGCAAAGACAGTGTTTGAGGTGCAAGCGATGCAAGAATTCAAGGAATACATGTGTGTGGTGTGTGGTTTTGTCTACAACGAGGAGGCCGGACTGCCCGACGAGGGCTTCCCGCCGGGGACGCGCTGGGAGGACATCCCGGCCAACTGGGTGTGCCCCGAATGCGGTGCGGCCAAGGAAGACTTCGAGATGGTCGAGGTCTAGCCAGAAAAAAGGGACATACTGCGTTTTTGGATTTTTTCACCCATCTGTATTTACTGATTGCAATTAAAAGCAGAATGCACCCTTTTTTCTGGCATCCGGGGTACTGGTGAGACATGCGGGCCAGTTACCCCGGGGCTGCAGGGCGCGAATTTTTGACTACACTGTTAGTGTGTCCGCGCTGATGATCGGCATACATGCAGATAATAACTTGAATACGAAGGATTAATTCCTGGCAGATCCAAATGGAAACGATTTCTGAAAAATTGTCCGATATGGCCAGCCTCGCCGAGGCCTTTTGCGGACTGATTGACAAAAACAGGAAACAGGCCAATGGCTCCTGGCTCGAGGAATTGTATGCACTCCTGCCGCGGCTGCATTCGGCGGTAACCGAATTGAATGCGTTTGGCAGCAGTCAGTTGCCGGACTCCGATGTCGATCTGGACGAGCGTTTCGACCTTTACAGCCGCCTGCGCCAGGCGCTGGGTAAACGTGACAGCTACTGGCTTGAATTCGATGCCTCACCCGACCAGATACACATGTCCGGCAGTCTGGCGGATGATCTGACCGATATCTACTTCGATCTGCAGCACGGACTCAGGTTGCTGGACGAGGCCTGGCCGCAACGGGCGGCGCAGGCCTGGCAGCGCAGCTATCAAATGCACTGGGGCCAGCACCTGGTGGACGCCGAACGTCACTTGTATGCGCTCAAGGTGCGCGATCAACTAGGACGGAACGGCTCCCCGGCCCGGCAGTAGGCATGTCTTCCCGGTCTCCCGGGCCCGGTGTGCGCTGAATCTCGATAAACCCCTCGCTTATGGCGTACTATTGACCGGGTCCGGTCATCCCGGGCACCTGTCGAATGAAACCAGGGCAACTCTTAAATGAATTACAAAACATACAGAGAACAGGGATTCACCCTGATCGAGGTGATGGTGGTCGTGGTGATACTGGGAATCCTCGCGGCGATTCTGGTACCCAAGGTCATGGACCGGCCCGACCAGGCCCGCATTACCAAGGCGCGCCAGGATATCCGCGCACTGGAGGCGGCCCTGAACCTCTACAAGCTGGACAACTATGTCTATCCGGGTACCGACCAGGGTCTGGAGGCGCTGATCGAGAAACCCTCATCCCCGGAGCCGCCGAACTGGAAAGACGGTGGCTACGTTGATCGCCTGCCGCTGGACCCCTGGAAACAGCCCTATCAATTCCTGAGCCCGGGTTCGCACGGTTCGATTGATATTTACTCGCTGGGTCCGGACCAGCAGCCCAGTGATGATGATATCGGCAACTGGCATCTCCAATAGACCACGCCATCGGCACTGATCAGGACAACGGATCACAATGGGCGCGGCGGAAGAGCGTGGCAAGGTCCTTTAGACAGAAATTCATTCCCGTTTCCCCGGCAAGCGCGTCCCGTCTGAGGGTCTGCCGGGGCTTCACCCTGCTGGAACTCATGGTGGTGCTGGTGCTGATCGGGATTATTTTCAGTTTCGCCATGCTCTCGGTCGGGGGTGATGATCTGGCCGAGGCGATGGAGCAGGAAACCCGCCGCCTGGCCGCCCTGATTGGCATGGCTGCTGACGAGGCTGTGATGCGCGGCGAAGAGCTCGCCATCCATTTTACCGATGACAGTTATGCCTTCATGGTGTTGAGCGCCGGGGAGTGGCAGCCTGCCCGGGATGATCACCTGTTGAAGACCTATAAGTTGCCTGCCGGACTCAAGCTGCGGGTCGAGGTCGAGGGCGAGCCTCCGCAACTGACGGTGCCGGATGACGAGGATGAGGACGAGGACGAGAAGGAGCGCCTGGTTCCGCAGGTCTTTATCCTGTCCAGCGGCGAGATGACCCCGTTTGCCGCGGTATTCGCCGCCGACCAGAGCCGCTACCGTTACCACCTGACTGCCTCCCTGCTCGGTGAACTCGAATGGGAAGTGGAGGAGACGTTTTGAGACGGCGGCGCTGCAATGGCTTTACCCTGCTGGAGGTGCTGGTTGCCATGACGGTGCTGGCCCTGACCCTGGGTGCGATCATCAAGGCGGCGGGCGATTACACCGCCAACCAGGCCCACCTGAGTGACCGGACCCTGGCCACCTGGGTGGCGCGCAACGTACTGGTGGGGCAACAGCTGGAAAATGCCTGGCCACGCGTGGGCGAGCTCAAGGACTCCGTGGAGATGGGGGGGCGCGAGTGGCGCTGGCTGGCGATTGTTTCCCAGACCGAGGAGCAGGAGCTGCGCCGGCTGGATGTCGAGGTGCGCCCGTTCGAGGACGCTGACGCCGAACCACTTGCTGTCCTGAGTGGTTTTCTCTGGAAGCCGGGCAAATGAAAACCATCGATACGGGTACTGTCCACCGCTGCCGGGGCTTTACCCTGCTGGAGCTGCTGGTGGCGCTGGCCATCTTCGGGCTGGTTGCCGTCATGGCCTATGGCGGACTCGGCACCGTGCTGGAGCAGCGCGCCCACACGGATGCCAGCGCCCAGCGCCTGGCTGCCCTGCAGAAGACCTATGTGGTGATGCAGCGGGATATCGAGCAGGCGGTCGCACGCGCCATCCGGGATGAATACGGTGACCAGCAAGCCCCGCTGGCGGCAGCGCCGGTGTTCCAGTTGACCCGCGGCGGCTGGAGCAATCCGGCCGGTCGCCCGCGCAGCAGCCTGCAGCGTGTTGGCTACGACCTGGAGGAGCAGCAGCTGGTCCGCTATGCCTGGCCGGTGCTGGACCGTTCCCAGGACAGCCAGCCGTTACTGCAGGCGCTGGCCGATAACATCGTCTCGATGCAGGTGCGTTACCTCGATGCGGCCAGCAACTGGCAGGACAGCTGGCCGCCACTCGAGACCGGTGTGGAGGAAGCAGTAGTTGAGCCCGGACTGCCCGCTGCGGTGGAGGTGAGCCTGGAACACGAGTATTTCGGTAACCTGACCTGGCTGTTCCAGATGCCGCGATGAAATGTGAGCAGCCCCAACAAGCCGAATACCGGCCTGCCGACAGGCAACGCGGCGTGGCGCTGGTCACGGCCCTGCTGGTAGTCGCCATGGCCACGGTGGCCGCCGTCGCCATGGCGACGCGCCAGCATATCGATGTGCGTCGTACCGGTAACCTGGTGCACGGTGAACAGGCCTATGCCTACGCCCTGGCGGCGGAAAGCTGGGCGCGGGTCATCCTGCGCCGGGATGCCCGGGAGAGCGATTACGATTCACTCGACGAGGACTGGGCCACGGCATTGCCGCCCATCGCGGTTGAAGGCGGCCTGGTGAGTGGCAGGGTCGAGGACCTGCAGGGTCGTTTCAACCTCAATAACCTGGTGGGTGAGGACGGCAAGGCCAGCGAGGCGGACCGGGCCTATTTCATCCGCCTGCTGGAGCTGACGGGGCTGGAGAAATCCCTGGCCGATACCCTGACAGACTGGATCGATGCCGATATCGACGCCCGCTACCCGGACGGGGCCGAGGACGTGGATTACCTGCTGAACGAGCCGGCCTATCGCACGGCCAACCGGCCGCTGGCGGGTTTCAGTGAGCTGCGGCTGGTCAAGGGTTTTGACGACGCGGCCCTGCAATTGCTGTTACCGCACGTGACGGCACTGCCCGGGCGCACCCTGATCAATGCGAACACGGCCACGGCAACCGTGCTGCAGGCCCTGCACAGCGAGCTGGAAGAGGGTGCAGTCGAAAGCCTGCTGGCCGATCGCGGCGACAGCGGTTACGAGACGGCCAATGCCTTTCTGGGTCACACTGCACTTGCCGGGCTGGAGCTGGATACGGCCGTCGACGTCAAAAGCGACTATTTCCGTATCCTGACTGACGTGGTGGTGGGCCAGGGCCAGGCACGGCTGGAGAGCCTGTTAAGCCGTGCCGATGGCGACACCCGGATTATCTACCGGGTACGCAGCCCGATCCGGTCGGCGCCCCAAATAGAAGGTGTGAATGATTGATCTGAAAACGGTTTTTGGTAGGATGGGGGGATATCACGGAGTGGGGCAACATCATGCGTAGTACCCTGTTGATTGATGCGGGCCGGAACCAGGCTGCCGGCTGCCGCTGGGTGATCCTGGATAGCGAGGGCCGGTCTGCCGGAACGGTCCGCAGCGGCACTGCGAAGGAGGCGGCTGCAGAGGCTGCCGGCCTGCGGGTGGTGGCGCTGGCGCCCGGTATCGATTGTCTGCTGACGCAGGTGCATATCCCGGGTCAGAATCGCCAGAAACTGCTGCGCGCGGCGCCCTATGCGCTGGAGGAGCAGTTCTCGGAAGACGTCGAGGACCTGCATTTCGCCCTGGGTCCGGTACTGCCGGGGGGCGATCACCCGGTAGCCGTGGTGGCGATACAGCGGATGAATGCCCTGCTCGAGGTGTTCACGGAGGCCGGACTCGAGGTTCACCAGCTGGTTCCCGATCTGCTGGCCATCCCGTGTCCGGCAGACAGCATCTGCGTGGTTATGGACGGCAACGTGGCCCTGGTGCGCAGCGGTCCGTACAGCGGTTTTGCGGTTGATGCAGAGAATCTCGGACTGATACTGGCCAGTCAACAGGAGCCGGATGAAGGCGCGACGCGCCCGGTGCACATCACCGTGACGGCGGGGTCCACTATGCCGGACCTGGAGGCGCTGGGCCCGCAGGTGGAGGTCGAACACAGCAGCGGCAGTGCGCTGGAGGTGCTGGCCCGGGGTCTTTCCTCGCCGTCTATCGATCTGCTCCAGGGTGCCTACAGCCGAGCCCGGGAATGGGGCAAGCTGTGGCAGCCCTGGCGGGCCACTGCGGCGCTGTTGCTGGCGGGGCTGGTGCTGGCCCATGTCGTGCAGGGGATCGACTATGTTCGCCTGAAACAGCAGCAGGCCGACCTGAATTCCCGCATCGAGACGGTTTTCAAGGAGACCTTCCCCGCTACCCGGCGGGTGGTCAATCCACGCGTGCAGATGCAGCAGCAGCTGGAGCAGTTGCAGCGGCAAGGCGGCGGGACGCAGTTCATGACCCTGTTGGCGCGCTCCGGCGATGTGCTGCGTTCGGCCGGTGATGTGGATATCACCGGCGCCAGTTTTCGTGCCGGCCGGCTTGATCTGGACCTGAAGCTTGCCAGTCTGCAAAAGCTAGATGAACTCAAGCAGACCCTGGCCGCGAGCGGCCTGAACGTCGAGATCCAGTCGGCAACCACAGACAGTGACCAGCGCGTCAAGAGCCGCCTGCGCATCCATGGGGGTGACGCATGAAGGCCTGGCTGGCGGGACTGGAGCCGCGCGAGCGCATACTGGTGCTGGCTGCCATGGGTGCGCTGGTGCTGCTGCTGATTTATGCCCTGCTGCTGCAGCCGTTTTACAGTAATCACAGCAAGCTCAGAAACAGCGTGGCGGAATCGCACCAAACCCTGCAATGGATGCAACAGAATGCAGCGACCGTGCGCCAGTTACAGGGCAGCGGACAAGCGGCCGGCACAGGCCTGGCCGGGCGTTCCCTGCTCTCGGTCGCCGATGCCTCGGCACGCAGCGCCGGTCTGGGTCCGGCACTGAAGCGGGTAGAGCCCGAGGGCAGCAGCGGGGTGCGCGTGTGGCTGGACGGCGCCGCGTTCGATTCCGTGATCGGCTGGCTCGACTCCATGGGCAGCCAGTACGGCGTGGACATCGAAAGCGCAAGCTTTGAACAGAGCGGTGCAGGCGGGCGGGTGAATGTGCGCCTGACACTGCAGGCCCCCGCTGCTTGAGACTTTTCTGGCGACTTCTCCCGGCAGGGCTGCTTGCCTACCTGCTGTTTCTGGCCGTCGGCTTTCCTGCGCAGCGCGGCGCGCTGTTCCTGCAGCAGCAGGTCGATGGCCTGGTCCTGCAGACGGTCACCGGCACCCTGTTTTCGGGACAGGCCGGGCGTCTCGAGCTGCAGGACATCGATCTGGGGCCTGTCAGCTGGACCTTCAGGCCCGCGGCCTTGCTGCGGGGGCGGCTGGAATATCGCCTGGGTTTCACCGGACCGCCCATCACGGGCGGCGCCTATGCCGGCGTGGGGCTCGGCGGCAGTATCTACGGTCGGGAACTCGACGCGGTCGTGCAGCCCGATCCCCTGGTCAACCATTTCTCACCACTGCCGGTGCAGACCGCAGGGACGGTCAGGGTGCAGGCCGAGCAGTTCCGGCTGGTGGATGGTTTCCCGCAGGACCTGGTCGGCCAGGTCGACTGGGCCGCGGCCTGGATCCTCGACCCGGTGAGTCTTGAGCTGGGTGACGTGGTGCTTGTCCTGGATGGCACGGGTGATTTGCTGACAGGGCATCTCGGCAATAGCGGGGCGACCGGGCTGGCCGGCGAGCTCTCCCTGTCGCCCGCACGCGACTACCGACTGGAGCTGGACCTGACACCCGGCCCGGAAGCCACGGCGGAGTTCCTGGACGCGCTTGCCGGTTTCGCCGAGGAACGCCCGGGCGGGGTTTACCGGATCAGCGACGCCGGACGCTTCTGAAGCCCGGACGGTACCGAGCGTGATAGACCCGCTGGAATTATCCACACCCGAACAGCATGACTTTTCCGATCCGACCGTAGAACGGAACGAGAAGCGTCTGCGTACCTGGCTGATCAACCTGCCGCTCATGGACGTGGTCGAGACGGTGCGCCTGGTGCTGGGTGCACTGAACTCCCTGAACCAGCAGAAACTGGAGACGGAGCAGCGCTTCCAGTTGCTGAATATCTACCGGGACACAGCCCAGCGCCTGTTTATCACCATGGAACCGCAGCACGTGCGCCAGCTCGCCCTGTCCAGGGCTCAGCAGCAGCAGACCACGGAGGGTGTGAACCAGTTGTTGCTGGCGCTGGCCGAGGGCTACAAGCTGGTCATCAAGTCACTGCATGCAGCGTCTGACACCCGGCAGCCCGGGCGCATCTTCGGGATGGCCATCAAGCATGCCATGGAGCAGCTGGGTTACGCCCTGCTGGATAACTACCGCTATTACCGGTCCGTGCCGGCGACGCTGTTTTCCGAGTTACACCTGCTCTACCGGATGGCGCGGCATTACGGTCTGCTGGAGATGGCGGATGAAAGGAACCATGACACGGAGCGGCCGCTGACCCTCTCGGCCTATTACCATACAACCCTGTTGCTGGCGCTGGCAGACCCCTTCCGGCTGGTGGAGGGCGAGGTCGGGATGGTACATGAGGTGCTGGTGCAGCATGCCGACAAGTGCCGCGTGATACCCGGCGGTGACTGGCCGGATAATCCGCAAGGGCTGTTCTTTGTGGACTTGCGCAGCGGTGTTGCTCCCGTCGCGTACACCCCGGAGGTGTTGCCACGGCTAAGCGGCGAACCCTACATGCTGGACGCCCGCGAGGCACTGCAGGCCATCCGTGACCAGCTTGAGCAGACGCCGGTCAAGGTGCGCATGCAGAGTCCCGAGGCGATGATCCTGCGGCGCCTGTGGCCGGAGGCGGTTGACCGGCAGGTACCGCGTGAGACACGCAGTGCCGAGACCAGCGAGGTCGGTTTGCTGCTGGGTCTCAAGGCTATTCATGGCTACCTCTCGAAGGCCGTCAACACCTCACCGGACATTCCGCCTGTCAACCGAACGGCACCGGCTGAACCGGTACCCGGTCGTATTGTTGACAGAAGCGAGAACGGCGCGCGGGTTTACCGGGAGGAGAGTGGCTTCGGCACGGTCGGTGTCGGGGAATTGCTGGGCCTGGTGGAGGAGGGCGGGCGTTTGATCCTGTCAGTGGTCCGAAACATGCGCGCCATACCCGAGGGCGGCATGGAGCTCGGCGTGCAATTGATACAGGGTAGTTGTGCGCCGGTCTATTGCCGTGCCTCGGACGACGAGGAAAGCATGGCGGTGCCGGCCCTGTTCATGCCGGGCGATGAGGAGCAACAGGTCGACACCTCGCTGGTGACCGTCAAGGGCATCTATGCGGCGGATAGCCGCGTACTTATCAACGTGGCCGGCAAGGAGATACGGGCTCACGCCGGCAACAGCCTGCTCGAGACCCCCGTCTTCAAGCGTTTCACATTTTCCACGGGCAGCAAGCTCTAGGAAAAGTCTGATCAAGCCGTCATTCCGGGCGTGGCGCAGCGGAGATCCTGAATCCAGTGTCGTCTGGCAGTGACTGGATTCCGGCCTGAACCGGGATGATGAAAGATAAGTTAATCAGGCACCCCTTATAAAAAAATGCAAAAAGCAGAATGTCCCCTTTTAAGTTTCGTGCTACGCTAGCAGCCGTTTTCAGCAACGCCTGTTGAACGTCGGCCAACCTGTCATTATGGAAAAACACATACCCGTCAATATCAGGATTACCCCCGAAAACAAGTGCGGTTTCTGCACCAATTCCAAGTGCTGCACCTATATCACCGAGGAACTGGTGACGCCGCGTTCCATGCATGATTTTGATCACCTCCTGTGGCAGCTGTCGCACAAGGATGTCCAGGCCTACAAGGACGAGGACGGCTGGTACCTGCTGGTGAACAACCCCTGCACCCACCTGCTGCCGGACGGGCATTGCAGCATCTACGAGGACCGGCCGCAGATCTGCCGCGAATACACCAATGATTTCTGTGAATATGACGAGCCGGCGACCGACGGCTTTGAGATGTTCTTCGACGGTTATGATTCGTTGCTCAAGTACGTCCGCAAGCGCTTCAAGACCTGGGAAAAGTACGCCGCCAGCCGGGGATGAGTGGGTGGGCTTGTGAGAACCTCACCGCAGAGACGCGGAGGACGCGGAGAAACAAATAACAAAAATCGCCACGGAATCCACGGAAGAACACGGAAAGATATAAAGCGTAAAGAGTAAGAAGTGAGAAGTGAAAGATGTGCTGCAGGAGCGTCCCGGGGGGGGCGATTAACTATTTGC
>CAMYJZ010000063.1 GCA_947258845.1 uncultured Ectothiorhodospiraceae bacterium | reverse complement strand
GCTGCCGATCGTGTTCACCGTGTTCTTTGCCTTCTTCCCCTCCGGCCTGGTGCTCTACTGGGTGGTCAACAACACCCTGTCCATTGCCCAGCAGTGGGTCATCACGCGGCGCATCGAGCGCGGCGGCAAATAGGCCCTGCCCTGCCGCGGTCGGCATGACCCCGGATACCATCGCCGCCATCGCCACGCCCGCCGGTCACGGGGGTGTCGGCATTGTGCGGGTCTCCGGTCCGCAGACCCCAACCCTGGCGCAGCAGCTGCTCGGCCGGTTGCCGCAACCGCGCATGGCCGGGCTGCATGCCTTTCGAGATGCCGACGGCCGGCAGATCGATACCGGTATCGCACTCTATTTCCAGGCCCCCGCCTCCTTCACCGGTGAGCACGTGCTGGAACTGCACGGCCACGGCGGACCCGTGGTCATGGACCTGCTGCTCGCGCGGGTACTGGAACTGGGTGCACGTGCCGCGCGCCCGGGCGAATTCTCCGAGCGCGCCTTCCTGAATGACAAACTCGACCTGGCCCAGGCCGAGGCCATCGCCGACCTGATCGAGAGCGGCACGGCCCAGGCGGCACGGGCCGCCGTGCAGTCCCTGCAGGGGGTGTTTTCAGCGTGCATACACCAACTGCTGGAAAGGCTTGTCGAGCTGCGTGTTTATGTCGAGGCCGCCATGGATTTCCCCGAGGAGGAGATCGATTTCCTCGCGGATGAACGGGTTTCGCGAATGCTGGCCGCGCTGCGCGCGGACCTGGTCGAGGTCGAGGCACGTGCCCATCAGGGCCAGTTGCTGCGCGATGGCATGACACTGGTGATTGCCGGGCGGCCCAACGCGGGCAAGTCCAGCCTGCTGAATGCACTGGCGGGCCGTGATGCCGCCATTGTCACCGACATCCCCGGTACCACACGCGACCTGCTGCGTGAACACATCCAGATCGATGGCATGCCGCTGCATGTCATCGATACCGCCGGCCTGCACGACAGTGACGACCCGGTGGAACGCGCCGGCATGCAGCGTGCCTGGCAGGCGATCGAGGCTGCCGACCGCGTACTGCTGGTGGTCGATGACCAGCGCGGTTTCGACACGGCCGATGCCGACATCCTCGAGCGGTTGCCTGCCCGGCTGCCGCACACCCGGATCTGCAGCAAGGTCGACCTGAGCGGGCGTGCGCCCGGGATGTCCGGGACCGACGCGGGTGCGGAGGTGGCGGTCTCGGCGCTCACCGGTGCCGGCATGGATGAACTGCGTACCCACCTCAAGCAGTGTGTCGGTTTCAACGAACAGGCCGGGGGCGCCTTCAGTGCCCGCCGCCGGCACCTGGATGCCCTGGCGCGGGCCCAGGTCCATATCGCTGCCGGCGCGCGCCGGCTCCGGGAACAGCGGGCCGCTGAACTGCTGGCAGAAGAGCTGCGCCAGGCCCAGCAGGCCCTGGG
This sequence comes from uncultured Ectothiorhodospiraceae bacterium, assembly GCA_947258845.1. Classification (GTDB taxonomy): domain Bacteria; phylum Pseudomonadota; class Gammaproteobacteria; order UBA9214; family UBA9214; genus CAMYJZ01. Next base: position 9,524 of record CAMYJZ010000063.1, on the reverse strand, counting down.
CGAGATCACCGGCGAGTTCACCAGCGAGGACCTGCTGGGGCGGATCTTCAGCAGCTTCTGCATCGGCAAGTGAGGCCCACCCGCAGGCCGGTCAGGGGCCTGAATCCGATTCAAATAGAGATAACCCTATTTATATAGATTACATGGCCCGGCTGTGGCGGCCGGGTACTGGCCGTAGCGGGTTACCGGCCGGATCGGGCCAGATAATTAGAGATATCTATAAATAAATAGCCTACATTATTATTATTCAAGCAGCTGTTTAGTAACATCATTTATTTACAGGCCGTCTCCTGGTCGCCCATTTGAGCAGCTGATAGGGGCAGACACCTCGTCATCCGGTTAATACCCCAGATAATTTGTGGCTTGGTGCGGGAGGCCTGTAAAAGCGGCGGGGACTGCAGGCGATTGGAAGGTCTAAGCCCTTTATTAAATGTGAAAAATAGATATAATTAGGGTCCGGACTAAATTTAGCGTAATCGATACTTATGGCAACTGCACCGCGTTACTCGCTGCGTGAACGCAAATTCGCGCGTACCCGTCTGAACCTGGCCGAGATTGTCACCCACCACCTGGAGAACGCCCCGCTGGACGCCCTGTCGGTCAAGGCCCTGTGTGAGCGCGCGCAAATTTCGGAGGCCACCTTTTTCAACTATTTCCCCAAAAAAGATGATCTGGTGGCCTACCTGGACAAGCTGTGGTCACTGGAACTGAACTGGTACGGACGCCAGGCGGCGGAACAGCAGCAGGGACTGGCAGTGATCGAGGCCCTGTTTCGTTATACCGCCATCCAGGTGCAGAAGAAGCCGGGTCTGATGGGTGAGATCATTGCCTATGAGGCCCGTGATCGTACTCACGCGCCGCGGCCGGTGATCACGCCGGTGGAACGTGTGCTGGCCTTCGCCGACTTGCCCGGCATCGTCGAACTCGAGGACGAAAGTCTCGAGTTGGTGCTGAGGGCGGCACTGCAGCAGGCCATCGAGCGGGCCGAGTTGCCGGCCAATACCCTGCTGCCGTCCGCCATGGTGGGACTGGTCTCGATCTTTTACGGGGTGCCGCTGGCAGTCATGCACAACAACCCGGCCAGCATCGGCCCCATGTACCGTCAGCAACTGGCGATACTGTGGGCGGGGCTGCGCGCGGTAGCCGGTGACTGAGGCTGCGCGGTGAAATGCTAGCGGCGTGCCTGATCCAGGGCCTCACGCCAGGCCCGGGTGAAGCGCGGCCACCATTCGGGCTGGCTGTCGTGCCACCAGGAGCGGGCGGCCCGTTCCAGCCAGCTGGCGGTGACGGGCAGGTCGTGGAGCCAGAGGCGCATCAGCCGTTGATGCAGTCGGGTCTTCAGCGATGCCCTGTCCAGTGCCGCCAGCATCCGGTGTTCGCGCTGGCGGGCCGCACCCAGTTCGTGTTCCAGGCTACGTTCCAGCACCTGCATGCGCAGCCTGAGTTTTTCAAGCTCACGGGTCCTGGCGAAATCGCCGGTCTGGCGGGTTTGTTGCTGCAGGCGTCGCTCGATAAAGCCCATGCGTTCCTGCAGTTGTTCCAGGTCGACGGGTTTGCGCACCGCCTGTTTGAGCGGCATGCGCCGGAGCGGCGGCAGCACGGAGGCGGAAGAGGATGTTTCGGCCGATTTAATCAGATTTTCGGGAATCCTGGCGGCTATTTTATGTTTTTCGACGCCTGGGCCAGGCCGGCGAGGGTTTGCGCCGCTGGTATCCTTGTCGAACTCGAGTAATCGCATTCAAGCCACCTCATGTGGAAAGAGGCGCGGATACTAGCACAATATATAGTTACAACTACATTGACTGACATTGGATTTTCAGAAGCTGCGTACATTGCCCCGGATTCTTCCCGCGGCGTACACTAGCGGCTTTATTTTTCGGGATATACAGGGCAGATAACGGGTCGTGGCACGACAGAGCAGAACCTATGACGTGATTGTGGTGGGTGGCGGCCATGCCGGTACCGAGGCGGCGCTGGCGGCCGCGCGCCTGGGGGTGCGTACCCTGCTGCTGACCCACAATGTCGAGACCCTCGGCCAGATGAGTTGCAATCCGGCCATCGGTGGTATCGGCAAGAGTCACCTGGTAAAGGAGATCGATGCCCTCGGGGGTTTGATGGCCCGGGCCACCGACCGGGCCGGGATCCAGTTCCGGGTACTCAATGCCAGCAAGGGACCGGCGGTGCGCGCCACCCGCGCCCAGGCGGACCGCGTGCTGTATCGCCAGGCGGTGCGCGCCGCGCTGGAGAAGCAGCCCTGCCTGCATATCTTCCAGCAGGCCGTCGACGACCTGATCGTCAGCGGCGGTACGGTGCAGGGGGTGCTTACCCGGATGGGGCTGGCATTCCACGCCCCCGCGGTGGTGCTCACCGTGGGCACCTTTCTTGGCGGTCTGATCCATATCGGCCCGAAACAGTTCAGCGGCGGCCGTGCCGGTGACCCGCCGGCCAACACGCTGGCGGCGCGGCTGCGCGAGTTGCCCCTGCGGGTGGAGCGCCTCAAGACCGGTACGCCGCCGCGCATCGACGGGCGCAGCATCGACTACAGCCGCCTGGCCGAACAGGCGGGCGATGTGCCACGGCCGGTGATGTCCTACCTGGGCAGGCCGGATGACCACCCGCGCCAGGTGTGCTGCCATATCACTGCGACCAATGAGCGTACCCATGACCTCATTCGTGCCGGCCTGGAGGAATCACCGCTGTATTCCGGTGCCATCCAGGGCGTGGGTCCGCGCTACTGCCCCTCGATCGAGGACAAGGTCACGCGTTTCGCCGACAAGACCTCGCACCAGATATTCGTGGAGCCCGAGGGCCTGACGACCCACGAGGTTTATCCCAACGGGATTTCCACCAGCCTGTCGTACCCGGTGCAGGAGGAACTGGTGCGCTCCATCACCGGCTTTGAAAATGCCCACATCACGCGTCCGGGCTATGCCATCGAGTACGATTTCTTCGATCCCCGCGATCTGCAGGCCTCGCTGGAGACCCGTATGATCCAGGGCCTGTTCTTCGCCGGCCAGATCAACGGCACCACCGGCTACGAGGAGGCAGCCGCCCAGGGCCTGATCGCAGGACTGAATGCCGCGCGCCGGGTGCAGGATGAGGAACCCTGGACGCCGCGTCGTGACGAGGCCTACATCGGCGTGTTAATCGACGACCTGGTGACCCGCGGCACCAGCGAGCCCTACCGAATGTTCACCAGCCGCGCCGAATACCGGCTGTTGCTGCGCCAGGATAATGCCGACCTGCGGCTGACGCCGCAGGGGCATGCGCTGGGCCTGGTTTCCGGGATGCGCTGGCGGGTTTTCAATGAAAAGCACACGGCCATCGAGCGCGAGCAGGCACGCCTGGAGGCCCTGTTGCTGCGCCCCGATAGCGGTCCGGGTAAAGAACTGGCAAGCTTGCTGGAAAGACCCCTGGCGCGCGAGCAGCGCGCCGCCGATATGCTGCGCCGGCCGGAACTGCCCTACCGCGCCTTGATGATGATCGCGGGCATCGGTCCCGGTGTCGCCGATGAGCAGGTCGCCGAGCAAATCGATATACAGGCAAAGTATGCCGGCTACCTGGATCGTCAGCAGGCCGAGATCGAGCGCCTCAAGCGTAACCAACAACAAGCCCTGCCGGTTGAATTCGATTACAATGCGGTGCGGGGGCTTTCGAATGAAGTCTGCGAAAAGCTGCAGGCAGTCCGGCCGCAGAACATCGGTCAGGCGGCACGTATTCCGGGGATCACACCGGCGGCCGTTTCCCTGCTTTTGATCCATCTCAAGAAACGCAACCGGGTTGAACGCAAGAGCGCCTGACCCAACAAACTGCTCCGGAGGGAGGTGCATGCAGAAGCGCGGATTCAGGGCCAATGGCCGTCGCGGCCGAGACGGGGATCCCCGGGTCATGCTCAGTGAGGGTCTGCGTGAACTTGGACTGGAACAGGCACTCAGCGGCGATGAGCGGCTGATGGAATACATCACGGAACTGATGAACTGGAACCGGGTGTACAACCTGACATCGGTACGCAAACCGACCGAGATCGTTACCCGGCATATCCTGGACAGCCTGTCGATCATTCCCCACCTGCGGGGCAGACGGGTTCTGGATATCGGAACGGGTGCCGGACTGCCGGGTATCCCGCTGGCCATTGCCAGCCCGGAACGGGAGTTCTTCCTGCTGGACAGCAGCAGCAAGAAACTGCGCTTTGTACAGCAGACCCTTGCCACACTGGGCCTGGACAATGTGGTACTTGAACATACGCGCGTCGAGAACTACCGACCCGGGGAGCGTTTTGATACCGTCATCTGCCGCGCCTTTTCAGACCTGCACGACCTTTACCGGCACGCCGCGCGGCTGTGCGCACCGGGAGGCCGGATGCTTGCCATGAAGGGTGTCTATCCAATGGCCGAGATCGAATGTCTGGAAGACAAGTCCGTAATTCATGACGTGGTCACCATCCACGTTCCAGGGCTGGATGCCGAGCGTCACCTGGTGTGCATGCACACGGTGACGGAAACGGCGGGATAGAGAGGCGCATGGGAAGAATACTGGCGGTAACCAATCAGAAAGGCGGGGTCGGCAAGACCACCACCAGCGTGAACCTGGCGGCCTCCCTGGTGGAGACCGGACGGCGTGTCCTGCTGGTAGACCTGGATGCACAGGGCAATGCGACCATGGGCAGCGGCTGCAACAAACATGAGGTAGCCATGACCGGTTACGACCTGCTGATCGGGCACGCGGATATCCACGACGTGATTATCCATGCCACCGAAGCCGGCTATGACCTGCTGCCCGGCAACAGCGACCTGACCGCCGCCGAGGTGGAACTGATGAACCGCGACGACCGCGAGCGCAGGCTGCGTTCGGCGCTCACCTACGTGCAGAACGATTACGATCTCATCATTATCGACTGCCCGCCGTCACTCAATATGCTGACCGTCAATGCCCTGGCCGCGGCGCACGGCGTGTTTATCCCGATCCAGTGCGAATACTATGCCCTGGAAGGCTTGTCGGCCTTGCTGGAGACCGTGGAGCAGGTGCGCCAGGCCGTAAACCCGGAGCTGGAGATCGAGGGCCTGTTGCGCACCATGTATGACGCCCGCAACAATCTTGCCAATGATGTGTCGGCACAGCTGCAGGAGCACTTCGGCGACAAGGTCTACCGCACCATCATTCCGCGCAACGTGCGCCTGGCGGAGGCGCCCAGCCACGGCATGCCCGTGCTGCATTATGACAAGGGCTCGCGCGGGGCCGCGGCCTACCTGGCACTGGCCGGTGAATACCTGCGACGGCACGCGTCCGGCACAGCGACTCCCCAGGAGCCCGTGCGCGCGCAGCAAGACGATGCACGACCAACTCATTTCTGATCGAACCTGAACCTGACGGTAGAGACTATGGCAGCGAAAAAGCGCGGACTTGGGCGGGGCCTGGATGCACTTCTGGGGCCGGCGGCACGGGCACCCCGGCCGGCAGAGGCGGATGAGGCAACACCCCCGCCGCCAGCGGCCGAGTTGAAGGCGGTACCTCCCGCTGCGGAACCCGGACCTGCTGACAGGGCCTTGTGTCATCTGCCGGTGGATATCATCCAGCGTGGCAAATACCAGCCCCGGGTCGACATGCACCAGGAATCACTCCAGGAACTGGCCGATTCCATCGGCGAACAGGGCGTGGTGCAGCCTATCGTGGTACGCAGTGTCGAGGAGGGCCGCTACGAGATCATCGCCGGTGAGCGCCGCTGGCGCGCCGCCCAGCTGGCGGGCCTGCACGAGATCCCGGCGGTGGTGCGCGAGGTCGGGGACCGGGGCGCCATCGCCATTGCGCTGATTGAAAACATCCAGCGCGAAGACCTCAATCCGCTGGAAGAGGCGCGTGCCCTGAAGCGCCTGATCGACGAATTCGAGGTGACCCACGAGCAGGCCGCCCATGCGGTGGGGCGTTCGCGTGCCGCGGTGTCCAACCTGCTGCGTCTGCTCGACCTGGAGGACATGGTCAAGGGCATGGTTGAACGCGGCGAACTGGAAATGGGGCACGCCCGGGCGCTACTGGGCCTGTCGGGTACGCGCCAGGTCGAGGCCGCCCGCCAGGTGATAGCCAAGGGATTGACGGTGCGTGCGACCGAGCGCCTGGTCCATCAGCTGCAGCAGCCCCGGCGCCCGGCCCCGGCGGTCGCCAGCAAGGACCCTGATGTTCAGCGTCTCGAGGCCAGCCTGGCCGACCGGCTGGGTGCGCGTGTCCTGATCCGGCAGGGCCGCGGCGGCAAGGGGCGGCTGGAGATCCGCTACAACAGCCTGGACGAGCTGGATGGCATCCTCGAGCACATTAAGTGAGCTGTTTTTGCCCTGCTTTATTGACCCTCACCTCCCGGCATCTTTATAATCCCCCGCTGCCTCGGGGTCGGCAGAAGGGCTGTCAGGCCTGTGTCCAGCGCCTGCCGCACATCACCCGACCACAAGCAAGAAACTGAATTTAGGCAAATTACTGGGTCTTTGTTTATCAGGATCCGCAATCTGTTACTGATCCAGCTGGCGCTGGTGTTACTGACCGCGGTTGTGTTTCTTGGCATATCCGGCAACCTTGGGGCCCTGTCAGCCTGTTTTGGAGGGTTGATCGCCTGCTCCAACGCCGTGCTGCTCGAGTGGCGACGCTACCGGGTGGACCGCGGCCGGGCCCTGAGTGGCGGAGCCAGCCTCCGGGTGCTGTACCGCAGCGCGCTGGAGCGCTTCCTGCTGGTGGCCCTGCTGTTCGCGCTGGGCATGGGTGTGCTGCGGCTGGAGCCGCTGGCGCTGCTGAGCGGATTTATCGCGGGCCACGCAGGCCTTGTTATTTCAGGATTACGAAGGAAGAACTGATTCATGGCGACTGAGCCACTGACAGCATCGGGCTACATCAAGCATCACCTGACCAACCTGACCTTTGGCAAGTTCCCCGAGGGGCATGAGCATGCCGGTCACTGGGGCTATGCACATTCCGCGGCAGACGCGCAGGCCATGGGTTTCTGGGCCATCAATGTCGACAGCATGCTGTTTTCCGCCGGACTGGGGATACTGTTTCTGTGGCTGTTCCGCAAGGCGGCCAAAACCGCCACGACTGACGTGCCCGGCGGCTGGCAGAACTTCGTCGAGTGGATTGTCGAGTTCATCGACACCAGCGTGCGCGGCTCCTTCAGCGCCAAAAACGACATGGTGGCACCGCTGGCGCTGACCCTGTTCGTCTGGATCTTCCTGATGAACCTCATGGACCTGATCGCGGTAGACCACATTCCCTGGCTGGCCAGCCTTTTGGGCGTCAGTCACCTGAAGATCGTGCCTTCCACCGATCCCAATATAACCTTCGGCCTTGCGTTGCCGGTGTTTTTTCTGGTGCTCTACTACAGTGTGAAGATCAAGGGTCTGGGCGGTTTCCTGGGCGAGCTGGCCTTTCACCCGTTTCCCAAGTGGATGGCGCCGGTCAACCTGCTGCTCGAGGGCGTGACACTGATCGCAAGGCCCTTGTCACACTCGCTGCGACTGTTCGGCAACATGTATGCAGGCGAAATGATCTTCATTCTGATTGCACTGATGTACGGAGGCGGCGTGGCACTGGGCGCCTTCGGTGGCCTGTTGCAACTGGGCTGGGCCATCTTCCATATCCTGATCATCACCCTGCAGGCGTTCATTTTCATGACGCTGACCATTGTCTATCTGGACATGGCGCATCAGGAAAGCCACTGATTATTTTTGTTTTTGAACATAGTTAACCCGGGAGAGAAAAATGGAAAACGCTTTGTTATATATCGCTGGCGGCCTGATGATGGGCCTCGGTGCGCTGGGCGCAGCGGTCGGTATCGGTATCCTCGGTGGCCGCTTCCTGGAAGGCGCCGCACGCCAGCCGGAGCTGATTCCGATGCTGCGTACGCAGTTCTTCATCGTCATGGGCCTGGTCGATGCCGTGCCCATGATCGCCGTTGGTCTGGCCATGTACGTGATGTTCGCGGTGGTCTCATAAACGATTACAGATCATATATCTGTTTTTTGTTGAACGAGGTAGAAGCATGAATTTCAATGCGACACTGATCGGACAGAGCATCACCTTCATTGTGTTTGTGTGGTTCTGCATGAAGTTTATCTGGCCGCCCATCATGCATGCGCTGGATGAGCGCAGGAAGAAGATCGCCGACGGGCTGGCGGCCTCGGAGCGCGGCAAGCACGAACAGGAACTGGCAGAGGAGCGTGCCACGGCGATCCTGCGCGAGGCGAAGGACCGGGCCGGTGAGATCATAGTCCGTGCCGAGAAGCGGGCGGGCGAGATCGTCGACGAGGCCAAGGTCGATGCGCGTTCCGAGGGCGAGCGTCTGTTAACTGCCGCACGTGCCGAGATCGACCAGGAAATCAACCGCGCCAGGGAAGACCTGCGCGGGCGTGTTGTATCAATCGCCCTGGCCGGTGCCGGCAAGGTCCTGGAGCGCGAGGTGGACCAGCATGCGCATGATGAACTGCTCAACAAGCTGGCCGCCGAGATCTAGGCAAGCCCATGGCCGAAACGCTCACCATCGCACGTCCCTATGCCCAGGCGGCGTTCCTGTTTGCCAATTCCCGCCAGGCACTCGGGGCGTGGTCGGAGATGCTGGAACTGCTGGCGGCCATTGCGGCTGATCCCGCTCTGAGCAGCCTGATCGACAGCCCGCGTCTTACCGAGGCGCAACGCGCCGACCTGTTCATCGATATCGGCGGCGAACACCTGGATGACAAGGGCCGCAACTTCATCCGCCTGCTGGCGGAGAACCGGCGTCTCAAACTGTTGCCCGAGATTGCCGCCCTGTACGAGATACAGCGACGCGAGGCCGAAAAGACCGTGCGTGCCGAGCTGGTGTCGGCATTCCCCGTCAGCGATGCCCACAAGGCATCCGTCATCGAGGTGCTGAAAAAGCGCCTCGGGCGCGAGATCGAGCTCGACTGCTCGATCGACTCGGGCCTGCTGGGCGGCGCCATCATTCGTGCCGGAGATCTGGTTATCGACGGTTCAGTGCGCGGCAAGCTGGAACGCCTGGGCGGCACACTGAATTATTAAGAGGACTACAAGCTATGCAACTCAATCCTGCTGAAATCAGCGATCTGATCAAGAGCCGTATCGACCAGTTTGAAGCGGTCGCCGAAGCGCGTACCGAGGGAACCGTTGTCAGCCTGACGGACGGTATTGCCCGTATTCACGGCCTGTCCGATGTTATGCAGGGTGAAATGATCGAGTTCCCCGGCAGCGTGTTCGGGATGGCGCTCAACCTGGAGCGTGATTCCGTCGGCTCGGTTATCCTGGGTGACTACAAGTCCATCTCCGAGGGTGACAGTGTCAAGTGTACGGGCCGCATCCTCGAGGTGCCGGTCGGCGAGGCCTTGCTGGGGCGCGTGGTGAACTCGCTGGGTATCCCGATCGACGGCAAGGGCCCGATCGAATCCGGGGCCACCTCACCGATTGAAAAGATCGCCCCGGGGGTTATCGCACGCCAGTCGGTGGACCAGCCGGTGCAGACCGGACTCAAGTCGATCGACGCCATGGTGCCGATCGGG
>CAMYJZ010000062.1 GCA_947258845.1 uncultured Ectothiorhodospiraceae bacterium | reverse complement strand
GGCTACTTCAGATACTTTCCTGTAACTCAGCACACTGAATACGGCCAATTTAAACGCGGGGATTCAGGGGCACGGATGCCGGCGAGACGGCCGGCTCCCAGGTGGATTCTCACGAAATACGTGGGTTATGCTTCCTATACGCAACGCCGCCACCATGCGCTCCAATGCCTCGGGCATCGGCACCCGGCTGGCCCTGCGCAGCGGCAGCCGCTGGATCCTGACCGATAACTGGCGGCAACATTCGGCGCCCGGCCAGGGCCTGCAGCCGGTGGTGACCGGTCTGGGCGGCGCCCGGCAGCTCGATTTCGTCTCGCTGATATGGTCGGACGGCGTGTTCCAGACGGAGCTGGATCTGGCGGCAGGCCAGCTGCACCGCATCAACGAGACCGAGCGGCAGCTGTCCAGCTGCCCGGTACTGTTTGCCTGGGACGGTGAACGCTATGCCTTCATCAGCGACCTGCTGGGTGTCGGCGGACTGGGTTACTTCATCGAACCCGGCGTGACTGCGCCACCCCGGCCGCGCGAAAACTTCCTGCTGCCCGCCAGCCTGCCGGTGCCGCGTGATGGCCACTATGTACTGAAAATCGGCGAGCCCATGGAGGAGGTCGCCTACCTCGATGCCGTGCGCCTGGTGGCCTACGACCTGCCGCCGGGCTGGGTCGAATATCCCTATTCGCAGACCATGTTTGCCGCCTGGCAGGCGCAGGCCGACTGGCGCGCGCCGACGCTGGAGGCGCGCGGCAGCAACGGGCAGTGGCAGGTCATCTTGAAGGAATTCGGCTATCCTGCCGGCATGCCGCGTCGCATGTCCGTGCCATTGAACGGGCTGCCGCCCGGCACCACCGCGCTGCGCCTGCGCACCAACCAGGAGATCTACTGGGACCGGGTGGCCGTGGTGCAGGCCGGGGACCTGCCGCAGGCGCGGCGCACGACATTGCCGCTGGCAAGTGCACATGTAGCGGAGAGCGGCTTTGCCCGGCGCAGCACCGGGCCGCAGCGTCAGCCGCACTATGACTATACGCAACGCAGCCCGTTCTGGGATACGCGCTACATGGCCGGTCACTACACCGCATTCGGCCCGGCTACCGACCTGGTCACCGCGGTGGACGATGCCACGGCCATCATCGGTCCGGGTGAGGAAGTGCACCTGGAATTCAGCGCCGGGCTGCCGTCGTTGCCGGCCGGCTGGCAACGCCGTTTCGTGCTCGAGGCCAATGGCTGGGCCAAGGACATGGACCTGTACACGGAGCAGGGCACCACCCTGGGGCCGTTGCCCTCATCCGGCCTGCCGGACGGACCGCGCGACGCGCTGCACGCGCGGTACAACACCCGCTACCGCGACGGCCGGTGAATGCAGCAGCTCGCCAGCATGTGCTAGCGGGTGCTGTTCAGGCCGACGAAACTGCCGCCGTTGGTTTCCGCCAGATTGCGCATCAGCGCCGCATAGCGCATGGCGTTGACCGGGATGCCATTGCCCATGCCAAACAGAACCGGGAAGCCCACGGTGTGGATGCGCACGCGCCGCCTGCCGGACTTGTCGGCACGATTGAGCCGTGCCACGGTGTCGACCACGGTCTGGATCGAGCCGCGGGCGAAGTCATCGCCGAATACGTACAGGCTGATCCGCTTGTCCTGCGCATGGAAGCGCCGGATGGCCGCCTCGATGCCTTCCACCGGACTTGAATTGGAGAACGGTTGCCAGCCGGAGAGTCGCGTGATGATGGCCTTGCGACGTGCCGGCGTGTCGGGTATCCACTTGCCCTTGTACTGCGAAAACATGTAGTCCCCCATGTCATTCATCACCTGGATGCCCTTGACCTGCGGATAGATGTCCAGCACCTCGGTGACCTTTCTCAGCACCAGCGACCAGGCGTTCTGTTGCATGGAGCCGGAGGTGTCGATGATGAAGATAATGTACTCGCTGTCCACGGGCACACCGCCAATGGTCGCCGCCAGCTTCTTGCGCTGGTAGCCACTGCCCAGCAGGCGCCGCATCTCTTCCGTCAGGTCCTGTTTCGCCGAGGCCAGCTGGTCCTTGATAATGGTCTGCGTGTCGTGCTCGTTGCGGGTCGTGGCGTACTGACCGCGAATGGACGATATGTCGCCCTGCAGGCGCGCCAGTTTTTCGCGCTGCACAGAGAGCTGCTCCTGCCGGCTGGTCAGGTCGCGATTCAGCACCGTGGTCTCGCCCCTGATCTCGTGCAGCTCGGCCTCCAGTTGTGCCACCAGTCCGCTGAGGTCCACCGCCAGCTGTTCGATGACATGCGGCTCGGAGATCTTGACGATGACCAGCAACAGGATAATGGCCCCGAAACCACAGGAAACCACGTCCAGGAAAGACAGGTTGAAGATGTCGACGCTGCGTCGGGTTCGCCGGCTCATGGCCAGTCCCGTGCCGGTGTCAGAAAGGAACCGCGCGTATCCATCGCGAGTTTCCAGTAGGCCGCCGCGGCATAGGCATCGCCTTCCATCGGCAGCAGCACCGTATTCACCGGTATACCCGAGGGCAGGGTGCGGACGGCCCCCTGAAAGTGCTTCAGCCGCTCGTCGGCAGACACAGTGGTCCCGCGGGGTTTGCCGCGGCCCTGTGTCGGCAGACCATCAGTGACCAGCAGGATGTTGTCCGGTCGCGGCGACAGCTTGCCGGCAACCGCCAGCGCGTGGTGCAGACTGGTTCCGCCGCCCGGCACGGTCCGGCGCAGGCCGCTGATGGCGCTATCCACCTGCTGGCGGCTGGCGGCCTGCAACCAGGTGCCCTCGGTACCGGTGACCGTGGCGCTGGCCCGGGTATTGAAGGCATACAGCTGAAAGCGCGCCGCAGGCGGCAGGTTGCTGACCAGCCAGTCCGCGGTTTTCAGCGCGCGTCGCCACTTCGGCGCGCTGCGCTTGCTGGCGGTATCCATGTTGCGCCGCCGCACGACGTTGATAATGGTCTCATCCAGCATGCTGGCCGAGACGTCCACCAGGATCAACACCCGCTTGCCGCCCATCTTCAGTCCCGTCAGGTACTGACGATCACCTTCTCCCCTGACTTTGCGCACCCGGGTGCCGCTGTCCCGGTCGGCGGGCTGTGGCGCTCCCAGTCGCTGCCGGTCTTCATCCAGACTCTTCAGGTCAGACGCCAGCTCATTCACATGCTGTCGACTGGCCAGGGTTTCGTTTTCCATGCGCGCGACTTCGATCTCGAGTTTCCTGATGGTCTCGATGATGCGCTCGGCCTCGCCGCGGGTCGTGACCAGTTCGCTGTCGGCTGACTCCAGGCTGTTGCGCGCCGTGACCAGCTGCTCGCGACCGACGATCACTTCCTGCTCCAGGCGAACCACTTCGGAGCGCAGGTCGGCAAACACGGCGTTGCGCGCGCGCACGGTATCGGTATTGAGGATCAGCACCAGCAGCACCACGGCGCCGAAGCCGCAGAACATGATGTCCAGGAACGATATTGAAAAAGGTGAGACAGAACGGCGCTTCATGTTGCCGGATCCGGGGACGCGCGAGTCAGCCCTGCAGGCGCCGAATCAGCCAGTGGTCGATATAGCGTTCGCTGTCGAGCACCAGGCGCTCCTGCATCAGCTGGAGCTGGTGAATGAAGAACATCAGGATGATGCTGATGACCAGTGCGATAAAGGTCGAGTTGAAGGCCACGCCCAGGCTGGAGGTGACGCCGGTGATATCGCCCTCGACGGCGCGGTGTGCCTGTCCCAGGGCATCGCCGATACCACGCACCGTGCCGATAAAGCCCACCGAGGGAATGGCCCAGGCGATGTAGCGGATGATGGACAGTTCGGATTCCAGGCGATCGCCTTCCGAGTCGCAGATATCGCGCGCCGCCGTGGACACGTTCTGCACATTGCGGGTGGCAGCAAAGCGCTCGATGGCGGTCAGCAGTGCGCGCGGCAGCAGGTAGTGCTGCATGGATGCCGGCAGCGACTGGATGCGCCCGGCAAGATCGCGCGTATCTTCCGGACCGATCGGCAGTTCCGCCGGCAGCCGCAGCAGGTCCTGGTCAAGCAGGCCCTGCTGGCGAAAGGTCATCCGGCCCTTGAAGCCGAGAATCGCAAAGGCCCACAGCATGAGGACAAAACAGGTCTCCTGTTCGTAATCCTTGATCACCACGAAGAACGAGCGCTGCTGCACGTGCTCGGGGTCTGACTGCATCTGCAGCATCTCCTGTTCGATGAAGGCGGCGGCCTGCGGTCTGATAAAACTGACATACAGTGCATGCACCAGGATAAAGGCAATCAGCAGGGAAAATACCTGGTAGACGAGTTCAACGGGGAAGCCTCTCTTCATGATGTCTGTTTTCCTGTGTCTGTTTCCGGCTTGCTGTCAGATATCCACGGGAAAGGACACGGCGCTGTCTGCGCCGATTCTTTCCGAGGGTTTGAACGTGGCTGCAGGCTTTGCCGGTTTCTGCGGACGTTGTTTGGCCGGCGGTCTGTGTTTCTCGTCAGCTGTTTCCCGGGAGTTTGTCGCCTTCTTTTCGTCCTGTGCCGTCAGTGCGTACAGGGTTCCGCTTGCAAGCATGCAGCTGAGTATCAAGAGCAGTTTTGCAAGGCGTCTCATTTTATATTTCCCGGAAAATGCCTGTTACTACCATACCAGCAAAGCGTTCCTACTCCGCATAACGTGCTATGCGAAAACCGAGATCGGGGCGTGCGGTACGGCTGTAGTCCCGGTAACTCAGGCGCAGCTCGGTAATCGTGCCCTGGCGCCAGCTCGAATCACGCACCACGTGGTGCTCGCCGGACGCCGGGCCCAGCGGGTCCGTGACCTGCTTGTCGGCCTCGCCCGGGTACACGGCATAGAAATCGTGCATCCACTCGGCGACGTTGCCGCCGAGATCATAAAAGCCGGCCGGTCGTGCCGCAAAACTACCCACCGGGGCGCTGACCCGGTTACCGTCATTGTAGTCCGGAACGGTGTTGGCCAGGGTATCGGCAATGCTCGCATCGGCAAAATTGCCGACCACGGCTGCAGGCGGAAAACCACCGCTCCACGGGTAACGCTGTTCTGTCTGTTGGCTATGCTTGCGCGCAACAAAGGCCCACTCCGCCTCGCTTGGCAGGCGATAGCCGGTCGACAGTGGCTGTGTCGCTTGCAGCCGGCCGTTGATCTCGGTATAGGCCTGCGGTAATCCCGCGCGGCTGCTCAGCCAGTTGCAATAGCGCGCGGCATCGTCCCAGCTGACATTCACCACCGGCTGGCTGTCGGTATCCAGACTCACGCCTTCGGCCGACCCCGAACTGTGTTGCGCGTTGAACTGCCGGTAATCGGCATTACTCACCTCCCGGCTGGCCAGGTAGAAGGGGCGTGACAGCGCAACCTGCCGTACACTCTCGTTGGCGCGACGCCCGGCCTCGCGGCGTGAGGCCCCCATGCGGAAACTGCCCTGCGCACGCACCAGTCGTAACTGCTGCCCGGCGGGACTGGTCATGACCGCAGGCGTAACAGCCGCCTGCTTCTTGCGCCGTGCCTGTTCGGCAGTGGTCAGGGTGACATCCACATTCTGACTGGTGCCGGTGCGCGGCGTGACCGTGACGGTCCTGGTTGCATAGCCGGGTTTGCTGAACTCCAGGGTATGACTGCGTGTCGTCAGCTGCAGGCGCTGTGTGGCATTGCCGACATCCCTGCCGTCCACCCGAAGGGTTGCATCCGCCGGCCGGGCGGTCACGAACACGATGCCATACTGCGGCCGCAGCTGCACATCGAGCGACTGCTCTTCGTCCGCGGCCAGTTGCAGCTGTCGGTCATGGCGCTGGTAGCCGGGCATGGTCAGGCGCAGGGTGTGCTCGACACCGGCGGTCAGCGCGAGGGTAAGCGGTGTGGTGCCCTGGAACACGCCGTCCACGCTGACGCTCGCTGCGGCCGGCTCACTGCTGAGCGTCAGCCGTCCATCGGCCGGTTGCAACGGGTACGTATCGGGCGCCAGATCCACGCCTGCAAGGACCTGCAGCGGGACCGGCAGGTCCTGGTATTTTTCAAGCTTCAAAACCAGTTGGCGCTCGCCCTGCAGGAGCTCGGTCTCCAGCGGTGTCACGCCGAGCGCTGCGCCGTCTATTTCCACCGTTGCACCCGGCGGCTGGCTGTCGATGCGGGCCCTGGCCCAGGCCGGCTGCAGCACATGTGTTACCCGCTGCGCCTGGCCCTTGCCGGCCACGGCAAGCGTTTCCTCGACCGGCAGGTAGCGCGCGGTCTCAATTCGCAGGCGGTGATCCCCGCCGGGGATCTCGGCCAGCCTGTTGGCATCGGTTGCCACTTCCGCATCATCGACGAACAACCTGAACGGAACATCCGGCTGCAGCTCGATGCTGACCTGCCCGGGCAATTCCTCGAGCTGCCATTCGAACAGCTGGAATCCACCCGCCGCTACCACGATGGTCTCCTGCAGCGGACGGTAACCTGCGTGTTGAGCAGTGACTGTGTAGCGGCCGGGCAGGGCCAGCCGACGCCCGCCGATGGAGACGGCCGGGGGGAAGCCTTCGAGAGAGAGGTGTTCCGGCTCCGGTGTGATGAGGACGGCGACAGGGGTGGCCAGCAGCACGAATGCGACGGCCAGCAGCAACAGCGCGAACACACCGAGGACCACTCGCCGCAGGGTGCGGTGGCCAGGCGCCGGTGTGCGTACCGGTGCGACCTCGGGCAGTGTCCGCATGTTCGGCGGCGGTGTGACCGGCGGAACCAGCGCCGGTTCAGACGCACGCTCTTGCACGCTGATGTTGACCTGGTCACCCTGCACGTTCCAGTGAATGACCGATTCACCGACCTCCACTATGTCACCCGACTTCAACCACTTCGAGACCGTCAGGTGCTCGTGATTGTGAAACAACGGTGTATCCGTCTGTGCCGGCTGGATGAAGGCATGGCCCTCGGTCAGACCAATGTGTGCAACGACCGCATTGTCCGGCAGCCCGGGAAGCACGATACCGTCCTGCCCCTCACCGCCAACAGACAATGGCATGTCCCGCTCACCGAGCCGGCGCTCGCCGCAGGCATCATGGATATAGTAGACGCGGCTCAAATCTCTTCCTCGCAACGTACCAGCAGCGGCGGCTGGGACATACCGGGCCGGAGCGTGATCGCCTTGCGGACATCGCGGTAGCCCGGCCGGCTGCCGACGATAGTGTAGTCGCCCGGCAGCAATTCCAGCTGGTGGCTGTTGAACTGGCCGAGGCGGCCGACGCGGTGGATCACCACGCTGGTGACACCGTCCGAGTT
Organism: uncultured Ectothiorhodospiraceae bacterium; assembly: GCA_947258845.1. GTDB lineage: Bacteria > Pseudomonadota > Gammaproteobacteria > UBA9214 > UBA9214 > CAMYJZ01. The sequence continues at coordinate 4,005 of CAMYJZ010000062.1, read as the reverse complement.
CAGGGTCACCGTGATTGGCACACTTGCCCCGGTGACCAGTTCACGCAGTGCGGTGATTTTTCCTGCCAGGCGCGGTTCATCCGGCGGCGCCTCGCTGGCGGCGGCAAGCAGTTTGCCGGCATTGGCCAGCGGTACGGCGGAGTAGATCCGCGCCGGTGTATCGAGGTAGTGATCGAACTGCGCATGTAATGCGCTGCGCTCCTCGGCACGGCGCAGACCCTCGCTGGCAAAGCCGGCCGACGCATCGATGGCCAGTGCCTTGCGGTAGAGTTCAGTCGCGGCCTGCCAGTCTTCAGCGGCGACCTTGCCGGATGCCTGCCTGCGCAGGCGGTCGAGGCCGGCCTGCGTGCGCATCCCGCGTAGTCGCTGTTGCGCATCACGCACCGCGGTGTTGCCGGGCTGCAGGCGACTGGCCTCGGCCAGTGCCTTGCCGGCTGCACCCGTCTGACCGGCATCCAGCGCGGTCAGCGCCCGGGTCATTGCCGCGCTGAAGTCACGGGCATTGATCTGTTCCGTAATACGCTGCAGGGCCACGCTGGCCGGTTCATAGGCCGCATCCAGCTGTGTGGCCTGCCGGTAGGCGGCCTGGGCCGCCTCCAGGTCGCTGTTTGTTTCTGCTGCCTGCGCACGGTTCATCTGCTCGAGGACGGCCCGGCGGCTGCTTGCCCGGGCAAGTCCGCGCGTCGCAGCCGGGTGTTCCGGCTCTATCGCCAGTGCGGCCTCGAATTGCGCGATGGCCGTGTCCACGTCATTCGCCGACAGCGCGCGGGTCGCCGCCTCTAGCGCGGTTGCCAGTATTCCACTGCGGTTGGCGTCGAGCTGCTGGAGGTGGTCGAGGGCCGCCTGGTAGTCACGGGCGGCCGCGGTGAATTGCCGCTGGGCAAAATAACGGTCAGCGGCGGATGCCCGGGCCGCCGCCGCACTCCAGTCCGGTTCGCCCCAGGCGCCGGCATTGTCCAGCTCGAGCCTGGCGCGCAATTGCAGGTAGGTCTGCAATGTCTGCTGTGCCGTGTCCCGCACAGCCGCGGTATCGCCGGCCGGCGGCGGTTGCGCCGGGACGGTGGCTTCAGGCACCGGTTCCACCAGCCCCGGCAGCGCAAAAATCACGGCCAGTCCCAGTAACAGCAAGCCGGCCAGTGCAATCCACCACCAGCGACTGTTTTCAGGTGAACCCGACGTTGCGGTATGTGTCTGCCCCGGCGGTTGCAGGGTAGTCGTGTCCGTCACCCGTGACTGCCGGCGGGCATCCATCTTGCCTTGCCCTGCTCAGGAACCGGCCAGGCCGGTCTCGGAGGCATAGATGCGTTTCAGCAATGCGCGCCACTTGGTGTATTGCACCTCGGCAGAACCGGTAAGTTCGTGGGTCTCGCCCTCCACCTCGACCACCATCGGCCGGGCCTCGGAGGAGAAGGATTCGTCCAGTTCGGTAATGGCATCGCGGTGGATGCCGGTTTCCGACGACTTGTCGAAACCGCTCTTGATGGCATACACGCCGCCCACCACCATGACATCACGCAGCACACTGGAACCGGCATTGTTGCCATTGTTCGAGGATTCGACGGCGATGGCGCCAAGTATGGCAGCGGCACCCAGCAGCTTGCGCTGCCATGCATCGCGTTCCAGTTTACGCAGGGCGGCAGCCTCTTCGCTGCGCGCCTTGCGCCACTCCGTGTAGGGCGACTCCATTTGCCGGGTGAAATTATCGAAATGACCGTTCAGGGTATCGATCAGCAGAAAGTCACGGTCGCGTATCGCCTGCACGCGTCGGTACATGGGATCTTCAGCAGCCGGCAGGTGTACGACCTTGTACTTGTCCCTGTCTGTTTCCAGGTAACCGGCGAAGGCCTCCGGCGCCAGGTCCGCCGCAAAGCGCAGGGCGGCAACACGGCGGATTGCCGTGGTTTCCCCCGTATCAAGCTTCGCGCGAAACTCGGCCAGGTCATTGGCAATGGTGTTGTAAAGCGGCTGGAACACCTCCGTGCCGTTGTGGCCGCGGTTCGTGTATTGCGCGTACTCGATTTCCTCCCGGTAGGTGCGCCTGAACCACTGGCGTCCGGTTGCGTCCAGCGCCGTTATCTGCAGGGCCAGTTGTTCGCCATCGGATTCCAGAATGATACCGCGCACCAGCAGTTCGCTGCCCGTGGTGTCACGCGGTACCAGGCGCACCGCGCCCCAGTGGCCGGTACTTTCCATGGTGGTGCGCAGCTGTTCGGGCAGGTAACGGGCTTCGGCCTCGCGGATGTCCATGGACAGCCCCATGGCCTGGTCCTCGTCTTCCGGCAGTTCACCCGGATCGAACAACTCCACCCAGACATCCAGCAGCTGTTCGTCGGGCAGCTCGGTGACGGCCCTGTTCAGGGGCGTCCCGGCATCGACCGTGCGTGCCGGTCCAAGCGTGCTGCAACCCTGCAGCAGTGCGAACAGCAGCAACAGCGGCGCCAGGTAGACAGGTCTCGTAGCCATAGTCATGTTCAACGTGTGCCTTGCTTGTACTTGCGGTATTCCTCCCAGAGCTTCTTTTTCAGCTCGGGATCGGTTTCTTTCTCGGCAGCCTCCCGCAGCTGACGCGCCACCACGTCATCATCACTGCCATCCGGGATATCCGGCGGTACTCCCCGCCTGCCGCCCTGGCGTTGTGCGCCGGTGCCTGCTCCCTCACCCTGGCTGGCGTCGGCGCCGCTGCCACCCTCGGCATCTGTCCCGTCTCCACCGTCTTCGCCTTCTGCAGCGTTCAGGCCCTCAGCCGTGCCGGCATCGCCCGCGTCGCCACTGCCACCCCCGGCAGCGGTGTCCGTCATGGGTGCGGCCGCCCGGACGCGTTCCTGCTCGCGCAGCAGCATTTCATCAAACTCACCCAGGCCGCTGAGCAGTTCGGCATCCAGGGAAGCGATCTGTTCATCAGTGGTTTGTTCCCCTGCCTGGTCAATCGCCGCCGGTGCAAGCATCGGCGGCGGCTGCGACGGACAACCCAGGCCGGAAGGTAGCGGCAGGCCTGCGGCTGACAGTGCCACGCAATCCTCGGCCACCTGGCGGTGCAGACGGGCGACATAGGCGGCGTAGTCAGCGGCTTCCCTGCCGATCAAACTGCCACGCTGCCGCCGGTCGTGAAAATCCTGCTCGGCCGCCACCAGGGCCGCATGATCGATCTGTAAGCGCTCCAGCAGCTTCTCGTCGTTGGCCGCCACCCCGCAGCTTGCCAGCAACAGCCCTGCCGTTATCAAAAACCTGCCGTGCTTCATAGCATTACCCGCCTGCCTGGAATGCCTGTAAGCATCTTAGTATGCATGGCGGGAGTATAGGGGACAAAATCCGCATTTTTACAAAAGTCCATAAACACCCTGTTTGCCCGGGACGGCCTCTAACCGACCGATTTCTGGCTGTTTTTCCGGGTTTATGCTGTTATGACCACTGAATTCGCAAACCGGCTCAATTGAAATTTGTCCCGGCAGGCCCGGTCAGCCCCGCGGTGCTGGCGAGGGTACTGAAAGGTCTTTACTTCATGGATATTATTTCCTTAACTTACCCATCGAAACTATTAACCCTGTCCGGCCAGGAGGCTGCCCATGTCGGTACCCGCAAGTGTCACCCGCTATGAACCCGGGGTGGTCATCCCTGCCTTGCTTGGCGTTACGGCCCTGGCAATATTTATCAATCACGATGTTTCCAACCGCCAGGCACTGCTGCTGCTGATCGGCAGCGGTCTGGGCTTCAGCCTGTTCCATGCCGCCTTTGGATTTGCCGGCGGCGCGTTGCGTTTTCTGTTCGCGACCCGCCCGGCGGTGATAGGCCGGGTACTGGGCATCGTCTACCGGACACTGGCCACCCACAGGTTAGGAAGGCCGGTCACACGCAGCGCAGCGCCCGCACCGGCGCGGTGACGCTCATCCAGCGCTTTGGCAGTGCACTCAATCTCAATATCCACTTTCATATGCTGCTGCTCGACGGCGTGTATACCGGCGGGCACGATGCGCAAGCCAAGCCGCGTTTTCAGCGTGTGAAGGCGCC
>CAMYJZ010000061.1 GCA_947258845.1 uncultured Ectothiorhodospiraceae bacterium | reverse complement strand
GGAGACGATGGAAATCGGGATCTCGCCGACACCGAACAGGTACAGCATGTTGAACTGGCCGGGCGTGAAGCGATACTCGCTGGCAATCACGGGGTCGGTCAGGCGCAGCACCAGCGAGAAGATGGTGGGCGACTCCTGGCAGCGCTCGATGACCTCGGCCTCGTACGGGAAATGGCTCGCGATGGTCATGTCGAAGCAGCGGCGATGGCGCCGACCTCCTCGGTGATATCGATACCGACCGGGCACCAGCTAATACAGCGACCACAACCCACGCAGCCGGAACGCCCGTACTGGTCATGCCAGCCACCCAGCTTGTGCGTCAGCCACTGGCGATAGCGCAGCCGGGTGTCGGGACGCACCACAAAGCCGTGGATGTAACTGTGCCCCTGGGTGAAACAGGAATCCCATTCGCGGTAATGGCGGGCACTTTCGCGGTCCAGTGCGGGCTGGTCCAGTTCGCGGTAACAGAAGCAGGTGGGACACACGGAGGTGCAGTTTCCGCAGGACAGGCAGCGCGCCGCCACTGCCTCCCAGCGCGGGTGATCCAGGTTTGTGAACAGCAGGTCACGCAGATTGGGTCCGGGCAGCTGCCGGTGTTGCATGGCAACGGCCCCTTCGGTTGCCTCCGCCGCTGACTGCCGCTGCTCCGCGCTAACCGGTTGCAGTGGCAGCAGGGCCAGCACCTCGTTTCCCCGCTTGCTGCCGGCGCTCGCGATGAAACCGTCATCCAGTTCGTCCAGTACCAGGTCGTAGCCCCGGGTGGCGGCCGGCCCGTCTCCCGTGGAGGCACAGAAACAGGTATCGGCAGGCCGGGTGCAGTTGACCGCGACCAGGAACAACCGGCGGCGGCGTGCCGTGTAGCCGACATCGGGAACGTCTGCCTCAATGAAATGCCGGTCCTGGAGCCTTAACGCCGCCAGATCACAGGCACGGACCCCGATCACGGCCGTCGGCACCGGTTCCGGATCCTGTTGACTGAACAGGAGCTCCCCGTCGGCGCCGCGGCGTACCTCCCAGAGGATTTCGCGGGGAGTGAACAGCAACGGTTTCAGGGCCTGGGGACCGTTGGCCCAGTCAAACAGCCGCGTGCCCTGGTTGAATTCGACCTGGAATCTGCCCGGACCCTGGCTGATCTGCACACCAGTGGGCAGGTCCTCGACGCCGCCCAGGGTATCGTAGACCAGGGCCCCGTCGCGCACGGTTGGCCCGATACAGCGGTAGCCCTGGCCGGCCAGTGCGGACAGCAGCTGGGCAAAATCATGGCCCACTAAAAATCCGGTTGCGACGCTATGGTCCGGCATCTGTCAAATGATGATCGTCATCCCTGTAATAGGTCCCGATATTACAGGCAACAATTAGACCCGGTCCAGCTCGTCGTAACCCCTGTCTGCACCAGGCCGATGCAGGATAAAACCGCATTCCATTGATCCATATCAACTCGCAACAGGAAGAAACAGGCTAAAAAGAGGCCCTGTATAGCCACGTCTGCGGAAAATACCGCGGATAATTAAGGAAATTAGTAAATAATCATATGCGCAGGGAACATGCACGCCTGCAAGCCGACACTCCCGTTGTGTGGAAGACCCGGACCAATAGACCGCACTGTTTATGAACCAACATCTCGTTTTCGACGCCGACCTTATCAAACGCTATGACCAGAGCGGTCCGCGCTATACCTCCTATCCGACAGTTGCCCAGTTCCACGACGGGATTACCGAGGAGGACTACCGCAGGTGGGCACAGCACAGCAACGAGGACCCGATCCCGCGCGGACTGTCGCTCTACCTGCACATCCCCTTTTGTGACACGGTGTGCTTTTACTGTGCCTGCAACAAGGTCGTCACCAAGCACCATGAACGCGCCAAACCCTACCTGGAAAGGCTGTACCGCGAAATCTCGATGCAGAGTAAGCTGTTCGACCAGGACCGGATTGTAGAACAGCTGCACTGGGGCGGCGGCACGCCCACCTTTCTTGACGCAAACGAGATCAGCTCGCTGATGAAAGTTATCCGACAGCACTTCACGCTGCGCGAGGATGACAAGGGTGAATATTCCATCGAGATCGATCCGCGTTCCGTGGATTACGAAAAACTCAGGACCCTGCGCATGAATGGTTTCAACCGGGTCAGCCTCGGAGTCCAGGACATCAATCCTGAAGTGCAGAAGGCGGTGAACCGGATCCAGAGCGAGGACCTGACCAGGGAAGTAACATCGTCCGCACGGGAACTGGGTTTCAAGTCCATCAACATGGACCTGATGTATGGTCTGCCGTTCCAGTCAGTAGACAGTTTCGTTGAAACCCTGAAGCACGTCGTTACCATCAGCCCCGATCGCCTCGCGATCTACAATTACGCCCACCTGCCCGAGCGCTTCAAGCCCCAGCGGCGCATACAGGAACAGGACCTGCCATCAGCGGATGAGAAACTCGACATCCTGCAGGCCACCATCGAGTTCCTGACTGACGAGGGCTATGTGTATATCGGCATGGACCATTTTGCCAAGCCGGATGATGAGCTCGCCATCGCGCAGCGCGAAGGTACACTGCATCGCAACTTCCAGGGCTATTCGACCCACGCGGACTGTGACCTGGTGAGCATGGGCGTGTCATCCATCAGCAAGGTTTGCGACAACTACAACCAGAGCGTACGGGACCTGGAGGAATACTACCGACTTATCGATGCCGGGAAGCTGCCGCTGGAACGCGGCATCGAACTTGAACCGGATGACCTGTTGCGACGCGAGGTCATCATCCAGCTGATGTGTCATTTCGTCCTGGACATGAAGGCCCTGGGAAAAAAGAAGAGCTTCAATTACAAGTTACATTTCAAGCGGGAACTGGAAGACCTGCAGACCATGCAGGCCGACGGGTTGCTGACAATCAAGGATGACATACTGACCGTGCTGCCGGCAGGCCGGCTGCTGGTGCGCAATATCTGCATGGTATTCGACAAGTATCTGCGGGAAAACAAAACCAGGGTGCGTTTCTCAAAGGTCATCTAGCCCGCATATTGCAGCAGCCGGCCTGCGGCTCATTCAGGAACCGGTTGCCGATTTGGTATTCACACAACCCTCGACCATTTCCTCCAGTTTCGGTATATCGAGCAACGTCACCTGCCTTCTGTTGACCTGCAGTAATTTCTGGTCCTGGAAATGGGCGAACAGGCGACTGACGGTTTCAATGGCCAAACCCAGGTAGTTACCAATATCCTGGCGCGGCATCGGCAGGTTGAACTCGGTGGCAGAAAGCCCGCGCGCCTTGTAACGGGCCGACAAACTGAGCAGGAAGGCGGCGAGCCGCTCATCCGCACTGCGCTTGCCAAGCAACAGCAGCATGGAGTGATCGGCAGAGACCTCCTTTCCAACCACGCGCATCATCTGTCGATGCAGACCCGGTATCTCGGAACACAGCTCATCCAGCTGGTTGAACGGTAACTGACACACACTGGATGTCTCCAGCGCAACCGAATTGCTGGCATAGTGCCCGTTACTCATCCCGTCAAGGCCGACGATCTCACCCGGCAAGGTAAATCCGAGCACCTGCTCATCACCGTTTTTGGTTGTGCAGTAGGTCTTCATGGATCCCGAGCGCACGGCATACAGGGATTGCCCGGCATCACCCGCGCGGAACAGGTGCTGACCGGGCTGAAGCGGTGGCTGGTGCTTGATGATACGATCAAGCTTCTCCATGTCCGCGTCTTCCAGGCCGTGCGGCAGGCACAGCTCATTGAGACCGCAACTTCCGCAGGAGATCTTGACCTCGTCCAGGTTCAGTAATTTTTCTTTACGCGGCATACGGAACGACCCACACTGGGGACTGCTTATTTCAGCAGCTTCTCATGTTCTTCTCAACCAGGCAGATGGGATACTTTATTCAAATTATTCAGGCGCACATGCGGTGCAAATAGAACAATCACGTCCCCGCCAACCACATCCATGAAGTTGCCTGATCATTGGTATGTTTATAAAGTAGCACACCCACCAAACGGGACAAAGCGCTTTCTTCTCCGCAACCAGACAAGGAAATAATCATTATCAAGGACTTAAACAACCACTGCCGGCTGGCAGAGCAACGCCTGTCGGGCCTGCTCAACGGCGGCCGGCCACGGGCACTGCAGGGCGGGCTGATCGGACTTGAAAAGGAGAGCCTGCGCGTCGGGCCTGACGGGAACATTGCCCAGACACCCCATCCGGCTGCACTGGGCTCGGCCCTGACCCATCCCTGGATCACCACGGACTATTCCGAGGCCCTGCTGGAATTCATCACGCCCCCTCTCGGCAGCGCGGCGGATGCCCTGGCATTTTTGCGCGAGCTGGAACACTTCGTGTATGCGAAACTCGACAAGGAACTGCTCTGGTCTGCCAGTATGCCGTGCGTGGTTGAAGGCGAATCGAGCATCCCGCTGGCCCGCTACGGCAGCTCCAATGCCGGCCTGATGAAAACCGTGTACCGGCGCGGGCTCGGTTACCGTTACGGACGCGTCATGCAGGTCATTGCCGGTGCACACTTCAATTACTCATTCCCGGACAGTTTCTGGCCGGTCTACCAGGAACTCGAGAAAGACTCGCGTCCGCAGCAGGAATTTATTTCCGATGCCTATTTACACCTGATCCGGAACCTGCAGCGCTTTGGCTGGCTCATCCCCTACCTGTTCGGGAGTTCACCCGCCATCTGCAAGTCCTTCATGTGCGGAAGGCCAACCAGACTCGAGGAACTGTACGACAACAGTTACTACGCGCCTTATGCCACGTCCCTGCGGATGTGTGACATCGGTTACCAGAACACCCATGAAAGCGAGGCCGGATTCAAGGCCAATTACGACAACCTGGACAGTTATATACAAAGCCTGGCGCGCGCCATAGAAACCCCCCATTCGCCCTACCGTGAGATCGGCGTCAAGGTCGACGGCGAATACCGCCAGCTCAATGCAAATATCCTGCAGATCGAGAACGAGTACTACAGCTCCATCCGACCCAAGCAGGTACCGGAGTTCAACGAGAAACCGACCCTGGCCCTCAAACGTCGCGGGGTGCGTTATGTTGAACTGCGTTCCCTGGATATCAATATCTTCGACCCGCATGGCATCAGCGAAACCCAGTGCCGCTTCCTGGAAGCACTGATGGCCTTCTGCCTGTTCCAGGAGAGCCCGGTCATCAGCGACCTTGAGCGCCGTGAGATCGACTTCAATCTCGATGCCGTCTGCTACAGGGGGCGCGAACCGGGTTTGCGCCTGCAACGCAACGGAGAATCCCTGACGCTCAAATCCTGGGCCGAGGAACTGCTGGAGGCCCTGTCCGGCTTTGCCGAGTCACTCGATGCCGGCAGAAGGGACACGGCCTGCCAGGATGCCTTGCAGGAACAGCGTGAAGCGGTCCGGGACCCGGAGCAGACACCCTCTGCGCGCATGCTCGCTGACATGCGTGCGCATGGCGAAGGCTATTTTCACTTCGCCAAGCGGATGTCGGAGCAGCATCATGCCTACTTCATGGGCCTGCCCCAGGACCGGGAAAGTTTTGCTGCCATCGAGGCGGCCGTGGCCCGGTCCGTCGCGGACCAGCAGGCCATCGAGACAGCCGACAGGCAGTCGTTCGACGAGTTCCTGCAGGACTACTTTGCGCAGAAGGTGTAGCCCATGCTCCCGGTCATATTACTTGCGGCCTATCTGCTCCACTTCACAATGCTGGGCCTGGAACCCTACGACAGGGCAGTCTGGTGGGCCGAGAATATCCCGATTGTGCTGATCGTGCTGACCCTGGTACTCACTCATCGCTACTACAGGTTCTCCAACACCGCCTACCTGTTGATGGCCTGCCTCGTCTTTCTGCACACCATCGGCGGACACTACACCTTTGAGCGCGTACCGTTCGATATCTTTACCGGCTTCTTCGACCTGGAACGCAATCACTTCGACCGGCTCGCACATTTCAGCGTCGGCTTCTATGCCTACGCAGCCGCCGAACTCATGCTGGCCCGGCGCATGGTCACCTCGCGGATAGTCCTGTTCGCATTCCCGTTGACAATCATTATTGCCGTCGCCGGCAGCTATGAAATCTTCGAATGGCTTTATGCCGTCAATGCCGACGGCCGCTCGGGACATTTCGTACTGGGATCACAGGGCGACCAGTGGGATGCACAGAAAGACATCCTGGCCGATACCCTGGGCGCGCTGGCCTCACTGACCCTGTTTTATTTCGTCAACCGCGAACAACTCAGACAGCTGGATCGGGCCTGAAGCCGGGACCTGGTGCCGGACTCCGCGAGGCGTGTCACCACTCAGATGTGCGATACCAGCTTCGCCTCCGGCACGCAGTCCTGGATCGCGCCGACAATCTCGAAGCGCACGCCCGGAATGGGCCGGATCGACACCCAGAGCAGATTGAGTTTCAGGTTGACTTCGGCGAATACGACGGCATGGTCGAAGTGACCGAGCGCAAGGTGGATATCATTGACCGTCCTGTTGATCAGGGACCGGGGCTTGTTCTTCAGGCCCGGGATCAGCACCATGAAGTCACTCAGCGCACTGCCGTCCCGGTCGTGCGAAGGTGCACGCTTCCTGAGCGGCTCCGATGCATCCTGAAACAATACTGAGATTCGCGGCAGCGTCATGGTCTATTGCCATGATAGCCGAAAATCCCGGACGATCCGCAATCACGCCCCGCCATGCACCAGGGAAGGGCGGATAAGTAATTGTTTGGTATTGCTTAAGCGCTGCCCTCCAGGGCCATGCCGCGGCAGGAGGAAATCCAGTAATTAGCGGCTCAATGCGTCCCGGACACGCTCCAGCCGGGTGCGCACCTCGCCGGCCAGGGCATCGATACCTTCTACATCGACCAGGTTCAGCACGGCGGCCGGGTCCATGAAACCAACGGTGATGGAGCCGTCGTCCTCTTCGCGGACAATGACATTGCAGGGCAACAGCAGGCCGATATCGGGATCGGCCTCGATGGCCTGGCTGGCCAGCACCGGGTTGCACGCGCCCAGGATAAGGTAGGGCTTTCTGTCGATATCCAGCTTTTTCTTCAGCGTCCCGGCGACATCGATCTCGGTCAGAATGCCGAAGCCCTCCTTCTGGAGCTCTTCCGCGACCTTCTCCTGGATCGATTCCATGGTGCCGGAAACATTCACTGTAAAACCGTACATACTTGTCTCTCCTGCCTGGCTATGAGATCAGGCGCTGCTGCGCCTCACGATATTTCTCTGCCGTTTTTTCAGTTACGTCACGTGGCAGATTCGGGCCCGGGGGAGTCTTGTCCCAGTCCAGCGTTTCAAGGTAGTCGCGTACATACTGCTTGTCAAAACTGGCAGGGCTGCTCCCGGGCGCATAGCTGTCCACCGGCCAGAAGCGCGAGGAATCCGGGGTCAGCGCCTCATCGATCAGCACCAGGCGGCCACCATCATCCAGGCCGAATTCGAACTTGGTATCGGCGATAATTATGCCGCGCTCCAATGCATAGGCAGCACAGCTGGTGTAGATCGCCAGACTGACATCGCGTACCTGATCCGCCAGGTCCGGGCCGAGCAGCTCGCGGGTCCGTTCGAAGTCGATGTTCTCGTCATGCTCGCCGACAGCGGCCTTGGTGGAGGGCGTGTAGATCGCCTCCGGCAGCTTGTCTGCCATGCGCAGTCCTGCCGGCAGGGCAATCCCGCACACCGCCCCGGTCTTCTGGTAGTCCTTCCAGCCCGAACCGATCAGATAGCCACGCACGATGGCCTCCACCGGCAGGGCCTTGAGCTTGCGCACCACGATGGCACGGCCCTCGACCTCCGCCCGTTCGGCGGCGTCCGGCACGGCCTCTTCCAGGGTCATGTCGGCAAGGTGATTCGGTACCAGGTCCGCCGTCCGCTCGAACCAGAAATTCGAGACGGCGGTCAGGACCGCACCCTTGCCGGGAATGGGGTCCGGCAGGATCACGTCGAAGGCCGACAGGCGGTCGGTGGTGACAATCAGCAGGTGGTCCTCCCCGACGCTATAGATATCGCGGACCTTGCCGCGATTCAGCAGCGGCAGGCTTTTCAGGCTGGTTTCGTAAAGGATTTCTTTCAAGGCTGGTGGCTTCTGTTAGGAATTATCGGAAGCCGGGATTGTACCTTCCCGGGGCCGCGCTGCGAATATGAAAATTGATAAAACCGCCCTGCGAACCGGCCCCGTCGTGGTCCAGCCGCCCTGCAGACCCCGAAATACGGTAATCTGCACATTGCCCACAGGCGGTCCGAGGGTGATAGAATTACAGCCTCCTTACCCCAAAACACACACAGATTCATGATCATGAATAAACCTCAAGTAGCTGTCATCATGGGCAGCAATAGCGACTGGGGCATAATGAAACCGGCGGTTGATATGCTGGAAAAATTCGGCGTTGCCTGCGAGGCCCGGCTCATCTCGGCACATCGCGCCACCAACATGCTGGTTGAATACGCGGAAGGGCTGCGCGAACGCGGCTTCGTCTGCGCCATTGCCGGTGCCGCCCGCCCTGTATGCCATCAGCATTATCGCGGTGACTGATGCCGACATGGCAGAAAAGATCGCTGACTTCCGCAAGGATCAGGAAGAAATGGTTCGCAACATGAAGTTGCCACCGGCATGATCCTGCCGGGTGCCACACTGGGCATGATCGGTGGCGGCCAGCTCGGCCGCATGTTCACCATTGCAGCACGCAGCATGGGTTACCAGGTCATTATCCTGGATCCCGACCCGCACAGCCCGGCCGGCGCAATTGCCGATCAGCATATCCAGGCCGATTATCACGATCATGCCGCGCTCGATATGCTGGGTGATTACTGCGCTGTTGTCACTACTGAAACAGAAAACATCTCCCTCTCCAGCCTCACGCGGGTGCAGCAGCACTGCCCGGTGCGGCCCGCCCCGGAAACCATCGCCACGGCCCAGGACCGGCTGCTGGAAAAGGAATACCTCGATGAGCACGACTTCCCGACCGTGGCCTTCTACAGCATACAGACGGCAGAAGACCTCAAGGAGGCCATGGATGAATTCGAGGGCCCGGGCGTTCTGAAGGTTGCCCAGCCGCGCTTTCCCGGACAGGGGCAGCACGCGGTCAGTACCTTCGAGGAAGCCCTGGAAGCCTTTCAGGATATGGACGAGACGCCTTGCGTCCTGGAAGAACGCGTCTTTGTTGCCCGGCGACTTTCGGTCATCCTGGCACGCAGCATCAGCGGTGACATCGCAAGCTACCCGGTGTCCGAGAACGAATATATTAGAGGGACACTCGACCTGTCGCTGGCACCGGCACGCATCGACGATGAAACGGCTGACAATGCACTGGAGATGGCCTGCGATCTCGCCGACGAACTGGATTACTGCGGGGTGCTGGCAGTCGAACTGTTTCTGACCGACGAGGGTGAACTGCTGGTCAACACCGTCGCCCCGCGTCCGCACAACAGCGGCCACTTTACCGTGGACGCCTGTACCACATCGCAATTCGATCAACAGGTGCGCACGCTGTGCGGCCTGCCGCCGGGTGATACCCAGTTGCTACTGCCGGTCGCCATGGTCAACCTGATGGGTGACCTGTGGACGAACGGAACGCCGCACTGGAAGGAAGTGTTCAATGAATCCCGCGCCCTGCTGCATCTCTACGGCAAGCGCGACGCCAGGCCCGGCCGCAAGATGGGACACATCAACTGTCTTGACGATGACGTGGAGAGCGCACTGGAGATGGCCAAATCGCTGCGCACCCGACTGGCACCATAATAAATATGCACCTGCCGGTTGCAGGTCGCCGGCCATCTCTGTCGGACCGGCGAACCGCCCCTGTGAACAGCCGAACATAAGCAACGCGCAATAATCGTATGAGACCAGGTGACTGGAACTGGCTGAAACTCCTCGGTATTGAGTTGAGCCCGGTCAGTCACCAGGAACGGCTGATCTCCCTCGCAGGCGGTTTTTTCGGAATACTCGCCATCATGGTCATCAGCCGATACTTCCTTGGCCCTGAAGCCCTGCTGATCGTGGCCTCGATGGGCGCATCCGCCGTGCTCCTGTTCGCGGTACCCCACGGCGCCCTGGCACAACCCTGGCCGTCGGTCTTGCCATCGGCGCCATGTATTACCTGCGCTGCACCCACCCGCCGGGAGGCGCCACAGCCCTGTTCGCCGTCATCGGCGGCGAGTCCATCCACGACCTCGGCTACCAGTATGTCCTGACACCCGTCTTGCTCAATGCCGTGGTACTGGTGCTGATCGCCTTCCTGTTCAACTACGCCTTCCCCAGCAGAAAAAACCCGGCGCAAAGGGCTACACCCCGATTGCACATGCCGATCTGGTCAGCGCGCTTTCGCAGATCGATTCCTTCATCGACGTCACCGAACACGACCTGCTGAGGATCTACGAACTGGCAACAGGCAGAGCGGTACTGCGGCGGTTCCCCCTGGAAAAGATTCGCCTCGGGCATTTCTACAGCAATGGTGAATACGGTGATAACTGGTCCGTGCGGCAGGTGGTGGATACCTCGCCCAGCGATGATCCTGAAAAGGACTTGCTGGTCTACAAGGTGATTGCCGGAAAAGACCGCCGGAGCTCCGCTGTAGTATCTCGCAGCGAGTTTGCCCGCTGGGCCGCCAACGAGGTGGTCCGCGATGAAGAGAACTGGAAACGTGTACCCGTGGACGAATGAGCCGCAATCGCCCGTTAACAACAACGGAAGATAAATCTGATTAATTCGTCACTGTGAACCTGGCGAAGCAACAACATGACACATAAATAAATCAGCCGTTCCTGAATCCATCCAGTTCATAATTGCCTTTTCGATAGTCGGTTTCCTGGCCTGGCTGGCATGGGGCGATTTGAAAAAACAGCACGCGGTTTAAAACAGCTGGGACAAGGTAAAAGGCACCATCATCGAGGCCGGCATCAAGGATGACATACGCAACATGCCGCGCAGCGGCTGCCAGGCGCAGCTGTACAGCCCGTCGGTCAAATACCTGTACCGGGTCGGCGACCGGGATTTCACCGGCACCAAAATCACCTACAACAACGACGACACCCTGTGGTACTAGAGCCCGCGCTGGGCCGCCAGCCGTGGCAGGAAATGGAGAATCGGCAAGCGGATTGACGTCTACTATCACCCCGACAACCCGGCACGCGCCTGCCTGGTCACGGTCAGCGGCGTACCCCACCTCTACCTGTTCCTGCTGGTCCTGTGGATGGCCGTGCCGGTCTTTGCCAGTATCGTCATCCCCTGAAACAGTCGCTGTAACTGGTCTCGCCATGGCGTACGCAATATATTTTCATACCGGTATCCGTGACTCCGAACCATGAGGGTACACCTGCCCAGCACCCGATCGCGCGTTGCAATGCGCCTACAGAAAAAACCTTATCCCCGGGTTACGCATGAAACATTTCCTCCCTATCACGATGGCCTGGTAACCGGGGTCTGACTATAATTACCAATGCTCGTCACGAGGAACCCGGTCATGTCTCGATTTCTTGTCATCATCTCTGTCCTGCTTGGATTACTCGCCGGCTGTGCCACCTCGCCTACCGGGCGCAGTCAGTTGATCCTGATGCCGGACAGCCAGATGGACCAGATGGGGCTGCAGGCCTTCACCAGCATCAAGAAGGAAACCCCCGTCGAACGCAGCACGACCACCAACAGCTATGTCCAGTGCGTGGCCCGGGCCATCACCCGCGAGGTGGGTGGCAGCTGGGAGGTCGTGGTGTTCAGGGACGAGGATGCCAATGCCTTTGCCCTGCCCGGCCGCAAGATAGGGGTCAACACCGGCCTGCTGGAGGTGGCCGAGAACCAGCACCAGCTGGCCGCGGTGATCGGCCACGAGGTCATGCACGTATTGTCCAACCATTCAAATGAACGCGTCTCGCAGAAATTCGCGGTCGAACAGGGCCTGGGCCTGATCAGTGCCGCGGCCAGCCCGCAGACCGGTACCGGCAAGACCCTGATGGGGCTACTGGGTGTGGGCGCGCAGTTCGGCGTCCTGCTGCCCTACAACCGCATTCAGGAAAGCGAGGCCGACCTGCTGGGCCTCGACCTGATGGCGAAGGCCGGCTTCGATCCGCGCCAAAGCGTCAAGCTCTGGATCAACATGGGCCGTAGCGGCGGTAGCCAACCACCCCAGTTCCTGTCCACCCACCCCTCGCATGCCAGCCGCATCACCGACCTGCAGAAACACATGCCGGTCGCATTGCGCCTGCAGGACAAGGCACGTCAGATGGGCAAGCGTCCCGCGTGCCACTGATCCCCGCCCTGCGGTCGTCCACACTAGCGCAGAGATCATAGCCGCCAGGTCATGGGCCCTGCACTGCTCGCCGACCTGGTCCTGCTGCTGCATGCCGCATTCATTGTCTTTGTCCTGCTGGGCGGGCTGCTGGTCTGGCGCTGGCACTGGCTCATTTGGCTGCACCTCCCGGCCGTCATCTGGGGCGTCCTGATCGAGGTACAGGGCTGGCTGTGCCCGCTCACCCCGCTGGAGAACCGGCTGCGCCGGGCCGCGGGTGCCGAGGGTTATCAAACCGGCTTCATCGATCACTACCTGGCCCCGCTGATCTACCCGGCCGGCCTCACCCCCGATATCCAGCTGCTGCTGGCCGGTGGGGTGCTGCTGGTGAATGCCGTGATCTACGCCCTGCTGTGGCGAACCTGGCGCCGCCGCAGCACGTAGCCCGATGACCATGCCACCGGACCGGAGACCGGACGCACGTCCTGCCATACTCCTTGGGGTGCTCGCGCTGACCTGCCTGCTCGTCGCACTTGCGCCGCCGCTGGCGCAGTGGCCGGGTTACCATGACTTCGCGGACCAGCGCCGCCTACTGGGAATCCCGAACTGTCTCGACGTGGTATCAAACCTTGCCTTTCTGGTCACCGGGATGCTCGGACTGATCCGCATCAGGGCCATCACGGGAGACCCGCGCCTGTTACCCGCCGGCCTGGTCTTTTTCACAAGCATGGCGCTTGTCGGCATCGGCTCCGCTTATTATCACCTGGCTCCCGCGAACGACACCCTGGTCTGGGATCGCCTCCCCATGGCAGCGGCCTTCATGTCCTTCATGGCACTGGTCATCGGTGAATTCATCTCGGCCCGTGCCGGCGCCCGCCTGCTGCTACCGCTGGTCGTCGCGGGGCTCGCCTCGGTGGGCTACTGGCATTTCACCGAGCTGCAGGACCGTGGCGATCTCAGGCCCTATGCCCTGGTACAGTTCCTGCCGTTTGTCCTGGTCCCGCTGATGATGTGGCTCTACGGCGCCCGGCTCGCGGACCACCGACATCTCATCGGGCTCCTTTGCTGCCTGCTGCTTGCCAGGGCCTTCGAGCTGCTGGATGCGCCCGTGTATGAGATCACCAGGATCATTAGCGGCCACACCCTCAAGCACCTGGCCGCAGCGCTTGGCGTCTATTTCGCCTACCGCTGGCTGAAGAAATAATGGGGGCATTCTGCTTTTTTCATTTTACCTACCGTCCGTGTCACTGGATTCAGTTAAAAAGCAGAATGTCCCCATTTGCTCGCGATGCGGTAACATCACAACGATCATCCTGAAGAAACCAGCCATGCCCGCCAAGCGCCCCGTCCAGCTGTCGCTGCGCCTCATCACCCTCGACCTGCTCGGTACGTTGCTGCTGGTCTTCGGCCTGCTGGAACTGTTCAACAGGGATGGCAGCCTGTTCCCGGCAACGCTGCAATTCCCCTACTACGAGTGGGCGCTTATTATTATCGGCTTGTTGATCATGCTGCCCGCGGTCTACGGCCTGATACGCCATATCATGGCCAGCCGCTCCGGACACTAGGCAACGGCCACGGGACCCACCTCATTGTTTGCTCAACACCGCTCCACGATCTCGCTGGTCGCACTGATTATCGCCAACCTTGTCCCTTTGTTCGGTGTGCTCCGGCTGGACTGGGATGTCGGCTCCATCGTGGTGCTGTACTGGGCGGAAAATCTCGTTATCGGTTTCTACACCGTCATCAAGCTGCTGCAGGCCGCGGGTGTCAAGGGCCTGTTCCTGGTGCTGTTCTTTATCATTCACTACGGGGGCTTTTGCGGCGTTCACGGCTTCTTCGTGCTGGGCCTGACCGGCTTCGGGGGAGATTCACCGGAAATCATTCCCGACGCCGACTGGCCCGGCCCGCTGGTGTTCCCGCAAATACTGCTGAGCGTGGCCCGTCAGGTGCTGGCCGCCGCGCCGGATGCGCTGCTCTGGGCCGTCGCGGCCCTGCTGCTGAGCCACGGCGTCTCCTTCCTGCTCAACTACCTTGGTACACGGGAATACCGGCAGCAGACCGCCAACACGATCATGACCGCGCCCTACAAGCGCATCGTGGTCCTGCATATCGCCATTATCGCGGGCGGCTTCCTGGTGATAAGTCTTGGCTCACCGGTCGGCCTGTTGATCGCGCTGGTTGCACTCAAGATCGCCATGGATATCATGCTGCATAGGCGCTCGCATCGGGAACACCTCGACAGCGAGGACGCGGCCACACAAACCAGTCAACCCTGAGAGGATCAAGATGGAAATCGGAGGCATATTCGGAATACTGATTTTGGCAGCGGATGTATGGGCCATACTGAACATCTTCCAGAGCTCGGCAACCACAGGCAGCAAGACCCTGTGGATCGTTCTGGTCATCGCGCTGCCCCTGATCGGCGTTGTCATCTGGTATTTCGCCGGGCCGCGCGAGGCCTCCGCCTAGATGGCGCAACCGGTCATGGGCCGACGCATGCCGGCGCAGGGGCATCCAGAATAACGCTGACCCGCAACCCGCAACCCGCAACCCGCAACCCGCAACCCGCAGACAAGCATCATGGGACTTTTCAGCACACTGTTCGGCATGGCGCCACGTATCAATCCGCTCGATGACGCGCGCAAGATCGTGGATCGCTTCACCACGGCCACCATCCAGGGCGTCGATACCGAGGACATCGGCCGCTACCCGCCCAAGCAGCGCAAGGTGATGGCCTTTCATTTTGGCGCGATCGATTACCTGGCCAGGGAGCAGGGACTGGACGAGACTCAGACCCTGGCCCTGTTCGTGATGTTTCTCGACAGGTACTTCAACATGCCGGTGACCGAGACCGGCAGCATCAGCGAGCGCCTGCAGGGCTTCCGCGACAATGCAGACGAGCGCCGCTTTCTCGAGGCCGGCGTCGATGTATTCCGGCGCTGGCATGAACAGGATCAGCGGCGCGCCCCGCTGGAACTCGGCGAGATGCTGCAGAATTAAATGGCGCCATTCTCACTGCCCCCTTTTCACGTCACCTCTCCTGCATGCCTTTACTGGAATAAAAGTTTAGCAGTGCCTCGATATCCTCTTCGGACAGTTTCCTGACGCGCCGCAACATGGTTACCGGTACCCAGCGTTTGCCGCTGAGGAAATTGTCAAACTGGCGTCGCAGGTAGGGTGTCCATTGGCCTGCCAGGATAGCTGCATCCTCGACCGGATGTGCACCATTATCGCTGTGACATTTTTCACACGACTTCTTGTGGATCACCTCGCCGCGCTCCGCCAGAGCTGAATTCACATCCTGCCGGGCCGGTATGAAATCGCGTTGTGAAAAATAGTCAGCGAGGCTTCTCACTTCCTCATCACTGAGTCCCTTGGCAATCTCGTTCATTACAGTTTCCGGCTCGCCAGGTTTTTGATACCTCAGCGCGATTCGATAGTCTTCCCGAAACACCTCCATCGTATTGAGGAATCCTTCATAGGAGAAACCGGCAATGATCGGGACATCCGGGTCAGTACTATTGCCATCCTTACCGTGGCATTTCTCGCAGGACTGGACAAGCCCGACAAAATCGCTAGCGTGCGCAGTCGCGGCAGTCATTAACAATGAAATAAAGATGCACAGCCTTAACATTATTTTTCGATCCATCGCTTTCTGAACCCCTCGCACATACATGTCGTTATAGTGATTTTGTTACGCAACTCGCACCGGGTCAATGCAGGATACCACCCGTATGCACATAACCCTTTGTGAGAACTACAAATTATTAGTACACCGGCCGCAGCCACTGAACCTGTCCGGGTCAGTTCCGCGGCAATCGTGAACCGGCCGCTGTTAACAACATCAATAGAGCCCATTGTTGTAACACACATATTGAGCGACCGGGCCTTGTCAATGCAGGATTGCAATTCTGTATTACACCCTTCACGACAGCAGGAAATGACTATAATTATCTAGCACCGGCTGACTTACAGACCGGATCATGACAATTCCGGATACGTACCTGGGTGCACTAACGGTACTGACCCCATTTCAGGGTGAACCATGGCCACCAAGAAGTCATCACTGCAAGATCGCATCCTGGACACAGCACTCGAGCAGGCTGAGGCATTCTCATGGGAGCAGCTCCGCCTGCATGCCGTCGCCGAAACGCTGGGCATCTCACTTGACGATATCCGCCAACACTATCCCGGGAAAGATGACCTGGTCGAGGCCTGGTTCGACCGGGCCGACCGGGCACTCCTGGGTGGTGATCGCCCCGCAGACTTTCCAGACCGGTCACTGCCTGAACGCCTGCATCACGTCATTTCATCCTGGCTGGACGCCCTGGCGCCTCACCGTCGCCTGAGCAGGCAGATGCTGGCGTACAAACTCGAGTTCGGCCATGTCCACCTGCAGGCACTCGGCCTCATGCGTATCAGTCGTACCGTACAGTGGTTCATGGAAGCGGCTCACTATGACCGCACCGGACTGCAGCGTATTTTTGATGAATGCGCCCTGACCACGATCTACCTGACCTCCTTTGCACGCTGGCTATTCGATGACTCCGAACAGGGCATGAAAAGCAAAGAGGCACTCAAGTCGGCATTACGTCAGTGGCACGCGTACAGCTGTCAAAACCGCGGGCGCGCCGGCGAAACCACAGTCACGGAACCGGAGCAGCCGCAACCTGACACCTGATGGACACCCTGACCCACAGTCTGCTGGGCGCCCTGGCTGTACGTACTGCATTCCCCGAGAAAGACTCGACCTGTCCCTTCACTGATCGCCAACGCCTGTTCGCAGGCGCCTTCGCCGGGGCGTTCCCTGACATCGACTACCTCGCCTCCTTTATCGACCCGATGATCTACCTGACCCTGTGGCACCGGGGTATTACACATTCCTTCGTAATGCTGCCCTTGTGGGCACTGCTTGCCGGGTTCACGCTGGCCCTTGTATTCAGACAGCGTCATGAGTGGCATTTCCTGTCCCTGCTCGCCGGTGTCGCGCTGCTGACACACATTGCCAGCGACCTGATCACTGTTTACGGGACCCAGGTTTTCGCACCCCTTTCGGGCTGGCGCGCCAGTATCGGCACCACCTTCGTTATCGACCCCTGGTTCACCCTGATTGTGATTACCGGGTTTGTTGCCGGACTGAAAAGCGCCTCGAATCGCCTGCCTGCTGCAACCCTTGCCATCCTGCTCGCCTATCTGCTGCTCCAGGGCGGACTTAAACACCATGCACTTTCCATCGCGCAGGATCATGCGGACAGCCATGACAAAGCCGCCATCCGGGTTGTGGCATTACCCCAACCCTTCTCCCCGTTCAACTGGAAGGTCATTGTAGAGACGGATGATGATTACCTGATTGGCTATATGGATCTCCTGTCCGGGTCCGAATACGACAGTGATCAATCGGGTTTCTGGACAAAGGTTCGGAATACCTACAGATCGCCCGACCACATGGACTGGGACAGGCAATTGAAATTCGGAACTCCCGGCATACAATCCAGACACATAGAAGCGCTCTGGCTGAATCCACAGCTAAATTATTTTCGTCGGTTCGCGGAATTGCCGGTGTTGTACCGTATCGACCAGTACACGGGAAAGACCTGTGTCTGGTTCACTGACTTGCGCTACGTCCTTCCCTACCTGACACCACCGTTCAGATACGGCCTGTGCCGGGATGGCCAGGACACGGCCTGGACCCTGGACCGGCTGAAATAATGCCAAGGAGGCAGGCACGATTGATCTGGTTATATATTGACATTGCAGTCGCGCCCGCCCCCTGATTTCGGCCGTATACCTGGCTGAAGTCTGGTAAAATCCGGCTTTACGTTTGGCGCCACTTCCCATCATGCCCTACTCCCTCCTCAACACCATCGAATCACCGGCCGATCTGCGCCACCTGAATACCAGTGAACTGGTGCAGCTGGCCCGCGAGTTGCGCGAGTTCCTGATCGAGACCGTGTCCACAACGGGGGGCCACCTGTCGGCCGGTCTGGGCACCGTGGAACTGACCATAGCCCTGCACCATGTCTACAACACACCGCATGACCGCCTGGTGTGGGATATCGGCCACCAGGCCTACCCGCACAAGATCCTGACCGGGCGCCGCGAGGCCATGCACAGCCTGCGCCGCCGGGGCGGTCTGAGCGGATTTCTGAGCCGTGAGGAAAGCGACTACGATGCCTTCGGTGCCGGGCACTCCAGCACCTCGATCAGTGCGGCACTGGGCATGGCGGTGGCTGCCGCCCGGGACAGGACCAGTCGCAAGGCCGTTGCCGTGATCGGTGACGGGGCCATGACGGCCGGCATGGCCTTCGAGGCACTCAACAATGCCGGGGACCAGGACTGTGACCTGCTGGTCATCCTCAACGACAACGAGATGTCGATCTCGCCGAACCAGGGCGCCATGCACAACTACCTGGCACGCGTCCTGTCGAGCGGCTTCTATACCGGGGTGCGCGAAGGCAGCAAGAGCATACTGAACAGCCTGCCCGGCGCCCGTGATTTCCTGGGGCGCTGGGAGGAACACATGAAGGGCATGGTGATGCCCGGCACCCTGTTCGAGGAACTGGGCTTCAACTACATTGGCCCGATCGATGGCCACGACCTGCCTACCCTGTTGACCACCTTGCGCAACCTCCATGAAATCAGGGGGCCGCAATTCCTGCACGTGATTTCCCGCAAGGGCAAGGGCTATCACCCGGCCGAGAATGACCCCAGCAACTATCATGGTGTGTCACCGTTCGACCGGGAAACCGGCAAACAACAGTCCGCCGCCTCGAATAAAACCTACACGCAGGTATTCGGCGACTGGTTATGCGACATGGCGGCGGTCGATGAACGCCTGACCGGCATCACGCCGGCAATGTGCGCGGGTTCCGGACTAACGACCTTCGCCGAGAAATATCCACAGCGCTACCACGATGTCGGCATCGCCGAGCAGCACGCCCTGACCTTTGCCGCCGGCCTGGCCTGCGAGGGGCACAAACCCGTGGTGGCGATCTATTCGACCTTCCTGCAACGTGCTTATGACCAGCTGATTCACGACATCGCCCTGCAGGACCTCGACGTGACCCTGGCGATCGACCGGGCCGGCCTGGTCGGGGCCGATGGCGCCACCCATGCCGGCGTGTTCGACCTGGCCTTTCTGCGCTGCGTCCCCAACATGGTCATCATGGCACCGGCGGACGAAGGCGAATGCCGGCGGATGCTCACCACGGCATACCGGCATGAAGGCCCGGCCGCGGTGCGCTACCCGCGCGGCACCGGTCCCGGCGTGTTGCCGGGAGACGACCTGGAGGCGCTGCCGCTGGGCAAGGCCGAGGTCCGCCGCCAGGGTTCCGGGGTGGCCATCCTCGCCTTCGGCAGCCGCGTAAGTGCCGCACTCGAGGCCGCCGATACGCTCGATGCCACCGTGATCAACATGCGTTTCGTCAAGCCGCTGGATGAAGCGGCGATCCTCTCCGCAGCTGGCAACCACGAGCTGCTGGTCACGGTCGAGGAACACGCCCTGGCCGGTGGCGCCGGTTCGGCCGTCAATGAGCTGCTGGTAGCGCACGGTCACCGCTGCCGGGTACTCAATCTCGGCATCCCCGACCGTTTCATAGGACATGGTAGTCATGCAGAACAGCTGGCGGAATGCGGCCTGGACGCGGACGGCATCCGGCATGCCGTCGCGGCCGTCATGGCCGGCGATGGGTCAACCACCACCCGAACACAGGCAAGCTGACGGTAATCAAAAAATCCTCACCGCAAAGGCGCAAAGGGCGCAAAGAACCAAAATAATCTCACCGCGGAGACGCGGAGAGCGCAGAGAAAATATTACAAATAATATCTGCTAAAAAACAATCAACCCTGTGGCTAATAAAACGAGTGGCTTGGGTTTTAGAAATAATTTTTTATTTATTACCTCTGCGCACTCTGCGTCTCTGCGGTGAATAATTGTTTTTCTTTGCGCCCTTTGCGCCTTTCGGCAATTGCTCCATGCATTGCTCTACCTCCTGCATCCCTGCAGTCGTGCGGTGAACAGGTGTTCGATCAAATAGCGAACCCTGCTTACTTGTCCTTGATGTCCCCGCCCTCGTCGGGCATGTCATAGACAGCGGAACTCACTTTTTCCTCGTCCGCATCTTCCTGGCGGCGTTCCTGGATGTGCGACTTGCGCTTTTCCAGGCGGGCCTCCCGGGCGCCTTCCCGGATCGGGATGGTCATCTCGCCGAACAGCACCTGTTTCAGAAAACGCATGGCGAACGGCAGCAGTGCCTCGTCATCGGCCATCATGCTGTCCATCTCCAGCTGGCCGGTATCGAAGATCTCGGTGAAGCCCGGAGTCTGGATAAACTCGCGGAACTTGTCCATGTCGTAGCTGCACATGTCGTAGAGCTGGATACTGCGTCCCGAAGGCGCCCCGACAGTGGGGCCACTGGAGCGCTTCTTGAGAATGATGTCACGCCATTCGCGGTTCATCTCGTCGTACTTCTCGACGCCCTGCTCCTTGCGGTATTCGCGCACCGTCAACCTGCGCGGTTCCTCATGCCCCTTGCAGTGCGGTTCCTTGACCACGAAGTACATATCCTCGACGGTTGAACTATCCTTGGCGCGCACGCCCATACTCCCGAGTGCATAGTAGCGACAGGCGGTCGGGCGGTCCTCGTACACTGTGCAGCCCTCCTCGCCGAGAAATACGCATTCCCTGGTACCGGGCTTGGTCATCAGTTTCAGACCGGGCATGCCGTGTGCATCCATCTGGAACGGCAGGGTGTGGCGTGCCACGAACTCGTGCGATGTCATTTCCAGGCGCTTCTTCAGGCGAATGATGTCATAGGGCAGTACCTGGATATCGATATTGCGGCAGCACTCGTTGAAGCAGGAAATGCCGGGATGACAGTCAAACTGTATCTCGTCATCCAGCCCCAGCTGGGTAGGACTGACCGGGCTCTCGAAGGGGATATCGCTGAATCTCCCCTCGAAAATCTCTTGCGCACCTTCGTACTCGCGCGGTTTATTGACAGGTTTCTCGTCATTCATGATTTAACTCTAGCATACGCAGGTCGAGATGCTTCGGCCTGACCCGACCAGCAAGTATCCAAGAAGAAAAAAGGCCGGACACCTTGCGGCATCCGGCCCTCGGTACTACTCCGTAGAGTACAGCCTAGACGGTGGCACCAGGGTGCTGCATCGCCTTCGGCTCGTCATCAGCCGGCTTGATCAGCTGAACGTACTGGACCTTCTTCAGCGTCCACTCACCCGTATGACGGTCATAGGTTGAGTTGACGAAGCACTTCCAGTTGTCATCATCGATGGCCAGATGATCCGAGCGGTAGTAGTAACCCGGGTAACGGGACTCCTCACGG
>CAMYJZ010000060.1 GCA_947258845.1 uncultured Ectothiorhodospiraceae bacterium | reverse complement strand
GTCACCCTCCTGTACCCTCTCGATCAGCGCCTGATCTATGGTTCGTTCACCCATCCGGGCCCTGTCTCCTGTCAAGCCGGAACCCGGTTATCCAGCCGGATAGACAATACTGGATACTTATAGTTCGCATGATTCATAATAATATCGAGTTTTTCCAACGGGTATCCCCGGCCTGGCGTGGTGGCCCTGGCAGCCCCTGACGTGGTCTGTTATTGATACTTGCATGCAACAGACATTACCCATTAACCAGGACTCACTCAAGCAATGGCGCCGGCACACGACTTTGACGTACTGATCATCGGCAGCGGCGGTGCCGGCCTGAGCCATGCGCTGCAGCTGCCGGCGGAGCTCAGGGTCGCCGTCCTGTCCAAGAGCCGGCTGCAGGAAGGCTGCACCCTGTATGCCCAGGGCGGCATCTCCGCCGTGACCCACCCGGAAGACACCTTCGAGTCGCATATCGAGGACACCCTGGTGGCCGGGGCCGGGCTCAACAAGCCCGAGGCGGTGCGCTTTGCCATCGAAAAGGGCCCCGAGGTGATCCGCTGGCTGATCGATCTGGGCGTGCCCTTCACCCGGCACACCAACAAGCAGGGAGAGCAGGACCTTCACCTGACGCGTGAGGGCGGCCACTCCACGCGCCGGGTACTGCATTCCGCGGATGCCACGGGCCGGGCCATCGAGGATACCCTGGTGGCCCGGGCGCGACAGCGTCCGAACATCACCCTGTGCGAACACCATATCGCCATTGACCTGATCACCGGCACCAAGCTCGGCATGGACGAAAACCGCTGCCTGGGGGCCTATATCCTTGACCTCGAACACCAGCATGTCGAGGTGTTTGCGGCCCGCAATGTCGTACTTGCCACGGGTGGCGCCAGCAAGGTGTACCTCTACACCAGCAACCCCGACACCTCGAGCGGCGACGGGATCGCCATGGCCTGGCGCGCCGGCTGCCGGGTAGCCAACCTGGAATTCAACCAGTTCCATCCCACCTGCCTGTATCACCCCAAGGCCAAGTCCTTCCTGGTCACCGAGGCGGTGCGCGGCGAGGGCGGCCGTCTGCTGCTGCCCGACGGCGAACCCTTTATGCAGCGTTTCGATGACCGCGGCGACCTGGCGCCACGCGATATCGTGGCACGCGCCATTGACCACGAAATGAAGCGCCTCGGCCTGGAGCATGTACTGCTGGACATCAGCCACAAACCGGCACCGTTTATCCGCGAACATTTCCCGACCGTGTACGCCCGCTGCCGCGAACTCGGCATCGACATGGCGCTGGAACCGGTCCCGGTGGTACCCGCCGCACACTACACCTGCGGCGGCGTAATGACCGATCTTAATGGCAGGACCGACCTGCCCGGTCTGTATGCCATTGGCGAGGTGGCCTGCACCGGGATGCACGGCGCCAATCGAATGGCAAGCAATTCGCTGCTTGAGTGCCTGGTATTCGCGGCCGCGGCCGGGGAAGATATCCCTACCCGTATAGAATCGGTAACGCCGCCACCCTCACTGCCGGCGTGGGATGAATCCCGGGTCCGGGATTCCGATGAAGAGGTCGTGGTCAGCCACAACTGGGACGAGCTGCGCCGCTGCATGTGGAACTACGTGGGCATCGTGCGCACCAACAAGCGCTTGCAGCGCGCGGCCCGGCGCGTGGAACTGCTGCAACAGGAGATCCAGGAGTATTACAGCAACTTCAGGGTATCCAATGACCTGCTGGAACTGCGCAACCTGGCACAGGTCGCCGAACTGATCATCCGCTCGGCCCAGCAGCGCAAGGAAAGCCGCGGGCTGCACTACAACCTGGACTACCCGGAGACCGACACCACCCGGCCTCCGGTCGATACCATTCTTACCCCGCCGGTACCGGCGGACAGCGCCGACCGCAAGGTCTCATAGTTACCCCCGGGTATGTTCCGGAGTAAAAAAAGGGGGCATTCTGCTCTTTATTGCCCTCAGGAGATGCCGGTGGGTGAATTAATGAAAAAAGCAGAATGTCCCCATTTTCCGCTGGCGTCTAGGTAAAGTCCGGCGGCACTGCGACGTCCACGTCCTCGCACTGCACGTCGCTGACAGTCGCCTGGGCCGGGCCTTCGCGCAGCCAGGCCTGCAGGGATTGCAGGGCCGCTGCGTCACCGCAGGCCAGCACCTCGACACGTCCGTCGGGCAGGTTGCGGGCATAGCCGGTCAATCCCAGCGCCATGGCCTGCTGGCGCGTCGAGGCACGGAAGAAGACCCCCTGGACATGACCGGATACAAGGAAGCGTCGACACGCCATGGCATCGCGCGCGGGTACTAGTTGGCAGCGACCTGCCTGCCTTGTTCAGCGGGAGCCAGCACGGCCCCGCTCTGCTGCTGTTTCTTGCGTTCCAGGAAGGCCTCGATCGCCGCGCCGGTTATCGGCCCCTCCTGCCGGGCGACACGCTCGCCCTGCGGCGAGATGATGTAGGTCGTGGGCAGCCCCATAACCGGCCCTAGCGGCGTTACCGGGACCGGTTCCATCGGCAGCACGGGGTAGGTCATGAAATGACTTTCAACGAACTCCTGCAGATATTCCCTGTTGACCTCTTCGTAGTTGACGCCCAGTACCACGGCATCATGGTCCTTGTGTTTCTCATGAAACTCCACCAGGTCCGGAATCTCGTCCAGGCAAGGCGGGCACCAGGTGGCCCAGTAATTGACGACGACCCACTTGCCGCGAAACTCGGACAAGGAGCGCTGTTTACCGTCAAGATCGGTCAGGATGAAATCCACCTCGTCGGCGACCACACCCAGCGACACCAGTAAACCCGCAAGAAACACAAAAACCCGCATCATCTTACCTCCACATTATCCGCATATTATACCCCATACATGGACAAACCATCTGCCATTCCGTTCACGCGAGCTATAAACCCTCGTATTTTCAGGCTAGAATCCGGTCAAGCCCACAGGCGTTCCTACCATGACAGTCATTAACAAACAGGACTTTATCGACAGCATTCGCGACGCGCTGCAATACATCTCCTACTACCATCCGCCCGATTTCATCCGCGCCCTGGATGCGGCCTACCGGGCCGAGGAGTCGGTACCTGCGCGCGATGCCATGGCCCAGATCCTGATCAACTCGAGGATGTGCGCCGAAGGTCACCGGCCGATCTGCCAGGACACCGGCATCGTCAACGTGTTTCTCGAGATCGGTATGGATCTGCGCTGGGACTCGGACACGGGCATCGACGAGATGGTCAACAGCGCCGTGCACGCCGCCTATACCGATCCGCACAACCCGCTACGCGGCTCCATCGTCGCCGACCCGGCCGGGGAACGCCGCAATACCGGCGACAATACCCCTGCGGTAATTCACAAGAATGTAGTACCCGGTGACACCCTCGGGATCACCGTGGCCGCCAAGGGTGGCGGTTCGGAAAACAAGTCGCGTTTCACCATACTCAACCCCAGCGATGATATCGTCGAGTGGGTGCTGGAACAGGTCCCCACCATGGGGGCAGGCTGGTGCCCGCCCGGGATACTGGGTATCGGCATCGGCGGCACCGCCGAGAAGGCCATGTTGCTGGCCAAGGAATCCCTGCTGCGACCCATCGATATCCAGGCCCTGCGCGAACGCGGACCGGCAACTCGACTGGAGGAGTTGCGTCTGGAGATCCTCGACAAGGTCAATGCCCTGGGTATTGGCGCCCAGGGACTGGGGGGCCTGACCACGGTACTGGACGTCAAGATCCTCGACTATCCGACCCATGCCGCCTCCAAACCAGTGGCCCTGATCCCGAACTGCGCGGCCACGCGCCATGTGCATTTCACCCTCGACGGGAGCGGTCCGGCACGCCTCGAGCCGCCGCGCCTGGAGGACTGGCCGGTGATCAGCCGCGATACCGCTACGACGGCGCGCCGCGTAAGGCTGGAGCAACTGGACCATGCCGCCATCAGCCAGTGGCAGCCGGGCGAGACCCTGTTGCTCAACGGCAGGCTGCTCACCGGCCGCGATGCCGTCCACAAGCGCGTCATCGACCTGCTCGAACGCGGTGAATCCCTGCCGGACGGGCTGGACTTCAACGGGCGTTTTATCTACTACGTCGGCCCGGTCGACCCGGTGGGCGACGAAGTGGTCGGACCGGCCGGCCCGACCACCGCCACCCGCATGGACAAGTTCACCGACCGGATGCTGGGACAGACCGGCCTGCTCGGGATGATCGGCAAGGCCGAGCGCGGACCGCAGGCCGTGGAGTCCATAGCCCGGCATGGTTCGGTGTACCTGATCGCGACTGGCGGTGCCGCCTATCTGGTCTCGAAGGCGATTCGCGCCGCACGCGTGGTCGCCTTCCCGGAAATGGGTATGGAGGCAGTGTATGAATTCGAGGTCGAGGACATGCCGGTCACGGTGGCGGTGGATGCGCGCGGCAACTCCGTCCACGAGAGCGGGCCCCGGGAATGGCGCATGCGTATCGGCAAGATCCCGGTCGTCAAGGCCTGACATCAAGTTACATGGACGATCCGTGTGCATTTCTGGGAGAATAGCCGTCTCCACAGCTGTACCGACCGGCAGGCACCATGACAGACGAGATCACCATCTACCACAACCCGCGCTGCAGCAAGTCCCGCGCCACCCTGGAACTGCTGCGTGCACAGGGCCATGAGCCACGCATCATCGAATACCTCAAGGACCCGCCCGGCGACAAAGAACTGGCGACGATACTCAGGCTGCTCGGGCTGCAGCCACGCGAGCTGATGCGCACAAAAGAGACCGAGTACCGGCAGGAAAACCTGGCTGACCCGGGTCTGAAAGACAATGACCTGATCAGGGCCATGCATGAACACCCGCGCCTGATCGAGCGGCCCATCGTACTGGCCAACGGCAAGGCCGCCCTGGGCCGCCCCCCGGAAGCCGTGCTGAAGATCCTTTGAGAACATACTCACCGCAAAGACGCAAAGGACGCAGAGAAAGACAATCAATGGCAACTAAAATAATCTTGCATTAACAATTTTCTTCTTTGCGCCATTGCGGTGAAATCATTCCGTCCGGTCAGGTAGATAAAAACCATGAATGAGATCCTTGTCCTGTATTACAGTCGCTACGGCGCCACCGCCGAGATGGCCCAGCGCATCGCGCGTGGTGTCGAGGAGATACCCGACTGCCAGGCCCGCCTGCGCACTGTGCCGGCGGTCTCGACCGTGTGCGAGGCGACGGACAGCGACATCCCGGAGTCGGGGGCGCCCTATGTCAGCCTCGATGACCTGCGCGAATGCGCAGGCCTGGCGCTGGGCAGCCCGACACGCTTCGGCAACATGGCGGCAGCGCTCAAGTACTTCATCGATTCGACCAGCAGCGTGTGGTTGTCCGGCGCCCTGGCCGGCAAGCCCGCGGCCGTGTTCACCTCGACCTCCAGCCTGCACGGCGGCCAGGAAACCACCCTGCTGTCCATGATGCTGCCCTTGCTGCATCACGGCATGCTGCTGCTGGGACTGCCCTACAGCGAAACCGAGCTGCTGACCACCCAAAGCGGCGGGACACCCTACGGTCCCAGCCACACCGCCGGCACCGACAGCAAGTTGCCCCTGACAGATGAAGAGAAGCACCTGTGCCGCGCCCTGGGAAAACGCCTGGCGCAAACCGTGGCGAAACTGGAGGCTTCATAGCCCGGAGCGGAAGGACAGCGGACCCGATTGAAACGAGCGTCGGTTGCCGCAGCCGGACTGCCAAACAGAACGATATGACCATGATGCCCGGCACCCGTTTTCTGTATGCCCTGATACTGGCTGGTCACCTCGGCACCCTGATCCTGCTGGTCGCCTGGTACAGCTGGCTGGCGCCTTCCGCGCACTTTCCCGTCTCTCTGGTGCTGCTGGTGCTGGTGCTGCCCCTGTTCGCCCCGCTGCGTGGCCTGCTGCACCGGCGCCGCTACACCATTGCATGGAGCTGCTTCCTCGCCCTGCTCTACTTCACCCATGGGGTGGTCGAGGCCTATGTCTCGGAGACCACAAAAAGTCTGGGCCTGCTCGAGGTATTGTTTTCCTCACTCTGGTTCCTCGCGGGCATGGCCTATGTACGCATTACGGCAGAGCAAACCTGAGGCTGCCGCCGGATTCACATAAGCGGGGACATGTCGTAGACTCCGGCCCATAATTTAAAATATTTTCTGTCCCTGCCATGAAACACAAGATTGTCTACGGGCTCTGCATTACCATTTTCATGCTCACCGGCGCCGTCATTGCCTCGGTCGCACTCATGCTGTTCGAACGCCAGGATATCGCCCTGCTGCAGCAGCGTATCGGCGACCTCTCCGATCAAAACACCGCCCTCCGCCTCCAGCTGAAGGAGAAGCAACGCACGAGCACCGGTCAATCGGAGGCAGAATAAATCAAATAAAATAAATTACCGCAGAGACGCAAAGGGCGCAGAGAAAACAATAAATATTAGCCTGTAATAACCATCTGAATGAAATAATGATAATAATAATTCAGGTTTTGTTAGATGAAATCCTTGCTCTGCGTTCTCGGCGTCTCAGCGGTAGATTTACCAATCAATTAGTCCCCCGACCTACTCAGGCACCTGCTCACGGCAACCGATCGAGCACGGACTTCACGAAGGGGATGGTCAGGCGGCGCTGCTCGATCATGGAGGCCTCGTCGAGGCGGTCGAGCAGGTCGAAGACCGATGGCAGGTCGCGCGGGATGCGTTTCAGGAGGAAACCCGCGGTCTCCTCCGGCAGTTCCAGTCCGCGCCCCCGGGCGCGACACGAAAGGGCGGCGAGCACCTCGTCATCCGCCAGCGGTTTCAGGGCATAGCTCACACCCCAGCCCAGCCTCGAGACCAGGTCCGGCAGTTCAAATCCGGCACGGGCCGGTACTTGCTCCGCAGCAACCAGCAGCGTAGTGCCGCTGTCCCGCAAGCGGTTGAACAGGTCGAACAGGCCGCGTTCCCAGTCATCCTGCCCGGCCAGCACCTGCGCATCATCCAGGCAGACCAGGTCCAGCTGTTCCAGGCCCTGGAATATCTCCGCTGATAACTTTAGCAATTCCCGCATGGGCAGATAGCTGCTGGTTCGCTGATGTTCCGCTGCAAGGTGACAGGCAGCCTGCAGCAGGTGTGTCTTGCCCCTGCCGGCGGGACCGGCAATGTAGACCAGCGATTCGCCCCGCCCGGCAGCGGCCGAGCGCAGACTCTGCACGGTCTCCTGGTTCTGTCCGGGGAAAAAACTCTCGAAACGGGCACTGTCTTTCAGCGCCAGGCCCAGCGGCAATTGGGGGTGCTTCACCGGAACCGGCTAGCGACCGCGACTGGACCAGGCCTTGCGACCCCAGGTCCAGACATAGTCAAAGCCACTCCACAGCGTCGTCACCAGAACGCTGTACAACAGCATGTCCATCCACAGCGCCGGCAGCTCCCGGAATACCTGGGTGAATATAATGGCCAGTACCAGCACTATCTGGGTAAAGGTATTCAGCTTGCTAACCAGGCTCGGCTCCGCCTCCAGCTGCTCGATACGCATGTGATACACAATCGCGCCGGTCACGATAACCAGGTCGCGCAGGATCACCAGGCCCACCAGCCACAGCGGGATCAGCCCGAGCCAGCCCAGGGTAACGAAAGTGGACACCAGCAGGAGCTTGTCCGCCAGCGGGTCCATCAGCGCACCCAGCCGGCTGGTCCAGTGGTAGCGCTTGGCGAGGTAGCCGTCGAGGGCATCGGAAAAACCGGCCACGGCGAAGATCAGCAGGGCACTTCCGAAACGGCCTTTCAGCAGCAGCAAGACAACCGGCGGCACCAGCAGAAAACGGAAAACCGTTATCAGGTTAGGCAGATCGCTGGGCTTCACTTGCGTAACCGGTAGCTGCCCGTTGTTCCCCTGGACGACGGTTCCAGCACCGTGCCGATGACAATGGCCTGGGTGAGGCCCTGAAGGGTGCCGTTGAGTTGCACGGCATAGTCCACGCTGGACCCGGCCACCTGTTCGACCTGGAATTGCCTGATCGCGGTCAACGATGAAAGGTAGTCGTTGACGCGCGCATAGGCGGCAAGGGTGTTGATGTCATCCACCGTGATGGTAATGGCGCCGGTACTGACGCCGGGCCCGCTGACCGCAAGACGTGATGCCTGCCGATCGGCAGCACCATCGAGGCCCGCCTGGAGGAGGTTTTCCAGCTGCTGATCGCTGTCCGACCAGGACGAGGACGAGCCGGCGACCTGCATATCCCAGCGTGCAACCCAGCCCCCCGAAGGTGCCCGGTTCAGGCGCCCGATCAGGATGGCGCTCGGGTTGTAGCGCCCGGAGGCCTCCAGGACACGCTCGAAGAAACCACCCCAGATATCGGTAAAGCGTGCCTTTGACTGGTCCTCCAGATCCATCAGCGGAAACACCAGGGAAACGCCACGCTGTTGTGCGACGGCCTGGATCTTCCGGTACACCTCACTGCCATCCTGTGCCGCGACGATGAAACGTTTCCCGCGGTCCTCTACGGCCAGCCACAGCAGGGTATCGGGTCGTTCCGGACTCCCCCAGTAGGACGCGCCCTGCTGTTGCAATGCCGCGCGCACCGCATTGCCGTCAAAGCGCACCCGCATCTTCAGCTGTGGCGGCCGGCTGTCAGGCACGGAGTAGTAACGGTATTGCTGTACATAGCGGGCAGGGTCGGCCAGCATCGACCTGGCCGGTTCCTGTCCCAGCAGTTCACGCTGCCCGGTTACCCTGACCAGCACCTCGGCCAGGGCCCGTTTCATTGCCGCCTTGCGTTCATCCGGCTGCTGGCTGGTGACCGAAACCTCGGACTCGAACAGATCCTGGCCGGTGACTGCGCCGGCCAGCGCCGGCAGCAGAACCGGCAAGCAGGCGATGATGACCAGGAGCCGCTTCCATCGACGCGTTTTATTCATAACCCGTATCCAAGCAAACACCATAAAAAGGAAGCCCAAGCATACGGGTATCAACGGAATTTGGCCATAATGGGGCATACCCCTTGGCGCTGACACAGCGGGTGCCCTGTCCGGCGGGTTTACACCACTCGCAACCGACCGCTACCATTAGCGCTGCCAGCAACGGGAGTACCAACGTGAGTGCGCAGGATAACAGCACGGCCGCAGAACAATCATCCGGTTCATTGAGTTATCGTGATTCCGGCGTCGATATCGACGCCGGCAACCGGCTCATCGACCGCATCAAGCCCGCCGTGGCCCGCACGCTGCGGCCCGGGGTACTGGCCGGACTGGGTGGCTTCGGCGCGCTGTTCGAATTGCCGCTGGATCGCTACCGCAAGCCGGTACTGGTCTCCGGCACCGACGGTGTGGGCACCAAGCTCAAGCTGGCAATCGACACCGGTCTGCACGAAACCATCGGCATCGACCTGGTGGGCATGTGCGTCAACGACATCGTCGTGCAGGGCGCCGAACCCCTGTTTTTCCTGGATTATTATGCCACCGGCAAACTCGATATCGAGGTCGCAACCAGCGTCATCAACGGCATTGCGCGCGGCTGCGAGCTGGCCGGTGCCGCACTGGTTGGCGGCGAGACCGCGGAAATGCCCGGCATGTACGCAACGGGTGATTACGACCTTGCCGGGTTCAGTGTCGGCGTGGTCGAGAAGGATGCAATCATCGACGGCAGCGCCGTCCGGGCCGGCGACAGCCTGATCGGGCTGGCATCCTCCGGCCCCCACTCCAATGGTTATTCGCTGATCCGCAAGATCATCGAGGTCAGCCACAGCAAGCTGGACGACGAACTCGATGGCCAGTCGCTGGCGCACTGGCTGCTCGCACCGACCCGCATCTACGTCAAGCCGCTGTTGTCACTGTTCAGCAAGGTCAATGTCCATGCCCTCGCCCATATCACCGGGGGTGGCCTGACCGAGAACCTGCCCCGGGTCATGCCGGACGCTACCCGGGCGCATATCGACCCCCGCAGCTGGGAACGCCCGGTGATCTTCGACTGGCTGCAGGATAAGGGCAAGGTCACCACCGAAGAAATGTACCGCACCTTCAACTGTGGTATCGGCATGGTGCTGTGCGTCGACAAGGCCGATACACAACAGACCCTCGAGCACCTGAAATCCCAGGGCGAGCAGGCCTGGATCATCGGCCACGTCGGCCCCGGCGATGGCGCACCCGGCGTCACCCTGGAAATATAGATACCTGTCGTCCGGGACCGGACTGACGTGGCTATGGCGACCGCCGTAAACAAGCCCCTGCCCATCGTGGTCCTGATCTCGGGTCGGGGCAGCAACCTGCAGTCGATCATCGACGCGGTTGCCGCGGGTGAACTGCCGGTCGAGATTCGCGCAGTAATCAGCAACCGGCCGGATGCCCGGGGGCTGCAGCGCGCCGCACAGGCCGGTATCGCTACACAGGTGATCGACCACAACAGCTACCCTGACCGCGCCGCCTTTGATGCAGCGCTGCAGACCACGATCGATGACTACCGGCCGCGGCTGGTGGTACTGGCCGGCTTCATGCGCATCCTGACACCGGCATTCGTAAGCCACTACCGGGGCCAAATGATCAATATCCACCCTTCCCTGCTGCCCGAGTTTCCCGGCCTGAACACCCACCAGCGGGTGCTGGATGCGTGCAGGAAGGAGACCGGCGCGACTGTCCACTTTGTCACCGAGGAGACGGACGGCGGACCGGCCATCCTGCAGACGCATGTCCCGGTGCTACCCGGCGACGATGCCGACAGCCTGGCGGCACGGGTACTGGAGCAGGAACACCGGATGTATCCTGTTGTCATACGCTGGTATGCCGAGGGCCGCGTGCAGCTAGACCCGGAGGGACGTATCCGTTTCGACAATGCCCCACTGGAACGGCCCCGGCTGCTGGACTCCGAAGCGGGTGCACCATGCTGAAATACAGATGCCGGAAAATCACCCTTGCCCTTATCGGCGCACTGCTGGCCACTGCGGCCTTCGCCACAGCGCCTCAGGCAGCCCCATTGCCGGAATTCGAGGCCAGCTTCAAACTGTCGCGCGGCAGCCTGCGCATAGGCACCTCGACGGTTTCACTGGACCTGGATAAGGACGGCCACTACCGCTACGAGACCCGCAGCACGCCCAGCCGCTGGATATCCTGGCTACTTAGGGACAAGCTGCACGAACTCAGCCGGGGGTACCTGGATGCCTCGGGAATTCGCCCTGACTACTACCGCTACCAGCGCTCCGGGGGTGTCCGGGAACGCGAGGCCGAACTGCACTTCGACTGGGATCGGCACAGCGTGAAGAACCATGTCGATGACAGCGTCTGGAAGATGGACATACCGGAGGGCACCCTGGACCGGCTGGCATCGCAACTCGGGGTGATGCTGGCGCTGCAGGCCGACAAAACGGAAATGTCCTTCAATATCGCCGATGGCGGCAAACTCAGGGAATACAACTTCAGGGTGGTGGCCAGGGAGACGCTGGAACTGCCCGCCGGGACCTTTGAAACCGTCAAGCTGGTCAAGGTACGTCGCAACACCAAACGCGAGACCTACATCTGGTGCGCCCCGGAGCTCGGTTACCTGCCGGTGCGGATCTGGCAACGCGAGAAGGACGACGACGAATACCAGAGCGACCTGGAAAGCTTCAGCGAATCACTGCGGGTGAAACAGTAAACCGTACAGAAGTGGGATGCGATCTACCGGTAATACCGTCCTAACCGCAAAGGCGCAAAGGACGCAAAGAACACAAACAAATTTCCTCACCGCAGAGACGCAGAGTGCGCAGAGAAAACAAATCAAAAATAAATTATTTTAAAAAACCCAAGCCTCTATAA
>CAMYJZ010000059.1 GCA_947258845.1 uncultured Ectothiorhodospiraceae bacterium | reverse complement strand
GCTGATCAGGCGCTTCGAGCTGTCCAATGACCAGGCGGATTACATCCTCGATACCCGCCTGCGGCAGCTGGCCCGCCTGGAGGAGATGAAGATCCGGGATGAGCAGAAGGAACTGGCCGGGGAGCGTGACGAATTACAGAAGATCCTGGGATCGGCGCAGCGCCTGAAGACGCTGATCAAGAAGGAAATCAGGGCGGATACCGAGAAGTTCGGTGATGCACGCCGCTCTTTGCTGGTAGAGCGCGAGGCCGCCCAGGCGATGGACGAGACGGCCCTGATTCCCAGCGAGCCGGTAACCGTGGTGCTGTCGAGGAATGGCTGGGTGCGGGTGGCCAAGGGTCACGAGATCGACCCGGCGGAGATGAACTACAAGGCCGGGGATGAATACGCTGCCGCCGTGCGCTGCCGCAGCAACCAGCTGGCGGTGTTCCTGGACTCCACGGGACGCAGCTATGCCGTGCCGACCCATTCGCTGCCGGCGGCGCGTGGCCAGGGTGAACCTTTGAGCGGGCGTCTGAAGCCGGCCGACGGCGCACGGTTTGTCGGTGTCATTGCCGGCGAGTCGGACCAGCTGTACCTGCTGGCTTCCGATTCCGGCTACGGTTTCGTTGCGCGCCTCGGTGACCTGTATACCCGCAACAAGTCCGGCAAGGCCGTGCTTTCGGTACCCAGGGGCTGCGGTGTGTTGCCACCGGTACCCGTGAGGAGCCTGGAGGATGACTGGATCGTTGCGGTAACAACAGCGGGGTACATGCTGGTGATCCCGCTTGCCGAACTGCCACAGATGGCGCGCGGCAAAGGCAACAAGATCATCAACGTCCCCTCAGCGAAACTCAAGGCCCGGGATGAATATGTTGCCGCCATGGGCTGCATACAGGACGGTGAGAAGCTGCTGGTGCGTGCCGGCAAGAAACACAAGACCATGAAGGCCGACGAGGTGGACGAGTTTGCCGGCGAGCGCGGCAGGCGCGGGCGCAAGCTGCCGCGCGGCTATCAGAAGGTGGACGGTATCGAGGTCGTCGGTTCCTGAGACGGCCTGTTCAGGGATGCAGTACCTGACGGTTTTTCAATTCCTCCAGGCGCGCCAGTACCTTGCGGGCACGTGTCAGTCGCTCCTGGAGGCGGGTGTTGTCCGGATCGAGCTCGAGGGCATGCTGCCATGATTCGATGGCAGCGCCGACCTTCTCGGCGCGGTACAGCCTGTCGCCCTTGCGTGTCAGTCCGTCAACACTGGCCTTGATGGCGGTTTCGAGGCGTTGTTTTACTGCGTCGATTTCAGCGCCTTCGGCGGTCGTTTCCTGGAGCTCGTGAAAGGTCTTGCGGGCCGCGAGCAGGTCGTTTTTTTTCAGCGCCTTTTCGGTCTGTACCAGCAGCTGTTGCCGGGTGTCCGGCTGGCTGGCGGGTTCCCTGCCGGGAGCTGCCTGCCTGACCGGAATTGCCGGTGCCGGCGTTTCCCAAACCTGCGGGGTGCCTTCACGGCTGATTTCCAGCTGTCTCAATGCTGCCTGCACCTCGGGGCCGTCGCTGATTTTCCCGGCCAGCTGCAGGCAGGCGGTCGCGCTCTCCAGGTCGTCCCGTCGCAGGGCATCCTGTCCGCATGCCAGTAACTCGCTACCGACAGCCCTCACCTGCTGCGGGTTGAGATCCCGATGCAAGGAATGGCGGATACCGGGGGATTCCAGCTGTTGTCTTTCCTGCTGCAGTTGCTGTAGCTCGGCCATATGACGCGCCCGGGAAAGCAGCTGGCGGCGGGTATTTTCCCGCAGGCCTTCGGTACGCCGGGTCTCCAGTGTGTCTTTGTAGTCAGTCAGCCTGGTGCTGTCGGGCAGCCTGTAGAGGGCATCATCCAGCCGGCGTACGGCAGCGTTCAGCTCACCCTCCGATACCCGGCTGCGCGCATCCGCCAGGGTGTTGTCCTCGTAAATGCTGATACGCGTATCCATGACTGTTTTCAGTCCGGCCGTCGCAAGGGATGGGTGGCGTACCAGCAATCGCTGGATACGGGCGAACTCGTTCTGTTCGAGCAGGGCCTCGATGTCCTCCGGGCGGTCCTGGATCGCCCTGAGACTGTCGATACGCGGGCAGCCCGCGAGCAACGGCAGCAGCGCCAGTATGATTAACAGCCTAGCTGACGTGCGCATCACGGTGCACATCCTCCACGGAGCGGTTTACCGCCTGGAACTGTTCCTCGATCCGGTCCTGCCAGCCTGCAGCGAGCGTGTCGACCAGATAGGTACTGACGGGATCCTTGATGCCGCGCAGGCGGATGGCCTGGTATTCGCCGGCGAGTACCCGTTCGCTTACATCGGCGTTCATATAGAGGTTGCGTGAAATCACTATTTGTCCGCTGTTCGCAATACCGCACAGGCGGGAGGCGAGATTGACGGTATCCCCGACAACGGTGTAGTCCATGCGTTCCTTCGAGCCCATATTGCCTGCCAGCATGTTGCCGGAATTGATGCCTATCCGGAACTTGACGGGGAACAGTCCCTGCTGCACGCGTTGCCGGTTTTCGTATTCAATCAGCCGTTGTATCAATACCGCGCAGTTGATGGCGTGAAAGCGGTGCTCCACGTCGGGCTGCGGTGCGCCAAAAATCAGCATGACACCGTCCCCCATGTACTTGTCGACAGTCCCCCGATTGATTTCGCAGGCGCGGGTTATCAGTGTGAAATACCTGTTCAGTATGTTCACCAGGTCCTCGGGCCGGCTGTTCTCGGCAATCCGGGTAAATCCGACAATGTCGGCGAACACAACCGTGCCCTCGACCTGTTTGCCCCCGAGCTCGACATCATCGAGGTTGGCAAACACCAGCTTGGCCACCTCGGGCGAGACATAGCGTGACAATGCCTGCTTGACCTGTGATTTCTCGAGCATGCCTTCAGCCATGCGGTTGAACGAGGCCATCAGCTGCCCAAGCTCATCCGTGCGACGCTCCTTGAAGCTGAATTTCGTATTGAGTTCGCCGTTGCCGATGGCGCGGCTGGCCTCGATCAGCTGGTCAATGGGATCGGAGATGCGCCGTCCCAGGGCGATTGCCATGGCGATCGCCAGCATGATGATCAGCAGTGTCGCGCCGGCAATGGCCTGGATAGCCTGGCGCAGCGAGTGATGCATGGATGAAAGGCTTAATGTGGACAGGGCGTATCCCACGGTCACATCCTGGAAGGTGACGGGGTGAATAAAGGACATGACCTTGTGGACAGGGGCTTTCGATGCTGTCGGCAAGTACCAGTCCCGGGAGCCGGGCGCTTCCTTGATCAGGTCGATCAGTACCCCCAGCTGGCGCTTGTTGTTGCCGTCATGGAAACTGCCGGCATGGGAGATTGTCCTGGATTCAAGTGAAATAAGGGCACTTGCTATGACATTGCTGTTGTCCGTGAATCCTGTCGTAATCACATCCAGTGCAAGCTGGTCGTCGGCCAGCAGCGGCTCCCTGGCGGCCTGTGCCATCAGTTTCACCAGGGCCGTTCCCTGGTTATGCAGCTGGTTCTCGAACAAGCGGGTTTGCTGCTGAATGATGATCGAGCCCAGCAATGTCATGCAGGTGACCACCAGGACGGCTATCAGCAGCGAGAGCTTGTAGACCAGCGGTATCTGCTGCAGCCGGCCGTTCAGGCGCTCGCTGGCAGCCAATACAGCACTTCCCAGCCTGGTCAGGCGATCATGGACGGGTTTGTAGATGCCCGAGAAGATCCTCAGGAATGCTGCGCGCAGGTAGCCGGGTCGTGCTGCCAGCCAGCCCCCGAGCCTTCCTGCCATCCCTGAGGCGCTGGTCTTCATGCCGCTTTATCCCGGCAGTACTGGCCGCTGTTCGCCGCCCGGTTTCCGGAAATGCCGATCGCGAGCGCTGTTTTTGGCGTGTACAATGGCGGCCTTTGATAACCGAACGATGCCGGGCCTTCACCATGACACTGATTCGTCCTTTTGCCGGACTGCGCCCCGTTGATGACCGGGCCGCTGACGTGATTGCGCCTCCCTACGATGTTCTCAACAGCGCCGAGGCGCGTATCCGCGCGCAGGACCGGCCCTGGAGCTTTCTGCATGTCTCCAGGGCGGAGATCGATCTGCCCGATGGCACCAGTCCCTATGATCCGCTGGTCTATGAAACGGCCGCCGCGAATCTGGCCGGGATGGAGACCCGCGGTATCCTGCGCCGGGATCCGCGGCCCTGTTACTACGTCTATCAGCTGGTCATGGGCGAGCACCGCCAGACCGGCCTGGTGGCGGTGGCCTCTGTCAGTGACTACGAAAGCAACCGGATCCGCAGGCACGAATTCACCCGGCCTGACAAGGAAGATGACAGGGTGAGGCAGATCGAGGCACTCAATGCCCAGACCGGGCCAGTGCTGCTGGCCTGTCCCTCGCAGCCCGCCGTGGACGGCCTGCTCGAGGGTATCACCCATGCACAGCCGGAAGTCGACCTGGTGGCCGATGACGGTATCGGGCATCGCTTCTGGGTGGTCAGTGATGATGACATGATCGAGCGGATCACCGGGGCCTTCGATGCCATGGAGGCCCTGTATATCGCCGACGGCCACCACCGTTCGGCGGCGGCCTCGCGGGTGGCCGCCAATCGGGTCGGGCAGGGTGCCGACAGCAGCGCCGCTTATTTCCTCACGGTGATCTTTCCTCATACGCAGATGAAGATCCTGGACTACAACCGCGTGGTCAGGGATTTGAACGGTATGAGCCCGGAGACCTTCCTGGCCGGGCTTGTCGGGGATTTCAACATATCCCCGGTCGACGGCGCCTGCCACCCGGGCGGACCGGGCGAGTTCGGTATGTACCTTGCCGGGCAATGGTATCGTTTGACCATCCATGCCGACCGGATACCGGCAGACCCGGTGGCGCGTCTTGATGTCAGCCTGCTGGCTGACAGGCTGCTGGCCCCGCTGCTCGGCATCTCCGACCCGCGGCGCGACCAGCGTATCGATTTTGTAGGTGGTATACGGGGGCTTGATGAACTGGAACGGCGCGTTGACAGTGGCGAAATGCAGGTGGCGTTTTCCATGTACCCTACGCGCATGGAAGACCTGATGGCGGTTGCCGATGCCGGCGAGGTGA
The DNA here is from genome assembly GCA_947258845.1 of uncultured Ectothiorhodospiraceae bacterium. Lineage (GTDB taxonomy): Bacteria > Pseudomonadota > Gammaproteobacteria > UBA9214 > UBA9214 > CAMYJZ01. Next base: position 6,687 of record CAMYJZ010000059.1, on the reverse strand, counting down.
TGCCGCCCAAGTCCACCTGGTTTGAACCCAAGCTGGCCGATGGCCTGGTCTCGCACGTGCTCGATTGATGCGCTTCGGTCTACCGTGCGATTTTCCTGCAGGGATAACGGTCCGGTAACAGGTCGGTTTATTGTTTTACTGACTGACATTGCTTCAGTAAGTCTCTCATTGCAATCCGGCGTGACTCAGCTCTCTGCCAGATTGTGCAATGCAATGGCATCTTCAAAGTCATAATCGGGTTTTTTGCCGGGTTCCCGCAAAAAATTGCCCTGGATGTAGTCCACGTTGTACTGCCACAGCGTGACCATGCTGCTGGCATCATCGACGCGTTCGGCAATGCAGAGAGTTTTTGTGGTGCGCGCAAAATCGACTACCGAGCGTACCCTGGCCTGGTTTTCGCTGCTGTAGGCCAGGTTGTCGATGAGCGAGCCGTCGATCTTCAGGAAATCCATGTCAAGATCGAGCAGCAGTTCGGGCGGACTGCTGTAGCCGAAATGCTCGATTGCTATCCGGCAGCCGATTTCCCGCATGGCATTGATGAAACCGGATGTGACGACGCTGTTACGCACGGCAGTGGTCTCCGGTATCTCGAGAATCAGCGCGCTGCCATTGAGTTCGTTTTCCTGCAGCTGTTGTTCAAGCCAGGCGGGGAATTCCTTGTCCGCGAGTGTGGCGCCCGATACCTTGACAAAAAACGCTGTATCCCTGTGCTCATCGTGATTTTCGCGTAGCGATGTCAAAACAGAACTGACAACCCAGCGGTCGATTTCAGTGCTCATGCCGGTTTTCCCGGCAAGCGAGACGAACTGGCCGGGCAGGATGACCCGGCCATTTTCATCGACGACACGGAGCAGGACCTCGTAGCATTTGCCTGACTTGTCTTTCAGGCTGACTATCGGCTGGTAGACGAGGTAAAGGCGTTCGTCTTCGAGCGTCTTGCGTATCATTACGTCGCATTGTGGTTCGAGTTCCCTGCCGAGCTGCTTGTCGATGGCCGTGCTGTGGATATGTACCAGATTGCCGCCGGATGAGCGGGCGACTTCGCAGGCGAGGTCTGCACGCGACAGCACGTCCTGGGCATTCATCATGTGTTCGTTGATGACGCACATACCGATGCTGCAGGTGGTCTGGATTATCTGACCGCCAACCACGGTGACGTGTTTCTTGATTTTTTTACGCAGGGAATCGGCCAGCAGGTAGGCCTGGTCTTCATTCTGCGAGTCGCTGAGGATGGCAAATACATAGTCGCCGAACTGGGCCACCGTATCTTCGCTATCGTAGTTGGCCTCGATAAGGGCGGTGATGTTCCTGATCGCCTGGTCGCCGGCATAGATGCCGAAGTTCTCGCGGATAGCCCGGAAGTCATCCAGCAATACATAGGTCACTGTCTGGTAGATATCTGTCCTGTCAGGCGACTTCAGGCTGTCCTCAACGGTCTGCATGAAGTAGTGGCGGTTGTATGCCCCGGAAAACAGCTGTTCATGGTTACTCGATTCCGGCGTCATTCCGGCGCCCTTGGCCTGGCCCGGTGTGTGGATGGTCATCCGGATGCAGCGTTTGTTATCGTAGCTGGAAGGTGCAAGCTCAACAGTGGTGCTGCGCGTCATGCCTTGCCTGTCTGCCAGCCCGACCTTTACTGCCACCGCGTTGCCGGCTTCATGGCAGTTGTGCAGCAGTCCCTCGATTGCCGCATGGTCTTCCGGGTCGATCTGTCCCAGCAGGGCGGTGCCTTTCAGTTTCGCAAGATTGTCCATTCCGAAGCGGGCCAGACAGGCGGGATTGGCATACAGGTAATTACCGTTATAAACATAGGCGATGGCATCGCGGGAATTGTCAACCAGGTTTGTGCAGTCCTGTTCCTTTTCCCACAGGGCCTTCTCAAGCTGGTCGATACGCTGTTGCAGGTGAATGGTTTCCACTGCCTCTTCCAGATGGCAGATCCTGCGCTTTAGAGCGGCGTCGTCCAGCAGCTTGCGGATGGTAGATACCAGGTCGTCCGGTTGGTCAGGCGAGACCACGATGCTTGCGCCCGACTGCATGACGCCGGGGGTGACTTCCGCGGGGTCGCTGGCAAGGACGATCAGGGGAATGTTGCTGTCATGTTCCACCAGCCAGATCGACACGGCCTCGAATTCAGGAATTCGGGCGCCTTCCCCGTAGAGGACAATGTCCGGGTCGGCATCTTCAAACAGGGCTTCCAGGGCTTTGATGCCCTGGACCCGGTCAAGCTGAACGGCATAGCCCGCAGCTTCAAGGATGTCCTTGCAAGACTGGGCCTTTTTCCCGGAACCCTCGACAATTACCAGGTGGAGATTTTCTTTGTCACTCACTGTATGTCCTCGCTGGACTGGAAACAGGTGGCAGCGCGCGGGTGAATGACAGATTCCCCCGATGCGAGCCCCGACTACACTATTTACGGCACGCGGGAGAAAGTCTTAAGCTGTCGGGGGCTGGTTTTACCGCGCATCGGGGGGCTTGGGCAGGGTAACCGCCATGCCAGGGTATTTTCCCTGTGGTAATTTCCTGATAGCATGCAAGTAACTGAAATGTGGAATTTTTAGTCTGTTACCCGGGCTGCCCGGGAATTGCAGTCGGATTCTTAACTATCTCGTGGAAATGGAGTGACTCATGCATGCAATTACTGTCAGGTCCGAAACCTCCAAGGACGCAAGCGCCATCGATGTTGTCCATATCAGCGCCTTCGGCGGGGAGGCGGAGGCCCACCTGATCAGTAACCTGCGGGCATCGGGTTCCTACAACCGTGAGCTGTCCCTGGTCGCCGAGCTGAACGGGCGTATTGTCGGGCATGTGCTGCTGACCCGGATAGCGCTACGCAAGGATGGCGAGGAAAAGATCGTGCTGGCACTGGGTCCCATGTCGGTCGTGCCGTCACAGAGTCACCGCGGTATCGGCTCCGAACTGATCAAGGCCAGCGTGGAACTGGCACGGGAGAAGGGCTATGGTGCCATTATCGTTGTCGGGCACCCCGAGTATTACCGGCGTTTCGGCTTCCTGCCTGCCAAAGAGATCGGGGTGACCTGTAATCTGCCGGCGCCCGCCGATGCCCTTACCGGGATGGAAATCGTCAAGGGGAACCTCGCCGGTGGCGGGCACGTCGAGTACCCGGAAGCCTTTATCGAACTTTACTAGACCCGGGCATGCGGCGGTTTGCCTCAGGCGTCTTCCGCCGGAGCAAACAGGAACTGCGCAAAGCTGCCGGTATTTTCCAGCTGCTGGGTCAGTGTGATGCGCTCTTCATTTGCCTCCTGCTGCAGCTTGGTCGTGCAACCGGCCCTGAACGGCAGTGAAGGCAGCAGCAGGGTCGCCGGCTGGTTGAGGACCCTGATCTCCGGCAGCAGAAAGCCGTTCATCTTGTTTTCCTCGCCAGGCTTTTCATCGCAGATGGCGGCCCGGATGGCCCGGGCGCCGGGCGCCAGCATCTGAATGCCCAGCTCCAGTCCATGCTGACGAGTGGACTTCATCCAGCGGATTACGCCCAGCTGCCAGCTGGTTTCATCCTTGTGTACGTCGGTATTGATGGCAACCAGTTCGCCGACCTGGGCGCCTGAGGCCTTGTCTGTTTCCCGCCGCAGGCTGTAGCCACCGGCGCTCATGTCCTGCACCTTCCAGAGCTCCATGGATGGTTTCTCGGGTGTCCTGATGGACGAGCCCGGGAAGGCCTGTGTGCGTGCATCATCCGCCGACTGCCCGTTGCCGCCGGCATTGGAGCCGGTGAGCCAGTCAATGTTGACCACGGTGCTTTGTTCGAATGTCGGGTCGCGCAGGTATTCACTGTCCCGGATCGGGTGCTCTTCGCTGTCCCCGGCCGTTTCAACTGAATTTGCCGGTTTGGCTATCATCCCGTGAATGTTGTCCAGCCCCATTAACAGCTGAACCTCGTCATCGCGGCGGTGACGAGTGAAGCGGCGCTCGGGCATTACACCCCAGGACATCAGCAGGCGTTGCAGTGTCTTTTCTTCGGGCAGGCCGATATGCTGGCGCGAAGAGCGGTACTCCGACAGGGTCCCGTTGACCGGCTCCGCCATGTCACGGGTGCTGAGAAACCTGCGGTACGAGTTGGCCCCGCCAGCCTGCCGCAATGCCTTGTAGGCAGGCGGTTCATCGCTATCCAGCTGACAACTGAAGTAATCGCCGGTGTCTCCGTCGCCGCTTTCCAGCAGCTTGCTGTACGGTGCCCAGCGGGTGAGCAGATTATGCACCTGGCGGATCTCGCTCTGGCGCAGTCGGTAGGGACAGGCGAGGCACAACAGCAGGATTTGCTTATAGCTATCCTCGATTGAAGTTGTTGCCTCATGCGGTGTCGCTATACCGGCGATTGCCTGTGTTGCCAGACCGTGTTTTTCAGCGAGGGCATAAAGTGCATTCAGATTGCCCCAGGTGCCTGCAGGGTGCCGGGTGTATGTCTGGTAATTACTGATCAGGATCTCGCTGTAATATTGGATGGCGCGATGGATTGCCGTGGCCATTTGGGGGCCCGTAATTGTCTTCCGGTCAAGCAGGGCAGCAAGGATCTTGTACCCGGTGGCCATGCGCAGACACAGATCAATGGCCTTTTCTGCATGGGCCAGGGCGCTGCCTTCCAGCGGGATTGGTCTGCCCAGGTATTTCTTTTTGAGCGAGTCGTTGACATGGGCGACCGGTCTGGTAAACAGTTCCAGTGTCTCGAAGCGTTCCGCGTCCGGCAGGATATAGCCGTTTAATTCATCGAGTGCCCCCTCGAGCAGGGTGACGGTCTTGTCGATATTGATGAGCGGCAGGTCTTCAATCCATTGGCTGACGGTCCTGGCATCGGTCTTGAAGGAGCCCTCGCCGGGCTTCCTGAGTTCGGGGATCTGCAGTTGCATGGGGACTTGGGCTTATATCCTTGCGAGCGTAGTCATTCTTCGTCTGGTGCTATGTAATATACACAATATCACCGTCCATGGAGGAATCCCTGCGGTCTGTTGCGGAAGACCCCGGCCGCGGTGGGTATTCTGGGTCGGGCGGTCAGTTCCCGGCTACGGCCAGAGGGGGTATTTCCCCGGGAAATCGGGGAGTTCCCTGACCAGTCGCGGTACCAGGTAGCCGGGCAGGGCGGCATGCATGCTGTCCATCAGTGAGTGTGCAGCACTATCGCTGACTTCGAAATGTGCAGCCCCCTGCACCCTGTCCAGCTGGTGCAGGTAATAGGGCAGCACACCGGCGGCCAGCAGGGTCTCACTCAGGCGGATCAGGGTGTCCGCGGCATCGTTGATCCCCTTCAACAGGACCGACTGGTTCAGCAACAGTGCGCCCGCCTGCCCCAGTTTGCCCAGTGCCCCTGCCACGGACGTATCTATCTCGTTAGGATGGTTGCAGTGAATCACCATCACCACACGTTGCGGCTGCTCACTGAGCCAGGCGAGCAGCCGATCATCGATACGCTCCGGGAGGACCACGGGCAGTCGGGTGTGCAGCCGCAGGGTCTGCAAATGGGTGATCTTGGCCAGTTCCCGTGTCAATGCCGCGAGGCGTGAATCGGTCAGCGTTAGCGGGTCGCCACCGCTCAGGATCAGCTCGCGGATTTCGGTGTGAGCGGCCAGGTACTCAATTGCCCGGGCCAGGTTGCCTGACAGGGGGTTGGCCGAGGCGTAGGGGTAATGCCGTCGGAAACAATAGCGGCAATGGATGGCGCAGGCGCCGGTCAGGGTGAGCAGGGCGCGGCCCCGGTATTTATGCAGCAGGCCGGGTACGGGCATGGCATCCGCCTCGCGCAGCGGGTCGGGCAGGAAATCCGTGTGCAGGCGATCTTCTTCCTGTAATGGCAGAACCTGGCGCAACAGCGGGTCGTGAATATTCCCCGCTTCCATGCGTGCCACAAAGCCGCGAGGTACCCGCAGCGGGAAATCGCGATTGAAGTGGCGGATGTCGGGGTCCGCGGCATCGATATGCAGCAGCGCCAGCAGTTCATCCACCGAGCCAACCGCCTGCGTCAGCGCCGTCTGCCAGGCCGGCGTGTGTCGTGATTTTTCAATTCGGGGTATCATAGCCACCGTTTTTATCCCCTGTTCGGCCTTTACTCAGTCAGAAAGGACAGTCATGGCAACGTATAGTACCAATGAATTTCGCGGTGGCCTGAAAATCATGCTCGACGGCGACCCGTGCTCGATTATTGAAAACAAGTTTGTAAAGCCCGGCAAGGGGCAGGCATTCAACCGCGTCAGGATACGCAACCTGAAAACCGGGCGGGTCATCGAGCGCACCTTCAAGTCCGGCGAGTCTGTCGAGGGCGCGGATGTGCTGGATGTCGAATTGCAGTATCTCTACAGTGACGGCGAGTTCTGGCACTTCATGGACCAGAGCAGCTATGAACAGCATGCCGCGGATGCGACCGCTGTCGGTGATGCCGCAAAATGGCTGAAGGAACAGGACGTCTGCGAGATTACCCTGTGGAACGGGTCGCCGCTGGCGGTGACACCGCCCAATTTCGTGATGCTCAAGGTGACCGACACCGACCCGGGGGTGCGCGGGGATACCTCCGGTGGTGGCGGCAAGCCGGCCACCCTGGAAACCGGGGCGGTCGTGCGCGTGCCCCTTTTTATCGACATCGGCGAGACGCTCAAGATCGATACCCGCACCGGAGAGTACGTCGCACGCGCCAAGGAATAGTGGCGATCAAACTCTGAATCACGGGGCCGGGAACGTGCA
>CAMYJZ010000058.1 GCA_947258845.1 uncultured Ectothiorhodospiraceae bacterium | reverse complement strand
GACGCAAAGGACGCAAAGTCAAGACTAATTCTTGCTAACAACAAACCCCGATTATTCCAGTGATCTGAATAATGGTCATTTTCGTTTCGGTGTTGTAGCAATAATATATTCTTTGCGATCTTTGCGTCTTTGCGGTTAAGAGCATTTTTACTTGAATTTCTCTGCGCTCTCGGCGCCTCAGCGGTGAAACGCCTTTCCGACAACACCGGGCATCAATCCATACTGCCCACTGCCGCAGCACCGATGCCGCGCGGATCGCTGGCGGCGTGGACGCGCCGGTTTTTTATGTCCCAGTAAACTGCCTGCATATTGCCGTAGCTGGAATCCAGCGGTTTCAAGCGGTGACCGCGTGCGGCCAGTCCCTCGATCAGTGCATCATTAAACGCGTTCGTCTCGTACTGGATCACATCCGGCAGGTACTGGTGATGAAAACGTGGCAGGCTGACCCAGGATTCCGGCAGTCCGCCGGAGGCATGGTCGAGCGCGGCCAGCAGGACCATGGTGATAATGCGACTGCCGCCTGGAGTTCCCAGGATCGCCACACCGTCTGCGCCTTCGATAAAGGTCGGTGACATGCTCGACAGCGGCCGCTTGCCGGGCGCGATGGCATTGGCCTCGGCGCCGACCAGGCCGTAGACATTGGGCACGCCGGGCTTGGCGGAGAAGTCATCCATTTCATCGTTTAGCAACACCCCCGTGCCGGGCGGCGTCAGGCAAGCCCCGAAGGGATAGTTGATACTCAGGGTGGCCGCCACCCGGTTGCCGTCGCGATCCAGCACCGAGAAATGCGTGGTGTCCTGTCCCTCGGTGATTGCGGCGCTGGCCGGCAAGGTCGCGCTGGGTGTAGAACGGTCCAGCCGGATCGAGGCGCGCAGGTCGGCCGCATGGGCGCGGCTGGTCAGTTGCGCAACCGGCAGTTCCCCGAAGTCCGGGTCGCCCAGGTACTGCGCCCGGTCACGGTAGGCCCGCCGCATGGCCTCGACCATGAGGTGGGTGCGCGTGACAGCGTCAGTCTCTTCCAGCGAAAAATCCTCCAGGATGTTCAACATGGTCACCAGCACGGTACCGCCGGATGAGGGCGGCGCCGCGGACACGATCCGCAGGCCCCGGTAGTGACCGCGCACCGGTTCGCGCTCGATGACCGTGTATTGCGCCAGATCGTCCAGTGACCAGATACCACCGGCCTGGCGTACGCCATCGACCAGTTGCCGTGCGACCGGGCCCGCGTAGAAACCGGCCCGGCCGGATTGTGCCAGCGCCTCCAGGGTGGCCGCCAGGTCCGGTTGCACAATGTGCTGTCCAAGCGGCGGGACCTCGCCATCGGCGAGGAAGATCGCCGCGGTCTCCGGATCGTCCTGCAACGCCGCCAGCCGGAACCCGGCCAGGCGCTGGTATACCGCATCCACCGCGAAGCCCTTGCGCGCCAGCCCGATGGCCGGGGCCAGGCTTTGCGCCAGCGGCAGCCGGCCATAGTGACCGGCGATATGCGCCAGTGCTGCCGGCTCGCCGGGGATACCCGCCGCCAGCGCTCCCTTGATCGACAGTCCCGGGACCACCTCGCCACTGTTATCGAGGTACATATCGCGCATGGCGGCCAGGGGCGCGCGTTCCCGCCCGTCGATCATGACCTGGTGGCCGTCCTGTGCGCGGTGCAGCAACCAGAAACCACCGCCACCCAGTCCGGAACTGTAGGGCTCGACCACCGCCAGCGCCGCGCTGACCGCCACCGCGGCATCGAAGGCATTGCCGCCCTGCGCCAGGATCTCCATACCAGCCTGCGTGGCCGCCGGATGTGCACTGGCAATCGCGGCCGCCGGCGGACGGTGCGCACAGCCGCTGGTAACAAGCAGCAGGACGCTCAGCAATAAGGCCCCGAAACGGGGCCTTATTGCTGTTTGTTCAGGACCGCTTGTCATACGACCTTCTTGCCGGTGATCTTCTCGTACTTCACCTCGAGCTGTTCCCGCGTCTCTGTTATATCGGGATCGACCAGGATGCATTCGACCGGACACACCTCCACGCACTGCGAGGTCTCGAAATGCCCGACGCATTCCGTGCACAGCCCCGGGTTGATCTCATAGATCTCCACGCCCTGGTAGATGGCATCGTTCGGGCACTCGGGTTCGCACACATCACAGTTGATGCATTCGTCGGTAATCAATAGCGACATGACTGCAACCGTGGACAAAGGGCGTGACGTCACCACCGAGGCTGGCGATCTCGCGCACCAGGCTGGAGGAGATATAGGCGTACTGTTCGGCCGGCGTCAGGAACAGGGTTTCGATCTCGGGCGCGAGGTGGCGGTTCATGCCGGCCAGCTGGAACTCGTACTCGAAATCGGAGACCGCGCGCAGTCCGCGCAGGATGACTCCCGCCTGTCTCTGACGGAGGAAATTCACCAGCAGGTTATCGAAGCTGCAGACCTCGACATTGTCGATGTGTGCCAGCACCTCGCGCGCCAGGGTGACGCGGGTCTCTATGGGAAATGCGCCTTGCTTGTCCGGATTGACGGCGACGGCCACGATGACCTGTTCAAACAGGCGCGAGGCCCGCTCGACCAGGTCGGAGTGTCCATTGGTGATAGGGTCGAAGGTACCCGGGTAAACGACGGTATCCATGGCCCGATTATGGCGGAAACCCGGAATTGGGTACAGCTGACGCCAGGATCGGCATAAATGACAGGCGGACCCGGTGAACCGGTATTTCCCGCCGTTAGCGGTTCACGCCGGCGGGCGGCGCCGCACCAGGTGATAACCCACCTGGCCGGCCGTCTTGCTGCGGTACAACTCCCAGTTCGGTGGCAGTGTCAGTTTCAGTTCCGCTTCCGCCTCCAGGTACACCCAGGCCGGATCCGCCAGCCAGCCGCCTGCCTCAAGTTGGTGTATTGCCTGCGACAGACGCTGCTCACGAAACGGCGGATCGAGAAACACCACATCAAAAGGCGTTACAGGTCCGCGCAGGTACGCACCGGTATCCGCCTCCACCACCCGGACCTGGTCGGCATCCAGCACGCGCAGCTGTTCCCGCAGGGTACGCGCGACCAGCGGGTCGCTGTCCACCAGCACGACCTCGGCGGCACCGCGCGAGGCGGCCTCCATGCCCAGGGCGCCACTGCCGGCATAGAGATCGAGACAGCGCGCACCCCGGATCACCGGGGCCAGCCAGTTGAACAGGGTTTCCCTGACCCTGTCCGGTGTGGGGCGCAGCCCGGGCAGCGGGGCGAAGACCAGCTTGCGCCCGCGCCAGGTCCCGGCAATGATGCGCAGCTGGTTGCGCGGCTGGTTGGCTTTCATGTGACGGCATGATCCGGCCTCGCCGGGCAGCCGTCAAACGCCATGCATGGCCCTGACCCCCGAATTACGTCTCTCTCACCGGACCGGCTGTTTCCTGCGCGCCACCACCGCCAGCCCGGCCATTCCCCACAGGAACAGGCCGAAGGCCGCGGGCACCGGCACCGCACTGGCCGGCACACTGCCCGGGGTCGGCAGATCGAGCAGCAGGAAATCGACCAGGTTGTCATCCGTATCCAGCAGCGGGTTGAATCGTGCCAGGCTGCTGCCGGCCGGCACATCCGGCGCCGCGCGGCCTTCCCCGGCAAACACGGCACCCGCGAAGTCGCCGTAACCGAGTGCGTCCAGCACCCCGGCAGCGTCGCGCAACACGATGGAATCCGGCCCGTTCTGGAAATCCACCTCCCTGACCAGGTCAGCGTTGCCGACCTGACTGGTACCGTCACCACTGTCATCGGCGATCACGAACACACCGTCGGCCGGTATCGCACCGGCCAGCGTCACCGAACGGTACACACTACCGTCGGTACCGTTCACGCCTTCCAGCAGCAGACCGTCGAGCACGGTCCCCGGGGGACCGTACAGTTCGACAAAGGTGTTGCCGTTATCCGTGGCCGCGGCATCATAAAGGACTTCGGAAATCAGCGTGCCGGCACCGGCATTGGCAGAAAGAAACATGCCGGCAAGGCCTGGCAGCCACACCGGCATGCTGTGAAAAGGTGTCCGTTCCATGGACATAAGCACCTCCCTGTTTATATAGACTTTAATCCCGTGAAAGCGGGGCGGCCCCGTCGGTATCGATTCGGGACAACCCGGGGAAAAGCCTAGCAGGGAGACCGGGGCGCGACTGCCGGCAATGGTCGCGCCGGGCTGTCAGGGAATTCCGGTATGCGTGTAGTCCCGCCAAGCGGGAGGTCTACTTCTCCCCGCCCACGATAACGGTCGCCATGTTGTCCACGGGCACCCGGCGCCGGAAGGCATCCCGGATCTGCTCGCGGGTGACGGCCTCGACCCTGGAATTGAAAGTCACGAGATAGTCGAGCGGCAGCTGGTAAAAGCCGATCATGGCGAGGTACTCGACGATCTTGCTGTTGCTGTCGATGCGCAGGGCGAATCCGCCGGTGATGTTTTTCTTCGCAGCCACCAGCTCCTTCCCTGTCGGCCCCTCGCGGTGGAAGTCCTTCAGGGTCGCGCGCAGCACCTCGAGGGCCTCGTCCAGCTGGTCGTTGCGGGTCTGCAGCCCGAAGATATAGGGACCATCCTGTTCCATGGGCGAGAAATAACTGTAGACACTGTAGGACAGGCCGCGCTTTTCGCGAATTTCCTCGTTCAGGCGCGACACCAGCCCACCACCGCCGAGGATGTGATTGCCCACGTAGAGGGGGAAATAGTCCGGATCCCCGCGGCGCATGCCCGGCGCCCCCATGCGCACATGGGTCTGCGTCGAGGGATGCAGGATATGTTCTTCGAAGACGTTCTCGAGATCGGCGACCGGCGCGACAGCAGGGGCCGCTTCTCCGTCGCGCAGGGCACCGGCAAGCTGCTGCGCCAGGCGCTCGGCCGCCTTGCGATCGACATCGCCCACGATGGCAATGACGGCATTGCCGGCGACATAGTGTTTCTCGTAATAGGCGCGGATGTCCCTGAGTGTCATCCGCTGCAGGCTGGCCGCGTCACCGACCGGGCGCGTGGCATAGGGGTGTTCGCCAAAGACCGCCCGGTAAAAGCGGTATCCCGCGATCGTGGACGGCGATTGCTCGTCCTCGCGCAGCGAAACCAGGGTACGCTCGCGTTCGCGTTCAAAATCACCTGCATTGAAATCCGGCTGGCCCAGCACCTGCTGCAGCACCTCCAGCGCCGGTTCCAGCAGCACCGCATCGCTCAGGCTGCGCAGCGACACCCAGGCCATATCGCGCAGGGCGCCTGAGCCCAGCCGCGCACCCAGCCCTTCCAGTCGTGCGGCGAGCTCGTTGGCGGTCAGCCCCGCGGCCCCCTTGTCCAGCAGGTGGTTGGTCATGCTGGCAAGTCCCGGCAGATCGCCATCACGCACACTACCGGCCGCGAACACGACGCGGACATCCACCATGGGCAGCTCGGGTGCCGGCACGTAATACACACGCGCGCCGTTCGCGGTCTGCCAGTGCTGTATCGGCGGCATGGCCAGCACCGTGCCCAGGGTAACCAGCCAGACCGCGCCGACCAGGGCGCCGGAGCGCACTGCCCGGTTCAGAAAATCAATGCCCATGGCCACCTCCCGGAGTCGCCGGCCGTGGTTTCTTGCCGGGAGCCTGCGGCAGGGGATCGAGCACGGCCAGGGTCTGCTGCTGCGCCACCAGGTATTTCCTGGCTACCGCCTGGACCTGCTCGGCAGTCACGGCATTGACCCGCTCGACGTATTCGTCCATGAGTGACCAGTCCAGCCCGACCGACTCCAGCCGGCCGATCTGCATGGCCTGGTAATAGATCGAGTCCTGCTCAAACACATCACTGGCGACCACCTGGGCCTTGACCCGCGCCAGTTCGCCGGCCTCGACCGGCTTTTCCTGCAGCCGCCTGATCTGCTCATGCAGCGCCTGCTCCACCGCCTCGATACTTTGACCGTTGGCCGGGGTACCCTCGATCAGGAACAGGCTGGCCTGGCGATCATAGAGATCATAGCCGGCACCGGCACTGGAGGCGACCTGGCTGCCACGCACCAGCTCCCGCGTCAGCCGCGCGCTGTCGCCACCATCCAGGATGCCTGACAGCACCTCCAGTGCGTAGACCTCCCGGATATCCCCGGCGGTCCCCAGAACCGGCACCTTGAACCCCATCAACAAATAAGGCACCTCGGCCGGCACCGACACGGTGATACGCCGCTGACCGGGTTGCGGCGGCTCGATGCGCGGCTTGGGGGCCCGGATCTGCTCGGGCTTGAGCGGCCCGAAATGCTGCTTCGCCTGCCTGAAGACCGCGTCGGGCTGGACATCACCGACCACCACAAGAACCGCGTTGTTCGGTGCATACCAGCGCTCGTACCAGACCTGCAGGTCATCCAGCTGCAGGTTTTCGAGATCGTCCATCCAGCCAATGGTGGGGTTGCGATAGGAACTGCTGGTGAAGGCCGTGGCCTGGAACTGCTCATAGGTCAGCGAGGTGGGCTTGTCCTCGGTACGCAGGCGGCGCTCTTCCATGACGACCTTGCGTTCCTTGGCGAACTCGGACTCGTCCAGCTGCAGGTTGCGCATGCGGTCCGCCTCCAGCTCGAAACTCACCGGCAGGCGACTCTTTTCCAGACGCTGAAAATAGGCGGTGTAGTCGCGGCTGGTAAAGGCATTCTCTTTACCGCCGTTTTCGGCGATGATGCGGGAAAACTCACCCGCCTCATGGTTTTTCGTACCCTTGAACATCATGTGTTCCAGTACGTGGGAGATGCCGGTAATCCCGTCGTGCTCGTAACTGGCGCCGACCTTGTACCACACCTGGGTAACGACCACCGGCGCGCGATGGTCTTCCTTGACAATCAGTTTCATACCGTTATCCAGCTGATACTCGTGCACCGCCCCACGCGCCAGCGCCAGCTGGCTGCCTATGAGCAGCACCACAGTCAATACAACACGCATGCAACCTCCAGAATCTTGCCTGTTAACCCGAACGGGTATGGGATGATAGGATACCCACCGCACCATTTGCCATCATTGCGACCCTATCACAGACAATTATTTACATGCTTGGTTTCCGAAAAAACAAGACCACCGGCGATTCAGACGCCCCCGGAAAGACCGGCCTGTTCGCCCGGCTCAAGTCCGGCCTGGCCCGTACCCGCCACAGCCTGACGGACGGCGTCGCCACCCTGGTGCTCGGCAGCAAGGCCATCGACGAGGCATTGCTGGAGGAAATCGAAACCACCCTGCTGGTTGCCGATCTCGGCGTGGAAGCCACACGCGAGATCATCGACGATCTCGGCCAGCGCGTCTCGCGCAAGGAACTGAATGATGCCGACGCCCTGATGAGCGCCCTGCGTGAAGACATGCAGGCCATCCTCGCACCCTGCAGCCAGCCACTGGTTATTCTTGCAGGCACGCGGCCCTACGTGATCCTGATGGTCGGTATCAACGGTGCCGGCAAGACCACCACCATCGGCAAACTCACCTACCGCCTGCAGCAACAGGGCCACAAGGTCATGCTGGCCGCCGGCGACACCTTCCGGGCCGCGGCCGTGGAACAACTGCAGAGCTGGGGGGAGCGCAACGACGTCCCGGTGGTGGCCCAGCAACAGGGCGCCGACGCAGCCTCTGTCATCTTCGATGCCCTGCAGTCGGCGCAGGCACGCGATATCGACGTGCTGATCGCCGACACCGCCGGTCGCCTGCACACGCAGGAGAACCTGATGGAAGAACTGAAGAAAATCAAACGGGTACTGGGCAAGCTGGACGACAAGGCGCCGCATGAGATCATGCTGGTGGTCGATGCCGGCACCGGTCAGAACGCCCTCAACCAGGCCGAGCAGTTCAACGAGGCCATGGGACTCACCGGCATTACCCTGACCAAGCTCGACGGCACCGCCAAGGGCGGTATCATCTTCGCCATCGCTCGAAAACTCGGCATCCCCATCCGTTTCATCGGCGTCGGCGAGGGCATCGAAAACCTGCGCGAGTTCGACGCCGCGGAATTCGTGGACGCGTTGTTTACTGATGATGAACAGTAAAACCCGATTCACCGCAAAGACGCAAAGAACGCAAAAATTAAAGAAAAGAAAAATTATCACCGCGGAGACGCGGAGGACGCAGAGTTGGAACATATGAAAAAACGATTAACAGGCCTAATCACCACATAAAAGGCAGATCCATGCACACGGTAAAAGACCGGTTTTTCTTACAAGTCGGATTATTGGATTACGATTCACTAGTCCGACCAACGAAATGTCTTTCTGTTTTTAACATTTATTCTTGTTTTCTTTGCGTCCTTAGCGTCTTTGCGGTGAATGATTATTTCTTTTCTCTGCGTCCTCCGCGTCTCAGCGGTGAATATACAAACTGGTAAACCATGATCCGCTTCGACAACGTCAGCAAACGCTACCCGGGCGGCTTCGAGGCGCTGAGCAACATCAGCCTCGAGCTGGAAGACGGCGCCATGGCCTTCCTCACCGGGCATTCCGGCGCCGGCAAGAGCACGCTACTGAAACTGATCGCCATGATCGAGCGTGCGACCCGCGGCCAGGTCTTTGTCGATGACCGGAATGTCTCGCGCATCAGCCGGCGACGTATCCCGTTTCTGCGCCGCAGGATCGGCTTCATCTTCCAGAACCATCATTTGCTGTTCGACCGCACCGTCTTCGACAACGTCGCCCTGCCGCTGATCATCGCCGGCTACCGCCATCAGGAAATTGGGCGCCGGGCGCGTGCGGCACTCGACAAGGTCGGCCTGCTCAGCAAGGAACGCCTCTACCCCATCACCCTGTCCGGTGGTGAGCAGCAGCGCGTCGGCATCGCCCGTGCCGTGGTCAACAAGCCCCTGCTGTTACTGGCCGATGAGCCGACCGGCAACCTCGACCCTGAACTGTCCCGCGAGATCATGGATCTGTTTGCCCTGTTCAACCAGGTCGGGGTCACCGTACTCATCGCCAGCCACGATATTGCCCTGATCGAGCAGCTCACCTATCCGGTCATTACCCTTAATCACGGGCGCCTGACGGGTCCTGCAGGGCTCAGTGCATGAATCATGCACGCAGCAACCGGCGCCGCTCACCGCATCACTGGAGCAAGTCATTGCGGCGAAGGCTCTCGCCGCGGACCTGGCTGCTGCGGCATGCACAGGTCGCCTTCGACAGCCTGGGGCGACTTTACCGCAACTGGGTTTCCAGCCTGATGACCGCCGCCGTGATCGGAATCGCCCTGGCCATGCCCGCAGGGATGTACCTGCTGCTCGACAACCTGGACCGGCTCAGCGGTTCATGGGACGGACAGGCCAGCCTGTCGGTGTTCCTCAAGACCGGGGTAGCGGAGGAGGCCGCGGCCACGCTGGCAAACAAGGTGCGCGGCTGGCCCGAGGTTGCCGCAGTCACCCTGGTCACCCCGGTGGAGGCGCTGGAGGAATTCGGCCAGCACTCCGGCTTCGCCGATGTGCTCGGCGCGCTGGACGAGAACCCGCTGCCGGTGGTGCTGCTGGTGACACCCGGCCCGGGGCACAGCGACCCGGCGGCGGTCGGCACACTCCAGGAGAAGTTCCGCGCACTACCGGAGACCGAACTGGCGCAGCTGGATCTGCAATGGGTCCAGCGGCTGGCGGCCATGCTGGACATCGCACGCCGCAGTGTCGTGGTGATCAGCGCCCTGCTGGCACTGGCAGTGCTGCTGGTAGTGGGCAATACCATCCGCCTGGAGATCCAGAACCGGCGCGAGGAAATCGTGGTCACCAAGCTGATCGGCGCGACCAACAGCTTCATCCGGCGGCCGTTTCTCTATAGCGGGATCTGGTACGGGGTCCTGGGCGCCGGTCTTTCATGGCTGATGGTGGAAACCAGTTTCTGGCTGCTGACCGGCCCGGTGCAACATCTCACCGGGCTCTACCAGAGCAACTTCGCCCTGCAGACACTGCCCCTGCAGTTGTTGTCCATGCTGCTGGGTAGCGGAATTGCACTGGGCCTGCTGGGTTCATGGATGGCCGTAGGCC
Organism: uncultured Ectothiorhodospiraceae bacterium; assembly: GCA_947258845.1. Classification (GTDB taxonomy): domain Bacteria; phylum Pseudomonadota; class Gammaproteobacteria; order UBA9214; family UBA9214; genus CAMYJZ01. The sequence continues at coordinate 5,004 of CAMYJZ010000058.1, read as the reverse complement.
GCCACCTCAGCGCCATCGAACCGTCCTGAAACCGGGTCAGCCACCCCGAGGGGAGCAAAATCCCTGGTGGCGCCACTCCACACCTCAAGGTTCCGATTTATATGCCGATTTTCCTGAAACTTTTCAGGTAATTGGCACTCTATATGCCAGAGTGCTAAAATACGTCCAGCCAACCGGAGAACGACCGAATGAGTCAGGATTTAGTTACTAGAAATCAATCACTTGCACTGCCGCTGCCGACCGGCAACCTGGACCAGTACATCCAGGCCGCCTTCAGTATCCCGGTGCTCAGCGCCGAAGAGGAACGGGCGCTGGCGCTGCGCCTGCAGCAGCACAAGGATATCGACGCGGCGCGCCAGCTGGTGATGTCGCACCTGCGCTTCGTGGTGCGGGTGGCCCGTGGCTACAGTGGCTACGGTCTGGCCCTGGGTGACCTGATCCAGGAGGGCAATATCGGCCTGATGAAGGCAGTCAAACGCTTTGATCCTGACCGGGGTGTGCGCCTGGTATCCTTTGCGGTGCACTGGGTCCGCGCCGAGATCCATGAATTCATCCTGCGCAACTGGCGCATCGTCAAGGTCGCCACCACCAAGGCGCAACGCAAGCTGTTCTTCAACCTCCGCAGCGCCAAAAAGCGCCTCGGCTGGATGAACCTGGACGAGGTCAATGCCGTGGCAGAAGATCTCGGCGTCAAACCGGAAACCGTGCTGGAGATGGAGTCACGTCTCAGCGGTCAGGACATCGGCTTCGACCTCGGCGGCAGCGAAGATGATGAGGACACCCGGCAGTTTGCACCGGCGGCCTACCTGACGGACGCATCCAACGACCCGGCCCTGAGTATCGAACAGCACGACTGGCAGCAGCAGAGCAGCGACAGCCTGTTCGAGGCACTGGCACAACTGGACGAGCGCAGCCGCGCGATTCTGGAAGCGCGCTGGCTGACGGAAGACAAGATAACGCTGCAGGAACTGGCGGCCCGCTTCGGAGTCTCGGCCGAGCGTATCCGGCAACTGGAGAAGAACGCCATCAACAAACTCAAGAAGACCCTGGTGGCCTGAACACACCACCACCGGCTCCAACTGAAACGGCCCTCACGGGCCGTTTTTTATTGCCCGGAGAAATGAGGCACAGGATTAATTACCGCGGAGACGCGGAGAACACAGAGCAAGCATTACAAGTAACAAAACCTGAACTGTTACAGATGAGATGCCCGCGTTATTTTGTTGGCAGGAAGCAGGTTTTGACTTTGCGTCCTTTGCGTCTTTGTGGTGAGAAATCAAAGATGTATTTTCTCTGCGTTCTTGGCCTCTCTGCGGTGAAATTTTTTCATATCACGCATTGAGCACCGACAGAATCTCTAGAACAGCAACGGCAGGTAATGGTCCAGCAGCAGGATGGCGAACAGGATCATCAAATACCAGATGGAATAACCGAAGGTCTTCATGGCGACCTTCTCGTCATTGCCCTTCATCAACGCCACGGCGTAATAGAGAAAACCGCCACCCAGCACCAGGGCCCCGGCCAGGTAGAACGGCCCGCTCATGCGGGTCGCGAACGGCAGCACACTGACGGCGATCAGCAGCAGGGTATACAGCAGAATCTGCAGGCGCGTGAACGGCACACCGTGGGTCACCGGCAACATGGGGATGTCCACCCTGGCGTACTCGTCGCGCCGATGGATGGCCAGCGCCCAGAAGTGCGGCGGCGTCCACACGAAGATGATCAGGAACAGCAGCAGGGCATGCGGATCGAGGCTCCCGGTCAGCGCTGTCCAGCCCAGGACGGGGGGTGCCGCCCCGGCCGCCCCGCCGATGACGATGTTCTGCGGGGTCGCGCGCTTCAGGTACATGGTGTAGACCACCGCGTAACCGACCAGCGACAGGAAGGTCAGCACCGCGGTCAGGGTATTGATGAAGTACACCAGGATAAACATGGACGCCGCACCCAGCAGCACGGCAAACAGCAGTGCCCTGCGCTCGCTGATCTGTCCCTGCGGGAGGGGACGCCTGCTGGTCCGCGCCATGCGCGCGTCCTCGCGCGCATCCAGCACATGGTTGATAGCCGCGGCCGCCGAGGCCGCCATGCCGATACCCAGATTACCGAGCAGCAACACGTCCAGCGGCACCATGCCGGGCGGTATGGTGGCCAGAAACATCCCCACCATGGCCGTGAACACGATCAGGGCGACGACCTTGAGCTTGCAGAGGCCCAGATAACTCTTGCATACATCAAGGACTGGCTGGCCCGGCATTCCGATACCCGTGTTTTCTTTAGTCGAAACAGACATGAATGTTACGCCATCCGGCCACTAACCGATCCGCGAGTACTTCAATAGCCGTTTCAGGTCCTTGATCATGCCGCGCGGGTCGGCATCGGCCTGATAGTACATCATCAGGTTTCCAAGCGGATCAACCAGGTACACGCGCTCGGCGGCGCGCATGGGTTCCGCGTCGATCAAAAACAGCGGGGCCAGTTCGGCGCTCTGCCCGGGTGACAAGGCAGCGCTGGTCAGCTGCGGGTATTCCTTGAGGATATCGGCCAGCGGTTCCAGGCTGGTCGCATCCGCGACCAGGAACAGGCGCTGCACCCGCTGCAGGTTCTCTCCCTGTGACAACCGCACCTGGCGCATGTGGTAGAGATTGGTTCGGCAGGTCTCGCCACAGTCGCTGGTACCGATGTAGAGCAGGGTCCATTTACCCTGCAGGTAGTCTTCCTGCAGCACCCCGCCCGCAGCGCCGGGTATGCCGGCGGGCAGCACCAGCGGCCGCGGTGGCTGTACCAGCACCCCCTGGTTGGTGGTGCCCTCGGGGCGCCAGCCCTGCTGGCCACTGAGGTGCATAATCCAGGCAATCAGCATCGGTGAAAGAAACAGCAGGCCCAGCAACACCAGCGCCTGCCGGGAACTCAGGAAGCCGCGCTGGCGCCTGGCGCCGGTGCCCGGCCCTGATGGGTGCGTGTATTTGAGATGACTCATAAGCGATCACTATTGCTTGTTTGACAGCCGGTGTGTATTCACACCGAAATAGATCAGGGCCAGTACCAGGGCCAGCGTAAACCACTGCAGGGCATAGGCACGGTGCTTGTCCGGCGTGGCCCCGTAAACCGGCCGCCATTCCCGGGCAAAGCCGTGCGCCGCATCCGCATCCAGCAGCAGGACCACCGGCAGCAATTCAAATCCCAGCTGCTGCTGCAGCGACCCGGGCTCGATCAGCTGCACCACCCGGGGCCAACCCGCGTGGGGTTCCTCCACGCTGTCCAGCCGCAGGCGTTTCTCCGGCGGATAGCTTACCAGGGCCTGCACGCTGACCAGGTCTTTTGGCCCCGGCAATGCCGGCAGTTGCGCCCGGCTGGCACCCACCGGCACCCAGCCGCGGTTGACCAGCACAGTCCCGTTGCTGTCGGCCAGCACCAGCGGCGTCAATACATGGTAGCCCGCACGCCCCTGATGAATGCTGTTGTCCAGCAGCAGCTGATGCTCCAGGTCATAGCGGCCCCGGGCCGTGACCCGCCGGTACGGTGACATATCACCGGAGGCCAGCCATGCCGCCAGTTCCAGCGGAGGCTGACGCGTCTGTTCGGCGTGACCGTCGACCAGCGCCTGCTTCCAGTCAGCACGTTCGAGCTGCCACACGCCGAGGCTCGCCAGCACCGGTACCAGCACCACGGTCACCAGGGTCGGCCACAGCCCCGGGGTGAAATCAAATCCGCCCAGGCGCATCCCCATTCCCGTGTTTGCTATAATGCCCGCAACCAGTCTGAAGGCCCCGCCCCGCCATGCTTACCAAAATCATCGTTGTCCTGTTCCTGTTTGCGATCATTGGCAGTCTTGGCAGCGGGCTCTATTACCTGGTCAAGGACAAGGGATCCTCGGACCGGACCGTGAGGGCGCTTACCGTGCGCATCAGCCTGTCCGTGCTGTTGTTCATTCTCCTGATGCTGGCCTACGCCGGCTAGCCGCAGCGACCGGCTTCCTCGCCAACTGTTCCCTGCATCCTTGCAATCACAGGGTGCGCCTTTCATCTTTCACGCTTTTATCTTTCCGTGTATTTCCGTGTACTTCCGTGGCGATTTATTTATTAAGCGCCGTTCATCCCTGAACCCAGAGGGAATCTACGATGCGCACCGCGCACCCTGCATCCACTTCTCACTTCTCACTTCTCACGCTTTTACCTTTTTCCGTGTAATTCCGTGTGCTTCCGTGGCAAATTGATTTTTATCGAGGAACGCGAAACATAGCTGATAACGATGTTATTCAGCGCACCTGGTTGAAAAAAAAGGGGCGCCGCAGGTGCAGCGCCCCCGATTACATCATGGCCGTCCGGTCAGATCAGCCAGTAGACGAATACAAACAGGCCCAGCCAGACCACGTCCACGAAGTGCCAGTACCAGGCCACGGCCTCGAAGGCAAAGTGTTGGTTCGGGGTGAAATGCCCCTTCATGCTGCGGATCAGGATCACCAGCAGCATGGTGGCACCCAGGGTCACGTGCAGACCGTGAAAGCCGGTAAGCATGTAGAAGGTGGTACCGTACATGCCGGTATTCAGCCTCAGGTTGTACTCGCTGTAGGCATGCGAATACTCATAGACCTGCAGCCCCAGGAACAGGAAACCCAGTGCCACGGTTGCAGCCAGCCACAGTATCAGCCCGGTGCGCTGCTCTTTTTTCAGCGCCCAGTGTGCCAGGGTGACGGTCACGCCACTAGTCAGCAGGATCATGGTATTAATGGCCGGGATACCCCAAGCACCCATCGGCCGGTACTCGCCGCCCACTTCACCGGGACCATTGGTCGGCCACATGGCCTCGAAGGCGGGGTACAGCAGTTCGTTGGTCATCACGTTGTTGCCGGCACCGCCCAGCCACGGCACCGAGTAGACGCGTGCATAGAACAGCGTCCCGAAAAAGGCCGCGAAGAACATTACCTCGGAAAAGATGAACCAGCCCATGCCCATGCGGAATGACATGTCCACCTGGTCGTTGTAGAGACCACTCTCGCTTTCCCTGATG